>NZ_JBSVCZ010000016.1:0-153045 GCF_054072955.1 Streptomyces sp. SS8
TGCTCCTCAGTAGTCCAGGCCCGTGTGTGCACCCGATCTTTTCACGATCGCACCGCGGGACAGGCCGTCCGTCCAGCAGGCGGGACGCCCGTCTCGGCCACCGGTCCCGTTCTCAGGCCGTACGCGCCGCCAGCGCGGCCTCGCCCGCCGCGCGCATCGCGACCAGCGGGGCCGGGGAGCGGCCGGTCATCATCTCGACCTGGAGGACCGCCTGGTGGACCAGGAGGTCCAGGCCGCCCAGGACCCGACCGCCGCGTGCGGACCAGGCGGCGGCCAGCGGGGTCGGCCAGGGCTCGTAGAGGACGTCGAAGAGGGTGCCGGGACGCTCGGGCACGGCCGCCGCCAGGGCGTCGGCGGCGCCCGCGGGCGTGGTGGCGATCACCAGCGGAGCGGTCAGCGCCCGCGGCGCGTCCGCCCAGTCGGCGGTCGTCACCGCCACGCCCAGCCGCTCGCCCCAGCCGCGCATCTCCTCGGCCCGCTCCCGGCTGCGGACGTACGCGGTGACCTCTCCGGCGCAGACCCGGGCGAGCGCCGCGAGCGCGGAGGAGGCCGTGGCCCCGGCACCCAGCACCGCGGCGTGCGGAACGCTTTCCACGCCGCGTTCGCGCAGCGCGGCGACCATGCCGGGGACGTCGGTGTTCTCACCGAGACGGCGGCCGTCCGCGGCGAAGACCACGGTGTTGACGGCCCCGACCGAGGCCGCGGTGGCGCCGACCTCGTCCAGCAGGGGGATGACGGCCCGCTTGAGCGGCATGGTCAGCGACAGCCCGGCCCACTGCCCGCCGCTCGCGGTGAGCTTCTCCAGGAACGGCGCGATGCCGTCCTCGTCCACCTCGAAGCGGTCGTACGACCAGTCGGTCAGGCCCATCTCCCGGTAGGCGGCCCGGTGGAGCACCGGGGAGAGGGAGTGCGCGATGGGCGATCCCAGGACCGCCGCGCGCCTTCCGGCCGGGCTCACTGGCCCTCCCCGTTCTTCTCCTGCTCCGCGTTGTACTTCTCCACGTGCCGGCTGTGTTCCTCGTAGGTGTCGGAGAAGACCGTGTTCTCCTCGGTGATCGACACGAAGTAGTACCAGCCCCCCTCGGCCGGCTCCACCGCCGCGTGCAGCGCCTCGGCGCCCGGGCTGTTGATCGGGCCGGGCGGCAGACCCTTCTTGGCGTAGGTGTTGTAGGGGTGGTCGAACTTGGCCATGGTGCTGGGCGAGGGCACGTCCAGGGTGTACTGGTTCTTGGCGTAGTTGTAGGTGGAGTCGAACTGCAGATAGCCGTTGGTCTCGGTGTTGCCCGGCTTCAGGCGGTTGTAGACCACGCGGGAGACCTTCACGAAGTCGTGCTTGTACTTGCCCTCCGCCTGCACCAGGCTGGCGACGGTGAGCACCTGGAGCGGCGACTCCAGCCCGAGCCGCTCCACATGGCCTTCCAGGTCCGCCTTCTCGAACTCCCGGTCGGCCCGCTCCACCATCTTCCTGAGCAGGTCCTCGGGCTCGGTCTTGTCGCCGACCGTGTACTTGGCCGGGAAGAGGAAGCCCTCGGGGTTGCCCTCGGCCCACTCGGGCAGGCCGATGTCGGCCTTCTCGGCGGCCTTCTCGGTGCTGCCCTCCTCCAGGCCGAGTTTCTCGTCGATCAGCGCGTAGATCTCCGAGGCCCGCTTGCCCTCGGCGATGATCAGGGCGTTCTGGCTGGAGGGGTCGAGCATCATCTCGATGGCCGCCGCCGAGGACATCTCCTTGCGGAGCATGTAGACGCCCGGCTGGATGCTCTGCGCCTTGGAGTTGGCCTGGGACGCCTCGACGAACCCCTGCCGGCTCTTGACCACTCCGGCCTTCTCCAGGATGGCGCCCATCTGTGCCAGCGTGCTGCCCTCGGGGATCTCCACCTGGGTGTCGCCCTTGCCCTGACCGGAGAAGTCGGGCGCGGCTGCGAATCGGCTCTGGTAGAAGTCGTAGGCGAAGTAGCCGGCCGTGCCGACGCCGCCGACCAGGACGAGGACGACGGTCAGGCAGGCGACACCGTTGCGGCCCTTCCTGCCGCCCTTGCCCTTGCCCCTGCGTCCGGACCGGCCGTCGCCCTCGTCGCCGTACTCGTCGTCGCCGTCGTCCGAGAAGAAGGCGTGCTCGCCCTGGTCCGGGCCCGGGTCCCAGCCGGTCTCCTCGTCGGGCCCGGGGCCGGGGTCCGGCTCGTCGCGGCGCCGCCCCTGCCGGGACGGCGAGGGCCGCTGCCCGTACTCCTCGTGCTGCCCGGGCTGTTCGGAGTGTCCGTGCTGCCCGGGGTGGCGCGAGTGGGCGTCCTGGGCTCCGGGGTGACCGGTGTGGTCGGCGTACTGCCCGCCGCCGTACGGGTCGCCCTGCTGCTGTTCCTGCTGCTGCCCGTAGGGATCGCCCTGCTGCTGGTGCTGGTGCCCGTACGGGTCGCCGTACTGCTGCTGGTGCTGCTGGCCGTAGGGGTCGCCCTGCTGCTGCCCCTGGTGCTGCCCGTAGGGATCGCCCTGGTGCTGCTCCTGGTGCTGCCCGTAGGGATCACCGTGCTGCTGGTGCTGGTGCCCGTACGGGTCGCCGTACTGCTGCTGGTGACCGTACTGCTGCCCGCCGCCCTGGGTGTCCCAGTCCTGCTGACCGTAGCCGGGCTGCTGGTGGCCCTGGTGCCGCTGGTGCTGGGGGTGGTACTGCTGCTGTCCGCCGTAGGTGTCCCAGTCGCCGTGCTGGGTCCCCTGCTGGGGTCCGTGGTGCGCTCCGTCGTTCCACCCCTGGTCCCCGTAGAGGGGGTCTTCGGGGTGCCACGGTTCGGAGCCGGTGCCCCGGCCATACTCAGTCATCGATCCCCTAGAGCCGTCGGACGGCAGCCGGTTGCGGTACTCACGGACGCCGCTGTCCGAACTGCCGTCTCCGGCGTACGGCTCGGTGTTCGAACGGCGCCGTCCGAAGCGGAACGTTACCGTACCGCTATCGGGCGGCCGTCTCGACGCACTCCCCCGGGGCCCGACCGGACACCCGCTCGGTCTCCAGGGCGCTCTGCAGGATGACCACGGCCGCGGCCTGGTCGATCCGGCCGCGCCCCTTCTTCGACGAGACGCCCGAGGCGCGCATGGACTGGGCCGCGGTGACGGTGCTCATCCGCTCGTCCACCAGGCGCACCGCCACCGGGGCGACGGCCTCGGCCAATCCCTGGGCGAAGGCCCTCACCCGGGCCGCGGCCGGGCCCTCGCGCCCGTTGAGGGAGCGGGGGAGCCCGACCACGACCTCCAGCGGCTCGTACTCCGCGACGAGTTCGGCCAGCCGGCGGCGGGCGGCCGGGACGTCGCGTCCCGGCACGGTCTCCACCGGTGTGGCCAGGAGCCCGTCGGGGTCGCAGGAGGCGACCCCGATCCGGGCGTCCCCGACGTCGACGGCCAGCCGCCTGCCGCGCCGCATCAGGCGGCCGCCACCAGGCGCTCGACGGCTGCGACGGCCTCGTCGACGGCCTCGGGGTTCTGGCCGCCGCCCTGGGCGACGTCCGGCTTGCCGCCGCCTCCGCCGCCGAGGGCCTTGGCGGCGGCGCGGACGAGGTCACCGGCCTTCAGACCGCGGTCGCGGGCGGCGTCGTTGGCGGCGATGACGGTCAGCGGACGGCCGTTCGCCACCGAGAACAGGGCCACCACGGCCGGGCGTCCGCCCTGGAGGCGGCCGCGCACGTCGAGGACGAGCTTGCGCAGGTCGTCGGCGGTCGTGCCGTCGGGGACCCGGGCGCCGACGAAGGCGGTCCCGTTGACGTCGCGGGCGGAGGAGGCAAGGCCCGCGGCGGCGGCCAGGACCTTCTCGGCGCGGAAGCGCTCGATCTCCTTCTCGGCGTCCCTCAGCTTGGCGAGCATCCCGGAGATCTTCTCCGGGAGCTCCTCGGGACGGCCCTTGAGCAGGTCGGTGAGCTGGGAGACCACCGTGTGCTCGCGGGCGAGGAAGTTGTAGGCGTCCACGCCGACCAGGGCCTCCACACGGCGCACACCGGAGCCGATGGAGGACTCGCCCAGCAGCTTCACCAGACCGAGCTGGGCGGTGTTGTGCACATGGGTGCCGCCGCACAGCTCCTTGGAGAAGTCTCCGATGGTCACCACGCGGACCCGGTCGCCGTACTTCTCGCCGAACTCGGCGATGGCGCCCTGCTTCCTGGCCTCCTCCATGCTCATCACCTCGGCCATGACGTCGAGTTCACGGGCGAGGACCTCGTTGATCCGCTGCTCGACGTCGGTGAGGACGGTGCCGGGCACGGCGGTCGGCGAGCCGAAGTCGAAGCGGAAGCGGCCCGGGGCGTTCTCGGAGCCGGCCTGGGCGGCCGTCGGGCCGAGCGCGTCGCGCAGCGCCTGGTGGGTGAGGTGGGTGGCGCTGTGGGCGCGGGCGATGGCCCGGCGGCGCTTGACGTCGATGGCGGCGTACGCCGAGGCGCCGACGGTGACCTCGCCGACCTGGACGGTGCCCTTGTGCACGGTGACGCCGGGCACCGGCTGCTGGACGTCGCGGACCTCGATGACGGCGCCGGAGTCCAGACGGATACGGCCGGTGTCGGGCTGCTGCCCGCCGCCCTCGGCGTAGAACGGGGTGCGGTCGAGCACGACCTCCACGTCGTCGCCCTCGGAGGCGGCCGGCGCGGGCAGGCCGTTCACCAGCAGGCCGACGACGGAGGTCTCGCCCTCGGTGTCGGTGTAGCCGGTGAAGACGGTGGTCCCGGCGGTGTCGGCGACCTCGCGGTAGGAGCTGAGGTCGGCGTGGCCGGTCTTCTTGGCCATGGCGTCGGCCTTGGCGCGCTCCCGCTGCTCCTTCATCAGGCGGCGGAAGCCCTCCTCGTCCACGGACAGGCCCTGCTCGGCGGCCATCTCCAGGGTGAGGTCGATGGGGAAGCCCCAGGTGTCGTGGAGCAGGAAGGCCTTCTCGCCGGGCAGGACGGCCCCGCCCGCGGCCTTGGTCTCGGTGACGGCGGTGTCGAGGATGTTGGTGCCGGCCTTGAGGGTCTTGAGGAAGGCGGCCTCCTCGGCGAGCGCGACGGTCTCGATGCGCTGCCGGTCGGTGAGCAGCTCGGGGTACTGCTCGCCCATGGTGCGCAGCACGGTGCTGGCCAGCTCGCCCACGACCGGCCGGTCGGCGCCCAGCAGGCGCATGTTGCGGATGGCGCGGCGCATGATGCGGCGCAGCACGTAGCCGCGGCCCTCGTTGCCGGGGGTGACGCCGTCGCCGATGAGCATCACGGAGGTGCGCATGTGGTCGGCGACCACGCGCAGGGAGACGTCGGTGTCCTCGGCGGCGCCGTAGCGCACGCCGGTCAGCCCGCCGGCCGTGTCGATGACCGCGCGCAGGGTGTCGGTCTCGTACATGTTGCGCACGCCCTGCAGGATCATCGCCAGGCGCTCCAGGCCGAGCCCGGTGTCGATGTTCTTGCTGGGCAGCTCGCCGAGGATCGGGTAGTCCTTGCCCCGGCCCGGCCCCCGCTCGTACTGCATGAAGACCAGGTTCCAGATCTCCACGTAGCGCTCGTCGTTGACGGCCGGGCCGCCCTCGGGGCCGAACTCCGGGCCGCGGTCGTAGTTGATCTCGGAGCAGGGGCCGCAGGGACCGGGCACGCCCATGTCCCAGTAGTTCTCCTCCTTGCCCAGGCGCTGGATCCGCTCGGCGGGGACGCCGACGACGTCGCGCCAGATGCGCTCGGCCTCGTCGTCCTCCTCGTAGACGGTGATCCACAGCTTCTCCGGCTCAAGGCCGTAGCCGCCCTTGTCCTGGGGTGTGGTGAGCAGCTCCCAGGCGAGCTTGGCGGCGCCCTCCTTGAAGTAGTCGCCGAAGGAGAAGTTGCCGCACATCTGGAAGAAGGTGCCGTGGCGGGTGGTCTTGCCGACCTCCTCGATGTCCGGGGTGCGCACGCACTTCTGCACGCTGACGGCGCGCTCGTACGGCGGGGTGGCCTCGCCCAGGAAGTACGGCTTGAAGGGCACCATTCCGGCGGGGACCAGCAGCAGCGTCGGGTCGTCCGCGATCAGCGACGCCGACGGCACGACGGTGTGCCCCCGCTCCTCGAAGAAGCGCAGCCAGCGGCGGCGGATTTCAGCCGACTCCATCAGTGGTCCTCATTCCGGTCGTACGGGTGGGTGGCTCCGAGGGCGGGGCGGTGCGGGGCCCGCCCGGCGATCCCCCGGCGTTCTTCTGCCTGGCCGGCGGCCCCGGGGTCGGCGGGGGCCGTCAGTCCCAGTGCGTCGTTCAACTCGATCTCCCGCTGTGCCATTCCGGCGCGGACGTCGAGCGCGAAGTCCTTCAGCCGGTGCCCGGCCGCCACGGCCTGGTCCGCCGCTCGTACGGCGAGGCTGTCGGGCGCGAGGCTGCGCAGCTTGCGGTTGACCTTGGTGGTGGCCCAGACGCCGGTGGCGGCGCCGGCACCGAACCAGAAGGCACGGCGGAACACGGTGGGATCAGTCCTTTCCGTCGCGGCGCCGGCCGGTCCCCCGGCGCGCGGCCGGCACGGACCGGCCCACGACGACGGAACGCCTCGACCGCGGCGGGTCGCTCCTGCGGCCGAGGGCGCGGCGCACTCCGTAACCGAACGCGGCGACCTTCACCAGCGGGCCGCCGAAGGCGGTGGAGACGGTGGAGGAGAGCGCCGAGGCGTTGGCGGTGACCTCCTGGACGTCGGAGGCGATGGCGTCCACCCGGCTGAGCTGGCTCTGCGCCGAGCGGACGGTCTCGGACGCCTCGGTGAGGAGGGGGACCGCACGCTCGGTCACGTCCGTCACCAGTCTGGTCGCCGCCTTGAGCGTCTGTGCGAGCCTCACCAGCACCACGGCGAGGAACGACACCAGGATCGCCCAGAAGACGGCCACCAGGAGGCCGGCCACCTCTCCACCGGACACGCTGCACCGCTTCCCTCGGGTCGTATGGGGTCGGCCGCCGCGTCCTGCGGTTCGTGGGGGTACCTGCCCACCGATCTCACGGGTGCGACGGCGGATACCGACCTTATCGCGCCGCGGGCCGTCGCCCGTACCGCAATTCCTTCCGGCCGGCGGGCGGGGCGGTGTGTGCGGCCGCGCGCCGCGTGCCGGGGCGGGCGGTACGCCGCGGCCCTCCTGCCGCGCGGCGCGGCGGGAGGGCCGGGGACCTGGAGGTCCGGGCGTCCGTGCCGCCCGGACCCGGGCGGCACGGGCAGGCCGGAGGATCAGCGGGCGTAGTACTCGACGACGAGCTGCTCGTCGCAGACGACCGGGATCTCCCTGCGGTTCGGGTCGCGGTCCAGGCGGAAGGCCAGCGCCTGGAGATTGACCTGGAGGTAGCGCGGGGTCTCGCCGTCGGGCGCGTAGCCGCCCTCGCGCGCCACCAGGAAGGGGTGCTTGGCGCGGCTGCGCTCGCGGACGGACACCACGTCGTCCGGGCGGACGCGGAAGGAGGGCTTGTCGACCTTGCGGCCGTTGACCTCGATGTGGCCGTGCACGACCATCTGGCGGGCCTGGTAGATGGTGCGGGCGATGCCCGAGCGCAGGACGAGCGCGTCCAGGCGGCGCTCCAGCTCGACGACCAGGGCCTCGCCCGTCTTGCCCTCGGCCTTGCGGGCACGGTCGTAGGCGCGGGCCATCTGGCGCTCGCTGATGTCGTACTGGGCGCGCAGCCGCTGCTTCTCCAGCAGCCGGACCTTGTAGTCGCTGTTCTGCTTGCGGCCCCGGCCGTGCTCGCCCGGCGGGTACGGGCGCTGCTCGAAGTACTTCACGGCCTTCGGGGTCAGCGCGATGCCGAGCGCACGCGACTTCTTGACCTTGGGACGCGACTGGTTCACGTTGAACGGACCTCCGTGTAATTTAGGTGAGCCTAACCTTAGCGGAGGAGAACGCATGTTTCGACCTGGGAGCCCCCTGCCCGGCACCGGTCCCGCACACGGCGGCGCCCCCGGCGGCAGTGCCGGAGCCGCCGCCGGGGCGGAGAGCGCGAGGAGGGGTCAGCCGCGTCCCGGGGCTGAGCCTGACACACGGCGGCCTGGAGCTGCCGAGCGGATGCGTACCCTCGTCGAGTCGAACGCCTCGGCCGCCCTGGTCATTCCCGGCGCTGACCCGGCCGGTCCGCAGTGGCCGGGCCAGGGCTGCTGCGAGTCCCGCGCCGTCACCCCCGAGGGGGACGTGCTCCTGCTGGTCCCGGCCGCCTCCCCGGCCGCCCGGGCCGCGGCCCACGCCCGGGACGGCGAGCTGGCCGCCGTGATGGAGATCACGGACGTGGCCCCCGTCGCGGTGCCCCACCGCGTTCGCGGCCGGGCCGGGGTGGCGGGCTGGCTCACCCCCGTGCCCGGCGGCGAGCGGGCGGCCTGCGCCCGGTTGCTGGCCGGGCGGCATCCCTCGGGGCCCCTTCCCGGCGCCGCGTGGACACCGCTGCGCCTGGAGGTCGGCGAGGGGTGGATCGGCGATCTGTGGGGCGAGGGGCACGTCGAGCCGGACGAGTTCGCCGCCGCGTCGCCCGACCCCCTGGCACGCCACGAGGCCGAGCTCCTTCAGCACCTGGCCGCCGCCCACGGCGACCTGCTGCGCGGGTTGTGCTCGCTGCTGGGCGAGCGGGAGCGGGCCTGCGGCGCCTGGGAGGCCGTGGTGCCCGTGGCCCTGGACCGCTTCGGACTGCGGGTGCGGTTCCGTGCGGACGGGCGGAGCTTCGACGCCCTCTTCGACTTCCCCCGGCCGGTACGGGACGCCTCCGGGCTGCGCCACGCGATCCGGGCCCTGTTCGAGGCCGGCTCCACGCCCTGACCGGGCCAAAGGCGCCGTGGGGAGGACCGCGAGGCCCGGCGGTCCGCCGGGGCCTGCCGGCCCCTCAGGGCCTGTCCGGCGGCGCCCCCTCCTCCCGCGGTTCCTCCCGCAGCCGGGCCCGCACCCGCTCCGCCACCTCGGCGTACCGGGCCTCCGCCCCGTACCGCGTCGGCTCGTAGTAGCGCCTGCCGTGGACGCCGTCCGGGGCGTACTGCTGCGCGGCGATGCCGCCGGGCATGTCGTGCGGGTACCGGTACCCCTCGCCGTGGCCCATCTTCCTCGCGCCCTGGTAGTGGCCGTCGCGCAGATGCCGCGGCACGGGGCCGGCCAGGCCCGCCCGTACGTCCGCCAGGGCCGCGTCGATCGCCAGATAGGCGGCGTTGGACTTCGGGGCGAGGGCCAGGGCCACGGTCGCCTGGGCGAGTGTGATCCGCGCCTCGGGGAAGCCGATCATCGCCACCGCCTGGGCCGCGGCCACGGCGGTCTGCAGTGCGGTGGGGTCGGCCAGGCCGATGTCCTCGCTGGCGGAGATCATCAGCCGCCGGGCGATGAAGCGCGGGTCCTCCCCCGCCTCGATCATCCGGGCCAGGTAGTGCAGGGCCGCGTCCACGTCCGAACCGCGGATGGACTTGATGAGCGCGCTGGCCACGTCGTAGTGCTGGTCGCCGTCGCGGTCGTACTTCACCGCCGCCCGGTCGACGGCATCCTCCAGCGTCGCCAGGGTGATCTCGCCCTCGCCCTTGTCCAGGGCCGCGCCCGCGCCCGCCTCCAGCGCGGTGAGCGCACGGCGCGCGTCGCCGCCGGCTATCCGCAGCAGATGCGCCTCGGCGTCCCCCGGCAGCTCCACCGAACCGCCCAGCCCGCGCTCGTCGGCGACCGCCCGGCGCAGCAGCCCGCGCAGGTCGTCGTCGGTCAGCGGCTCCAGGGTGAGCAGCAGCGAGCGGGACAGCAGTGGGGAGATCACCGAGAAGTACGGGTTCTCCGTCGTCGCCGCGACGAGGGTGACCCAGCGGTTCTCCACCGCCGGCAGCAGCGAGTCCTGCTGCGCCTTGCTGAAGCGGTGGATCTCGTCCAGGAACAGCACGGTGTCCTTGCCGTAGGCGCCCGACGAGCGCCGCGCGCCGTCGATGACGGCCCGGACCTCCTTGACCCCGGCGGTGATGGCCGACAGCTCCGTGAAGCGCTTGTCGGTGGCCCTGCTGACGACGTGGGCCAGGGTCGTCTTGCCGGTGCCCGGCGGCCCCCACAGGATCACCGACGACGGCCCCGCGGGCCCCTTCCCGCCCTCGCCGACCAGGCGGCGCAGCGGGGAGCCGGGGCGCAGCAGGTGCTGCTGGCCGACGACCTCGTCGAGGGTGCGCGGGCGCATCCGGACCGCCAGGGGCGAGGCGGAGGGGTCCTTCTCCTGGCGCTCCTCGGCGGCGGCGGTGAACAGATCCGGTTCCACGGAACGCAACCCTAAGTCACGCCGCCGACAGCCACGGCCGACGGCGGCGGCATCCGGGAGCGCGACGGCCGGAAGTTCCACCAGCGGGTCAGGATCAGCATGCCGATGATGCCGATGTGGACCGCCGGGATCACCCAGTGGAACTCCCGCACACCCTCGCGCAGCCAGGCCGGGGCGGGCAGGAAGCCGTTGTGGATGTTGCGGAAGGTCGTGTACCAGAACATCAGCAGGGTGGCGACCCAGGCCAGGTTGCACCACAGGCACAGCGCGCCGATGTTGTACAGCGACTGGTACATCAGCCAGGTGCAGAAACCGACGCCGAAGAGCATGCCGGCGTTCATCGTCAGCCAGTACCAGCGCGGGAAGCGCGCCCCGGCCAGCAGGCCCATGCCGACGGCGACGATCATGCCGTAGGTGACCAGGCCGAGCACCGGGTTGGGGAAGCCGAACGCCTCCGCCTGGGCGCTCTCCATGATGTTCCCGCAGGAGACCACCGGGTTCAGATCGCACGCCATGTCCAGCGTGTCCCCGGCGAGCTCGGCCTCCAGCAGCCTGAACTTGTCGACCGTGATCACCCAGGCGGCGAGCACCCCGGCCAGGCCGGTGATCACCAGCAGCAGGGCGTAGGCGCGGCCCGCGCCCACGGCGCCCCGTGCGGGCGGCCCGCCGCCGTCGTCGCCGGTGCGGGCCGCTTCGTCCCGGGGTGCCGTGGTCGTCGTCATGGTCGAGTCATCCCGTCGTCTCAGGTGGGGTTCTTCATTGTGCACAACGCACAACGAGTCAGGCGAGCTTCCGTCGCAGTTCCGCCACCACACCGTCCAGCGGCACCGGGACCTGCTCGCCGCTGTCGAGGTCCTTGACCTGTACGACCCCCTCGGCCAGATCCCGCTCCCCGGCCACGACGGCGTACGCCGCCCCCGAGCGGTTGGCCGACTTCATGCCGTTCTTCAGACCGCGGCCGCCGTACGCGAAGTCCGTCGCGATCCCCTGCCGGCGCAGCTCGGTGACCACGCCGAACAGCGCGCGCCGCGCCTCCTCGCCCAGCGGTACGGCGAAGACCTGGGTGCGCGAGGGCGCCGGGAGCTCCACGCCCTCGGCCCGCAGGGCCAGGACCGTGCGGTCCACGCCCAGCGCCCAGCCCACCGAGGGCAGCGGCGGGCCGCCGATCATCTCCGACAGACCGTCGTAACGGCCGCCGCCGCCGACGGCGGACTGCGAGCCGAGCCCGTCGTGGACGAACTCGAAGGTGGTGCGGGTGTAGTAGTCCAGGCCGCGCACCAGCTTCTGGTCGTCCTCGAACTCCACCCCGGCCGCCGTCAGCAGCCCGCGCACCTGCTCGTGGTACTCCTTGCACGCCTCGCACAGGTGGTCGGGCATCATCGGCGCGCCGGTGAGCTGCTTCTGCACGGCCTCGCGCTTGTCGTCCAGCACACGCAGCGGGTTGATCTCGACGCGGGCGCGGGTGTCCTCGTCCAGGTCGAGTCCGCGCAGGAAGTCCTGGAGGGCCGCGCGGTAGACCGGGCGGCACTCGCGGTCGCCCAGGGAGTTCAGCAGCAGCCGGAAGTTCCTCAGCCCCAGCGAGCGGTACGCGTCCACCGCCAGGATGATCAGCTCGGCGTCCAGTGCCGGGTCCTCGGCGCCCAGCGCCTCGGCACCGACCTGGGAGAAGTGCCGGTAGCGGCCGGCCTGGGGTCGCTCGTAGCGGTACTGCGAGCCTGAGTACCAGACCTTCACCGGCAGCGCGCCGCGGTGCAGGTTGTGCTCCAGCACGGCGCGGACGACCGGCGCGGTGCCCTCGGGGCGCAGCGCCAGGCGGCTGCCTCCCTTGGTGGTGAGGGTGTACATCTCCTTGGTCACGATGTCGGTGGACTCGCCGACACCGCGGGCGAACAGCTCGACGTTCTCGAAGCCGGGCGTCTCGATGTAGCCGTAGCCGGCGCGCCGCAGCGGCGCGGAGATCGCCTCGCGCACCGCCAGGTAGTCGGCCGACTCCGGAGGGATCAGGTCGTAGGTGCCCTTGGGGGCGGAGAAGGTGCTCACGTCTTCTTCGTCGTCACATTCCTCGTCGCGGGGCGGCGGTGCCGCCTCCCGTTCCGAACGGGCCGCCGGCGGCCACCTCCCGCAGGAACGGGTTGGTGGCGCGTTCGCGGCCGATGGTGGTCTGGGGGCCGTGGCCGGACAGCACCACGGTCGAGTCGTCCAGGGGCAGGCACACGCGTGCCAGCGACCGCAGGATCTCGGCGTGGTCGCCGCCGGGCAGGTCGGTGCGTCCGATGGAGCCGGCGAACAGCAGGTCGCCCGAGAACAGCACCGGCGGGACGTCGGCCTGCCCGGGCGTCCGGAAGGTCACCGACCCCCTGGTATGGCCCGGCGCGTGCGAGACGGTCAGCTCCAGCCCGGCCAGGGACAGCACGGCGCCGTCGGCCAGCTCCTCCACGTCGTCCGGCTCCCCCACGGAGAGCTCGCCCATCAGCGGCTGCCCGATGGAGCGGCCCAGCCACTTCTCGGGGTCGCTCATCATCTCCCGGTCCTCCGGGTGGATCCAGGCGGGCACACCGTGCGCGCCGCACACCGGGACCACGGAGGCCACGTGGTCGATGTGGCCGTGGGTGAGGACGACGGCGACCGGCTTGAGGCGGTGCTTGGCTATGGCCTCCTCGACGCCTTCGGCGGCCTGGTGGCCCGGGTCGATGATCACGCACTCCTCGCCCGCGGCGGGGGCGACCAGATAGCAGTTGGTCCCCCAGGCCCCGGCGGGGAACCCGGCAATGAGCACGATCGTCCTTCGGTCGTCCGGCAGGGGATGCCGCGGCCGTCAAAACCGGCCGCGGGCAGCGGTTACAGAGCCTACCGGCGACGGGACGGAGCCCGCGAACCCGTATCCCGTATACCGTACGGCCCAAGCTGTGGCACACGTGTGCGTACGCACGCCTCGTACAGAACGCCCCGAAGGATTCGAAGGAGACGATCCGTGGTCAGCAGTGAGCAGCGGCGCAAGCAGCTCGCCCGCGAGAAGTACCTGCGTCAGCAGCAGAGGCGGGCCGAGGCACGGCGCAAGGGGCGGATCCGCAACGCCTCCATCGCGGGCGGCCTGGCCCTGGTCCTGGCGGCCGGCGGCGCCTACGCGGCCGCGGGCGGCCTGGCGGCGGACGACGAGAAGACCGACAACGCCTCCGCCGAGCCCTCCGCCCCGCCCACCAGCAAGGCCCCGGACCCGTGCGAGAAGCCGGCGAAGGGCGAGCCGAGCGGGAAGCACTGGAAGAAGGAGCCGAAGATGTCGATCGACACCTCGGCCACCTACACGATGAAGCTGGAGACCACCTGCGGCGACATCGAGATCGAGATGGACGCCGCCAAGACGCCGCGCACCGTGAACTCCTTCGAGTTCCTGGCCGGTGAGGGCTATCTCGACCACTCCCCGTGCCACCGCCTGGTCGACCAGGGCATCTACGTGCTGCAGTGCGGCGACCCGACCGGCACCGGCACCGGCATGTCGAAGGACGGCAAGGTCCAGCAGCCCGGCTACTCGATCCCGGACGAGAACCTCGACGACCCGAAGGTGAAGAAGGGCACCTATCCGGCGGGCACGGTCGCCATGGCCAACCGGTACAACGCCCAGACCGAGGAGGGCCGGGACACCGGCGGCAGCCAGTTCTTCCTGGTCTACCAGGACAGCCAGCTCCCCCCGGACTACACCCCCTTCGGAACCGTCACCGAGGGCATGGACGTTCTGGAGAAGATCGCCGAAGCCGGTATGACGCCGGACCCGCAGACGGGCAACACCAAGCCGAACGCGACCGTGGTGATCGACAAGGCGACGGTGCGGAAGAAGTGATCCGCGGCGGCCGGTGCCCCGTCCGTGCCCGGAGCGGTCGGTCCGGGCGGCCGCTCCGGGCGGTCCCGGGAGCGGATTTCGGTCGCCCGGGATGCGGACAGGGCGGGCACCGGTCGCCTATGTTTGGCGTTGTAGGGGGTGCCTGCGCCGACGGTCGGGCAGACCCTCCGGCCGGGCCGGTCGCATCCGGCCGCCGGCCGTATGACAACTGTGGACGATGCCGGGGAGCGCACGCCTCCCGTCGGCATCATGTGGAGGAGGCGCTGTGAGCAGCGACCCGTGGGGCCGCGTCGACGAGACGGGGACCGTTTACGTGCGTACCGCCGACGGCGAGAAGGCCGTCGGCTCGTGGCAGGCCGGAGCCCCCGAGGAGGCCCTGGCCTACTTCGAGCGCAAGTACGACGGCCTGGTCGTGGAGATCGACCTCCTTGAGCGCCGGGTGAGGACCACCGACCTGTCGGCCAAGGACGCCCTGGCCGCCGTCGGGCACCTGCGGCAGCAGGTCGACCAGGCGCACGCGGTGGGCGACCTGGAGGCCCTGGGCAGGCGGCTGGACCAGCTCACCGAGCTGATCGAGACCCGCCGGGAGGAGCGCAGGGCGGCCCGGGCCCGGCAGGCCGAGGAGGCGCGCAAGGCCAAGGAGGCGCTGGTCGCCGAGGCCGAGGAACTCGCCGCCAGCGACCAGTGGCGGGCCGCCGGGGAGCGGCTGCGTGCCCTGGTGGACACCTGGAAGGGCCTGCCCCGGCTGGACCGCAAGTCCGACGACGAGCTGTGGCACCGCTTCTCGCACGCCCGCTCGGCCTTCTCCAAGCGGCGCAAGGCCCACTTCGCCTCGCTGGACGCGCAGCGCGAGGAGGCCCGGCGGCGCAAGGAGAAGCTGGTCGCCGAGGCCGAGGCCCTGTCCGGCTCGACGGACTGGGGCCCGACGGCCGCCCGTTACCGCGAGCTGATGCAGGACTGGAAGGCCGCGGGCCGGGCCCAGCGCGAGCACGAGGACAAGCTGTGGCAGCGCTTCCGCGGCGCCCAGGACGTCTTCTTCGCCGCCCGCGGCGAGGTCTTCGCCGAGCGGGACGCCGAGCAGCGGGAGAACCTGGCCCGCAAGGAGGAGCTGGCCGCCGAGGCGGAGAAGCTGCTCCCGGTCACCGATCTGAAGGCGGCCCGTGCGGCCTTCCGCGCGATCAACGAGCGCTGGGACGCCGTCGGCCATGTGCCCCGGGACGCCCGGGCCGGGATCGAGGGCCGGATGCACGCGGTGGAGCGGGCGATCCAGGAGGCCGAGGAGGCCGAGTGGCGCCGTACCAACCCCGAGGCCCGGGCGCGGGCGGAGGGGCTGACCGGCCAGCTCCAGGACGCCGTGGACAAGCTCCGCGCGCAGATCGACAAGGCCCACGCCTCCGGCAACACCGCCAAGGCCCAGAAGCTGGAGCGGGAGCTGGAGGGCCGGCAGGCTCTGCTGGACCAGGCCCTCAAGGGGCTGCGGGAGTTCAGCGGCTGAGGAGACGGAACGCGTGACGGGGGCGGCCCCGGCGCCTTCGGGGATGAAGGCGCCGGGGCCGCCCCCGTGTCCGTGCGGGCTGTCCGTGCCGGGCTACGACCGGCGGGCCGAGGTGACGCGGTAGACGTCGTAGACGCCCTCCACCCCGCGTACCGCCTTCAGCACGTGCCCGAGGTGCTTGGGGTCGCCCATCTCGAAGGTGAAGCGGGAGATGGCCACCCGGTCCCGGGAGGTCTGGACGGCCGCGGAGAGGATGTTGACGTGCTGGTCGGACAGCACGCGGGTGACGTCCGACAGCAGCCGGGAGCGGTCCAGCGCCTCGACCTGGATGGCGACCAGGAAGACCGAGGACTGGGTCGGCGCCCACTCGACCTCCAGCATCCGCTCCGGCTCGCGCGAGAGCGAGTCGACGTTGACGCAGTCGGCGCGGTGGACGGAGACCCCGTTGCCGCGGGTGACGAACCCCAGGATCGGGTCGCCGGGCACGGGGGTGCAGCAGCGGGCCAGCTTGACCCACACGTCCTCCACGCCCTTGACGATCACGCCCGGATCCGTGCTGGAGCGCCGCTTGGCGCGCCGGCGCATGGGCGGGGCGGTCTCGGCGATGTCCTCGTTGGCGGCCTCCTCGCCCCCGATGGCCTGGATCAGTTTCTGGACGACGTTCTGCGCGGAGACATGGCCCTCGCCGATGGCGGCGTAGAGCGCCGAGATGTCGGGGTAGCGCATCTCGTGCGCCTGGGTGACCAGGGAGTCGCCGGTGAGGATGCGCTGGATCGGCAGGTTCTGCTTGCGCATGGCCCGCACGATGGCGTCCTTGCCCTGCTCGATGGCCTCCTCGCGGCGCTCCTTGGAGAACCAGGCGCGGATCTTGTTGCGGGCGCGCGGCGACTTGACGAAGCTCAGCCAGTCGCGGGAGGGGCCGGCGCCGGGCGACTTGGAGGTGAAGACCTCCACCAGGTCGCCGTTGTCCAGAGTGGACTCCAGCGGCACCAGGCGCCCGTTGACGCGGGCGCCGATGGTGCGGTGGCCGACCTCGGTGTGGACGGCGTAGGCGAAGTCCACGGGGGTGGCACCCGCCGGGAGCGCTATGACGTCGCCCTTGGGCGTGAAGACGAAGACCTCGTTGCGCGAGAGGTCGAAGCGCAGCGACTCCAGGAACTCGCCCGGGTCCTCGGTCTCCTTCTGCCAGTCCAGCAGCTGCCGCAGCCACGCCATGTCGTTGACGGCGTCGCCCTTCTTCGCGGGCGCGTCGGTGCGGACCTTGGAGGCGCCGGCGACGGCCTCCTGCTTGTACTTCCAGTGCGCGGCGATGCCGTACTCGGCGCGGCGGTGCATGTCGTAGGTGCGGATCTGCAGCTCGACCGGCTTGCCGCCGGGCCCGATGACCGTCGTGTGCAGCGACTGGTACATGTTGAACTTGGGCATCGCGATGTAGTCCTTGAACCGCCCCGGCACCGGGTTCCACCGGGCGTGGACGGTCCCCAGCGCCGCGTAGCAGTCGCGGACGGTGTCGACCAGGACGCGGATGCCCACCAGGTCGTAGATCTCGGCGAAGTCTCGGCCCCGCACGATCATCTTCTGGTAGACGCTGTAGTAGTGCTTGGGGCGGCCGGTGACGGTCGCCTTGATGCGGGCGCCGCGCAGGTCGGCCTGGACCTCGTCGATGACGGTCGCCAGGTACTCGTCACGCTTGGGCGCGCGTTCGGCGACCAGGCGGACGATCTCGTCGTACATCTTGGGGTAGAGGATCGCGAAGGCGAGGTCCTCCAGCTCCCACTTGATGGTGTTCATGCCCAGGCGGTGGGCGAGCGGGGCGTAGATCTCCAGCGTCTCGCGGGCCTTCTGCTCCTGCTTCTCCCGCTTGAGGTAGCGCATGGTGCGCATGTTGTGCAGGCGGTCGGCGAGCTTGATGACCAGCACCCTGGGGTCCTTGGCCATGGCGACGACCATCTTGCGGACCGTCTCGGCCTGGGCCGCCTCACCGAACTTGACCTTGTCCAGCTTGGTGACGCCGTCCACCAGCAGGGCCACCTGGTCGCCGAAGTCGCGGCGCAGGGTGTCCAGACCGTACTCGGTGTCCTCGACGGTGTCGTGCAGCAGGCCCGCCATCAGAGTGGCCGGATCCATGCCCAGCTCGGCGAGGATGGTGGTGACGGCCAGCGGATGGGTGATGTACGGGTCGCCGCTCTTGCGCTTCTGCCCGCGGTGCCACCGCTCGGCGACCTGGTAGGCGCGCTCGATCTGTCGCAGCGTGGCGGTGTCGGACTTGGGGTCGTTGCTGCGGACGATCCGCAGCAGCGGCTCCAGCACGGGGTTGTAGGGGCTGGAGCGCTGGACGCCGAGGCGGGCCAGGCGGGCGCGGACGCGGTTGGAGGAGCCCGAGCGCCCGGAGACGCCCGAGACGGCGCGGGTGGCCGAGACCTTCTCCCGGGCGACCGCGTCGTCGCGCTTTCCGCCCGCCGGCGAAGCGGTGGACGGCGACGGTTTCGGGGTGCCGCCTCGCTTGCCGGCCGCGGTGGCGCCCGCAGTGGAGGGCCTCGCCGGCTTGCCGGCGTCCTGCTGCTGCGCTGCGGTGAGCGGCTTGGCCTCGTCTGGCAAGGGCAACTCCTCGGTGGGCCCCTCCTCGCCGACGGCGTGCGGAGGGCGGTTCCGGCCGGGAACAGGCCGGACTGCCATGGTATCCACCCCTGCCCCGGAACGAGCCGGGCGCCGGTGCGGGGCGGCGCCGGGTGTCGGGGGGCGGGGGCAGGTGCCGGACGCCTTCGAGGGTGTCACAGGCAAAGGACCGGGCGCGACGCGGGGGACGGCCCGGAGTGCTCCGGGCCGTCCCCCGCGCGAAATCGGTGCCGCGGTGGCACCGGCCGCTCTCAGACGGTGATCACCACGTCCAGCGGAGCGCCCTCCAGCGCGGCCTCCAGCCTGGTCCGGCCGGGCAGGAAGCCCAGCTCCATCAGGACCGCGACCCCGGCGACCTGCGCCCCGGAGCGGCGGATCAGGCGCAGCGACGCCTCGGCGGTGCCGCCGGTGGCCAGCACGTCGTCGATCACCAGCACCCGGTCCTCGGGGCTGAGGTCCTCGGCGTGGATCTCGATCTCGGCGCTGCCGTACTCCAGCTCGTACGCCTGCGCCAGGGTGGCGCCGGGCAGCTTGCCCGCCTTGCGCACGGGGACGAAGCCGATGCCCGCCCGTACCGCCGCCGGGGCAGCCAGGATGAAGCCGCGTGCTTCCAGGCCCACCACCTTGGTGGCGCCGCGCTCCCGGGCGAGGCCGGCCAGCGCGTCGGTGAGGGCGGTGAAGGCCTCGGGGTCGGCCAGGAGCGGGGTGATGTCCTTGAACAGCACTCCCGGCTTGGGGTAGTCGGGCACGTCGCGGATCCTGCTGAGCAGCAGGCCGCGCAGCGACTCGAAGTCGGCGGTGACGGAGATCATCGGGTCACCGCCGCCTTCCGGAGGGGCGCCCGCGGCTGCCGGACTCCGGCGAGCGGGGCCCGCCGACGGATCCGGCCGTCGCGGCGGTGGGCTCCGCGGACGGACGCGCACCGGAACCCGCGCTCTCGCCCGGCTCCTCGGCGTCCTCCGCCCCGTCGCCGCCCTTGGCCCGCTTGGCCAGCGTCCGCCGGTCGTGGGCCTTGATCTCGGGCGAGCGGAGCTTGAAGTCCACCACGATCGGGGTGGCGATGAAGATGGAGGAGAACGTACCGGCGGTGAGGCCGATGAACAGCGACAGCGAGATGTCCTTGAGCATGCCGCCGCCGAGCAGGCCGGTGCCGATGAACAGCAGCCCGGCCACCGGCAGCAGGGCGACCACCGAGGTGTTGACGGAGCGGACCACGGTGGCGTTGATGCCGAGGTTGGCCAGCTCGTCGTAGGTGTGGCGGTTCTGCTTGAGCAGGCCCCGGGTCTTCTCCTTGACCTTGTCGAAGACCACCACCGTGTCGTACAGCGAGTAGCTGAGGATCGTCAGGATGCCGACCACCGTGCCCGGGGTCACCTCGAAGCCGACGATGGCGTAGACACCGATGGTGACGACCAGGTCGTACATCAGGGCGCCCATGGCGCCCACCGCCATCCGCCACTCGAAGGCGATGGCCAGGTAGACGCTCACCAGGATCAGGAAGACGATCAGGCCCTGGATCGCCTTGCTGCTCATCTGGTCGCCCCAGCTCGGGCCGACCAGCTCGGTGTCCAGCTGCTTGGCCTTGAGGCCGAGTTCGCCGGCGAGGGCCGCGCGGGTCTTCTCCGACTGCTCGTTGTCCAGCCCGGTGACCTGGATGCGCAGCGCGCCGCTGCCCAGCTCCTGGATCCGGGGCTCGGTCCCGGAGACCTCCTGGGCCGTCTCGCGGGCGTCCTCGACCGACATCTGGGTGGGCGGGGTGGTGAAGACGGCGCCGCCCTGGAACTCGATGCCCATGTACAGGCCGCGGGCTCCAAGGCCCACCAGGGAGACCAGCATCAGCAGCAGCGTGACGCCGTACCAGAGCTTCCGCTTTCCGACGAAGTCGTAGCTGGCCTCGCCGCGGTACAGCTTGCCGCCGAGATCACCGAATCGTGACATCTCAGGCCTCCTTCGGTTCGGCGGGGGCGGCGACCGCGGCGCGGCGGCCCCGGTACAGCGGCGGGGTGACCCCGAGCCGCTTCGGGTCGAGTCCGGACCACGGATGGCCGCTGGTGAAGAACTTGCGGCCGGCCATGATCGTCATCATCGGCTTGGTGAGCAGGAAGACGATGGCCAGGTCCAGCGCCGTCGTCAGACCGAGCACGAAGGCGAAGCCCTGGACGGAGCCGATCGAGACGATGAACAGCACGATCGCGGCGATGATCGAGACCACGTCGGAGACCAGGATGGTCCGCCGGGCACTGGGCCAGGCCCGCTCGAAGGCGGCCCGGACGGAGCGGCCCTCGCGGATCTCGTCGCGGACCCTCTCGAAGTAGACGATGAAGGAGTCCGTGGTGATGCCGATGGCCACGATGGCGCCGCAGATCGCCGGCAGGCTCAGCGCGAAGCCGATGGCCGGGCCGAGCAGGGTCATGATCACGTAGGTGAGGATGGCCGCGGCCACCAGGCTGGAGATCGCCACCAGCGCCAGCACCCGGTAGTAGAAGAGCAGGTACGCGACGACCAGCGCCAGGCCGATGGCTCCGGCGATCAGGCCCGCCTTGAGCTGCTCGGAACCGAGGGTGGGCGAGATGGTGGTCACGTTGCTCTCCTCGAAGGAGAGCGGCAGGGCGCCGTAGGAGAGGATGTTGGCCAGTTCCTCGGCGGACTGCTGGTTGAAGCTGCCGGAGATCTCGGCGCTGCCGCCGCCGAGCCGCTCGGAGACGCGGGGGGCGGAGACGACCTGGCCGTCCAGCACGATCGCGAACTGGTTGCGCGGCTCGGCCTGGGTGGAGAGCTCCTCGGTGATGTCGGCGAACTTCTCGGCGCCGTCGGAGTCGAACTCCATGGTGACGATCCAGCCCTGGGCCCGCTGGTCGTCGAAGAGGGCGGCGGCGTCGGTGACGTCGGTGCCGGGAACGGCGACGGGTCCGAGCCCGTACTTGTACAGCCCGCTCTCGTCACAGGAGGCGATGGTCTCTGAGTTCTCCGCCTCGGCTGCGGCCTGGCGGGCTTTGGAGCGGCCCTCGTCGGTGGCGCAGTCCAGCGCGTCGAGCTTCTTCTGCAGGTCGGCCGGGATGCCGGCGTCAGGTGCCGGGGCCGGCTGCGAGGGCTCGGGGTCGGCGGGCTCGTCGGCCTTCTCGTCCCCGGGCTCGGAGGCCGGGGGGGTGGGCGACTGGGAGCCGTCGGCCAGCAGGTCCTCGGTGAGGGCGCGGCCCTGGGTGGAGGCCCCGGGCGAGGGAGTCGCGGAGGAGTCGCCGGACTTCTCGCCGTCCGTCGCCTCCTCGGCCTTCTCGGTGTCTTCCGCCTTCTCGTCCTTCTCACCGGCGCCGGACGGGCTGGCCGAGGGATCCGGCTGGGGCGGGGCCCCGGACGCGACGGTCAGGACCGGGCGGAACGCGAGCTGGGCGGTGGTGCCGACCTGCTCGCGGGCCTGCTTCTCGTCGGTGCCGCGCGGGATGTTGATGACGATGTTCTCGGCACCCTGCGTCCGCACCTCGGCCTCGGCGACGCCCAGACCGTTGACCCGTCGCTCGATGATGGAGACGGCGGTGTTCATGTTGGTCTCGTTGATCGCCTCCTCCTTGCCGGGCTGGGCCTTGGCCGTGAGCGTGATGCTCGTGCCGCCGGCGAGGTCGATGCCCAGGCGGGGCGTGGTGTGCCCGGAGAGGAACATGCCTCCGGTGAGCGCCACCATCGCCACCAGGATGAGCGCCAGGGAACGCCACGGCCGTCCCTGGGTGCCCGGTGATCTGCGACCTTTCTTCGGTGCTGCCACCTTCTCGTGTCTCCCTGTCCAACCGCCCGCGCTCGAATGGTCGCCGCGCGGCGCGCGAAGTGGTCGTAAGGACATGCGGTGCCGCCGGGCCCGTCGGGGCCGGCGGCGGGACGACTCACTTGGAGTCGTCGTCGCCCTTCCGCTTTGCGTCCCCGGTCTCCGCGTCGTCGGCGGAGGAGTCCGTCTTGCTCAGGTCGGTCTTGTCCACGCCGCCTTCGGAGACCAGCGAGGAGGCGTCGTCCGGGACGACGGGGGCGTCCGCGTCGTGGTCCTCGCCGTTGACGATGCGCTCGTACTCGTCGGCCTCCAGCACGGCGCCGACGGCGTTCTTGGCGTAGATCGCGTGCACGCCCGGCGCGACCTCCAGGAGGACCGTGTCGGAGTGGACCTCCTTCACCAACGCGTACATGCCACCGATCGTACGGATGCCTGTGCCTGGCTCCATCCGGTCGCGCATCTGCATGGCCTGCTGCTGCTTCTTCTTGGCCGAGCGCGTCATCAGGAGCATGGCCCCGATGAGGATGATGAAGGGGAGGAGAAGTCCAATATCCACGGCGGAAGGTTTCCTTCACACGACCGCTGGGAAGCGGCCTGGTATTCGGGGGTGGTCATGCCCTCCGGGACGGAGGGCATCGGCGGAGTCTAAGCGAGCCCGCGCCTGGGGAACAACGTCAAGCATCGCACTGGGGTTCCGCGAAGGGCGAGTTCGCACGCCGTCACGATCCGAAGAGACCGGGCTGGCCCGGTCCGCCCGGTGCGGACGCCGGCGGCTGCCGGGGCGGGGTGAGCCCCATGTGCTCCCATGCGGCGGGCGTGGCGATCCGGCCCCTGGGGGTGCGGGCCAGCAGCCCCTCGCGGACGAGGAACGGCTCGGCGACCTCCTCCACCGTCTCGCGCTCCTCCCCCACCGCGACCGCCAGCGTGGACAGACCGACCGGGCCGCCGCCGAACAGCCTGAGCAGGGCGTCCAGCACCCCCCGGTCCAGCCGGTCCAGACCGCGGTCGTCCACCTCGTAGACCGCCAGTGCCTGGCCCGCGATCTCCCTGGTGATCAGACCGTCGGCCCTGACCTGGGCGTAGTCGCGGACCCGGCGCAGCAGCCGGTTGGCGATGCGGGGGGTGCCGCGGGAGCGGCCGGCGATCTCGGCGGCGCCCTCGGCGTCTATCTCCACGTCCAGCAGCCGTGCGGAGCGGTGGATGACCTGCTCCAGCTCGGCCGGCTCGTAGAACTCCATGTGGGCGGTGAAGCCGAAGCGGTCTCGTAGCGGCGGTGGCAGCAGACCGGCCCGGGTGGTGGCGCCGACCAGGGTGAAGGGCGGCAGCTCCAGGGGGATGGCGGTGGCGCCGGGGCCCTTGCCGACGATGACGTCGACACGGAAGTCCTCCATCGCCATGTAGAGCATCTCCTCTGCGGGCCGCGACATGCGGTGGATCTCGTCGAGGAAGAGGACCTCGCCCTCGGTGAGTGAGGAGAGGATCGCGGCCAGGTCCCCGGCGTGCTGGATGGCCGGGCCGGAGGTGATGCGGATGGGGGCGCCCATCTCCGCCGCGATGATCATGGACAGGGTGGTCTTGCCCAGGCCGGGGGCGCCGGAGAGCAGTACGTGGTCGGCGGTGCCGCCGCGGGCGCGGGCGGCGCGCAGCACCAGGTCGAGCTGTTCGCGCACCTTGGACTGCCCGACGAACTCCGCCAGGTCCTTGGGGCGCAGCGCGGCCTCGACGGCGGTGTCCTCGCCGTCGGCGGCGGCTCCGACCAGGCGCTCGGCGCTTCCTCCGGCGTGGCCGGGGTGACCGTCCCGGGTCATGACGGCCTCCCCGGGGTGCCGGCCGCCGGGGAGGCGGTCGCAGCGGTGGCCGGGGCGGGGATCCGGTCCGTGGTACGTGGGCGGGGCGGGGGGTGCGGCGTCATCGTCGGTCTCTCGTCGGTCCTTCGCCGGTTCCTGCCGCCGCGGCGGCGGGGACCGGCTTCTCAGCGTGCGCGGTTGAGGGTCTGCAGGGCGGCGCGGAGGAGCTGGGGCACCGGCGGCCGGCCGCCCTCGGCCAGCACCGCCTCGGCCTGCGGGGTGACGGCGGTGACCGCGTCCTCGGCCTCGCGGGGGGCGTAGCCCAGGCCCACCAGGGCGGCGTGCAGCTGCTCCCGCCAGCCGGGCTCGCCCGCGGCGGGGCCGGGACCCCGTCCGGCCGCGGCGGCCCCGGTGCCCAGTGGCTCGCCGAGCCTGTCCTTCAGCTCCAGCAGCAGCTTCTGCGCGCCCTTCTTCCCGATGCCCGGCACGGCGGTGAGCGCCTTCTCGTCCCCGGTGGAGACCGCCAGCCGCAGCGCGTCGGGGCTGTGGACGGCGAGCATGGCCTGGGCCAGCCGCGGGCCGACGCCGCTGGCCGTCTGGAGCAGTTCGAAGACCTGCCGCTCGTCGTCGTCGGCGAAGCCGTAGAGCGTCAGGGAGTCCTCGCGGACCACCAGGGAGGCGGCCAGCCTGGTGTGCTCGCCGACCCGCAGGTCGGCGAGGGTGGCGGGGGTGCAGTGCAGGGCCATGCCCACTCCCCCGACCTCGATCACGGCGGTGTCCGGGGAGAGGGCGGCGACAGGTCCGGATACGAAGGCGATCATCGGCTGTCCTTCGGGGTGCGCTGGGTTCGCCGGGCGGGCGCGGCGGGCGGCGCGGCCCCGGGTGCCGGGGCCGGTCCCGCCACCGCCGCGGACGCGGTCCGGGCGGCGTGGGCCTGCCGGCGGTGGAGCCGCTGGTGCCGGGCCTGCTGGAGTCTGGCCTGCTGGAGCCGGTCCTGGGCGGGGGCTCGCCAGATGTGGCAGATGGCCAGTGCCAGGGCGTCGGCGGCGTCGGCGGGCCTGGGCGGGGCGTCCAGCCGCAGCAGCCTGGTGACCATGGCCCCGACCTGGGCCTTGTCCGCCCGGCCGGTGCCGGTGACCGCGGCCTTGACCTCGCTGGGGGTGTGCAGGGCGACCGGGAGGCCGCGCCGGGCCGCGCAGAGCATGGCGACCGCACTGGCCTGCGCGGTGCCCATCACGGTGCGGACGTTGTGCTGGCTGAACACGCGCTCCACGGCGACGACGTCGGGCCGGTGCTCCTCCAGCCACTCCTCTATGCCGCGCTCGACGAGCACCAGTCGGTCGGGCACCTCCGCGTCGGCGGGGGTGCGCACGACGCCGACCCCGCCCATCCGCAGCGGCCGGCCGGCCGTCCCCTCCACCACGCCGATGCCGCAGCGGGTCAGCCCCGGGTCCACGCCGAGCACGCGCACCGCGGCCCCCTTCCGTCCACTGGTCGTTCGATCACCTGTTCCCGCAGGCTATCGGCTACCACCGACAACGCCGGAGGGCGACACGGAAGAGGGCCGGCGCCGGGTCCCGCGCCGGGCTCGGGCTCAGGCTGCGGCTCGTACGTCCGGAGGACCGGGTCAGGCCTCGACCTTGGCCATGACGTCGTCGGACACGTCGAAGTTGGCGAAGACGTTCTGCACGTCGTCGCTGTCCTCCAGCGCGTCGATCAGCTTGAAGATCTTGCGGGCGCCCTCCTCGTCCAGCTCCACCTGCATGGTGGGGACGAAGTTCGCGTCCGCCGAGTCGTAGTCGATGCCCGCCTTCTGCAGAGCGGTGCGCACCTCGACCAGATCGCTCGCCTCGCTGAGGACCTCGAAGGACTCCCCGAGGTCGTTGACCTCCTCGGCGCCCGCCTCCAGGACGGCGGCCAGCACGTCGTCCTCGGTCAGGTCGCCCTTGGGGACGATCACGACGCCCTTGCGGTTGAACAGGTACGACACCGATCCCGGGTCGGCCATGGAGCCGCCGTTGCGGGTCATGGCGACGCGCACGTCGGAGGCCGCGCGGTTGCGGTTGTCGGTGAGGCACTCGATCAGGACCGCGACACCGTTGGG
This sequence comes from Streptomyces sp. SS8, assembly GCF_054072955.1. Taxonomy (NCBI): domain Bacteria; kingdom Bacillati; phylum Actinomycetota; class Actinomycetes; order Kitasatosporales; family Streptomycetaceae; genus Streptomyces; species Streptomyces sp. SS8. The sequence goes on from NZ_JBSVCZ010000016.1 coordinate 25,760, forward strand.
ACCGTAGCCCTCGTACATGATCGTCTGGTATTCGGCGCCGCCCGCCTCCAGACCCGCGCCCCGCTTGACCGCACGGTCGATGTTGTTGTTGGGGACGGAGCTCTTCTTCGCCTTCTGGATGGCGTCGTAGAGGGTGGGGTTGCCGTCGGGGTCGGCGCCGCCCAGCCGGGCCGCGACCTCGATGTTCTTGATCAGCTTGGCGAAGAGCTTGCCGCGCTTGGCATCGATCACGGCCTTCTTGTGCTTGGTGGTTGCCCACTTGGAGTGGCCGGACACAGCCTCGCTCCTTCATGTCGCCAACAGGGGAATCAACGGGCCGATACTACAGCCGGTGACACCGGCGGTTCACCGTGCGGCCGAGCGCACCATCCCGGTGAAGAGCCTGTGCACACGGTGGTCCCCGGTGAGTTCGGGGTGGAAGGCGGTGGCCAGCAGGGGGCCTTGGCGCACGGCGACGGGGTGGCCGTCGAAGACCGCCAGCACCTCCACGTCCGCGCCGGTGGACTCCACCCAGGGAGCGCGGATGAAGACGCCCTCGACCGGCCCGCCCTCGACCCCGGCGACGTCGACGGAGGCCTCGAACGACTCGTTCTGCCGCCCGAAGGCGTTGCGGCGCACGATCATGTCGATCCCGCCGACCGTCTCCTGGCCGGAGCGGGGGTCGAGGATCTTGTCGGCGAGCATGATCATGCCCGCGCAGGAGCCGTAGGCCGGCATGCCCGAGCGGACCCGCTCGCGCAGCGGCTCCATCAGCCCGAAGGCGGTGGCCAGCTTGGAGATGGTGGTGGACTCGCCGCCGGGGATCACCAGGCCGTCGACCCCGGCCAGCTCCCCGGGGCGGCGGACGGTACGGGCCTCGGCGCCGGCCGCCTCCAGCGCGGCGAGGTGTTCGCGGACATCGCCCTGGAGGGCGAGGACTCCGATGGCGGGGGTGGTCACGGGGCGCACCTCTTCGGGGACGTACGGGACGGTATGGGGGAGCAGTACGGGCGGTACGGTCCCGGGCGGCCCGCGGTGCGCGGGCCGCCCGGGCCGAGGGGGCGCGGTGCGCGCCGCGGGTCACCAGCCGCGGCCGGCGAACCTCTCGGTCTCGGTCAGGGTGTCGCAGTTGATGCCGACCATGGCCTCTCCCAGACCGCGGGAGGCGTCCGCGACGACCTTGGGGTCGTCGTAGAAGGTGGTGGCCTTCACGATGGCGGCGGCGCGCTTGACCGGGTCGCCGGACTTGAAGATGCCCGAGCCGACGAAGACGCCCTCGGCGCCGAGCTGGCGCATCAGCGCGGCGTCGGCCGGGGTGGCCACACCGCCGGCGGAGAACAGCACGACCGGCAGCTTGCCCAGCTCGGCGACCTCGCGGACCAGCTCGTAGGGGGCGCGCAGCTCCTTGGCGGCGGCGTACAGCTCGTTGTTGTCGTAGCCGCGCAGGCGGGCGATCTCGTTCTTGATCTGCCGCAGGTGGCGGACGGCCTCGACGACGTTGCCGGTGCCGGCCTCGCCCTTGGAGCGGATCATGGCCGCGCCCTCGGCGATCCGGCGCAGGGCCTCGCCCAGGTTGGTGGCGCCGCAGACGAAGGGCGTGGTGAAGGCCCACTTGTCGCTGTGGTTGACCTCGTCGGCCGGGGTGAGGACCTCGGACTCGTCGATGTAGTCCACGCCGAGCGCCTGGAGGACCTGGGCCTCGACGAAGTGGCCGATGCGGGACTTGGCCATCACCGGGATGGAGACGGCGTCGATGATCCCCTCGATCATGTCCGGGTCGGACATGCGGGCCACACCGCCGTCCTTGCGGATGTCGGCGGGCACCCGCTCCAGCGCCATGACCGCGACGGCGCCGGCGTCCTCGGCGATCTTCGCCTGCTCCGGCGTGACCACGTCCATGATCACACCGCCCTTGAGCTGCTCGGCCATGCCGCGCTTGACGCGCGCGGTGCCGGTCTCGGGGGCCGGCGCGGAGGCGGTTTCGGGCGTGCTGGAAGGCGTGGTGGACAAGGTGCGACCTCACTCGGCGACGGTGACAGCGGTTAGGACGGGCCGGGACCGGCCGGAACGCTGGACGGCGGCGTACGGCACCGGCCGGCGGCCCCGGCTGTCCGCGCGGTTGGGCGCGGCAGCCGTACGGTGAACCCATCGTAGGCCAGTTCGATTCCCCGGCGGGCCCGTCGCCCGGTCCAGTTCACGGTGATCCCTGCTACAGGACCGATGAAACGGAACAACCGGCCCCCGTGAAAGGGCCAATCGGAAGTCAGTGGCCTTCCCCCAGCGGGCCCGTCCGGTCCGCCAGGACCGCCGGCGGCTCGTCGTCCATCTCGAAGGCCAGCGGGAAGGGGGCGTGTCCGGCCAGCCGGAACCAGCGCACCTTGCGGTGGCGGCGCAGCGCGCGGGCGGCCCGCACCGCGTCGTTGTGGAAGCGCCGCGCCATGGGCACCCGGCGCACCGCGGCGGCCAGTTCCTCGGCGGTCGCCTCGCCGCCGGGCGCCGCCCGCACCGCCTCCAGCTGCGCGCCCTCGGCGAACACCGCCCGCAGGGCCTGGCTGAGCTCGCTCTCGGCGACCTCCCGCTGCTCCTCCTCGGCCTGCCGGGCGTCGTGGGCGGCCTGGTACAGCACAATGGAGGCGGCCGGGTCCAGCACCCCCGCGGTGGCCAGCTCCTGCGCGACGGAGGCACGCCGCAGCAGCTGCGCGTCCAGGGCGGCGCGGGCCGCGTCGATCCGGGCGTGCAGCCGGTCCAGGCGTCCGGCGGTCCAGCTCAGGTAGACGGCGACGAGCAGCAGCGCGGCCGCGATCCAGAAGATCGTGGTGGTCACGGTCGGAAGGTCCCTCTCGGTTCAGTCCCGGTTCAGTCCCGGGTCAGGCCCAGCCGGGCCCGCAGCCCCGCCCGCTCGTCCGGCGCGACCGAGGCGGCGCCGTCGGTGACGGTCTCGTAGACGGACAGGATGTCCGCGCCGACGGTGGACCAGTCGAAGCGGCGTACATGGCGGCCGCCGCGCTCGCGCAGCTCCGCGCGGCGCCGCGGGTCGTCCAGCAGGCGCACCGCGGCGGCGGCCAGCGCGTCGGCGTCCTCGTTGGCGTACAGCTCGCCGGCCTCTCCCCCGTCCAGCACCTGGGCGAAGGCGTCCAGATCGCTGGCGAGCACCGGGGCCCCGGCGGACATCGCCTCCACCAGGATGATGCCGAAGGACTCGCCGCCGGTGTTGGGGGCGATGTACAGGTCCACGCTGCGCAGCAGCCGGGCCTTGTCCTCGTCGCTGACCATGCCCAGGAACTCCACGCGGTCGTGCAGCTCGCGCGGCAGGCCGGCGACGGCCTCCTCCTCGTCGCCGCGTCCGGCCACCAGCAGGCGGGTGCCGGGGCGCTCGGCGAGGATGTGTGGCAGTGCCCGCATCAGCACGGGCAGGCCCTTGCGGGGCTCGTCGATGCGCCCGATGAAGCCGATGGTGTTCCCGCCGTCGCGGCCCTGCCACTCGGCCTTGGGCTCGGCGTCCGCGAAGAAGCCCACGTCCACGCCGTTGGGGATGACGACCGCGTCCCCGCCCAGGTGCTCGACCAGGGTGCGGCGGGCGTACTCGCTGACCGCGATCCGCGCACTGATCTTCTCCAGCGCGGGCTGCAGGATCGGGTAGGCGGCGATCATCGCCCGCGAGCGCGGGTTGGAGGTGTGGAAGGTGGCCACGATCGGCCCCTGCGCCGCCCAGCAGGCGAGCAGGGAGAGCGAGGGTGTGGCGGGCTCGTGGATGTGCAGGACGTCGAAGGCGCCCTCGTGCACCCAGCGGCGCACCCTCGCCGCCGACAGGAAGCCGAAGTTCAGCCGGGCCACCGAGCCGTTGTACGGGACGGGGACGGCCCGCCCGGCCGGTACGACGTACGGCGGCAGGGGGGTCTCCTCCTCTGCCGGGGCGAGGACGGACACCTCGTGCCCGAGGGCGGTGAGGTGCTGGGCCAGGTCCCGGATGTGGAACTGGACGCCGCCGGGGACGTCCCAGGAGTAGGGGCAGACGATGCCGATCCTCACCGCTTCCCCGCCTCCCGGCCGTCCGGGCCCGCCTGCGCCCCGGTCTCCGCGCCGCTTTGCGGTGCGAGGTCCGCCGACCACAGTCTCTGCAGCATGTGCCAGTCCTCGGGATGCTCGGCGATGCCCGTCGCGAAGCCGTCCGCCACCGCCTGGGTCATGGCGGCGGCCTTCTCCTTGCGGGTGCCCTCGGCGGGCGCCTGGACCGGCGGCAGGACGCGTCCCTTCATCACGGGCGTCTCGTCGAACCACAGGTACGCCGGGAGCAGCGCGGCCCCGGTCTGCAGCGCCAGCATGGCCGGGCCGGCCGGCATCCGAGCCGGCTCGCCGAAGAAGTCGACCTCGATGCCGGAGGAGGACAGGTCCCGGTCGGCCACCAGTGCCACCAGACCGCCCGCGCGCAGCCGCCGGGCCAGGGTGCCGAAGGCGGCTCCGCCGGTGTGCGGCAGCACCTCCATGCCCAGGCCCTCGCGGTAGGCGACGAAGCGGTCGTACAGGGTCTCGGGCCTGAGGCGTTCGGCGACGGTGGTGAACGGGATGCCCAGGCCGGTGGTGAGGTAGGCGCCGGCCAGGTCCCAGTTGCCCATGTGCGGCAGCGCCAGGATCACGCCGCGGCCGGAGCCCAGCGTGTCGGTGAGCCGGTTCAGGTCGGTGACCTCGACACCGTCGCGGACGCGCGCCGCGTCCCACACCGGCAGCCGGAAGGACTCCATCCAGTAGCGCAGGTACGAGCGCATCCCCGCGCGGGACAGCTCGGCCAGCCGCTCGGGGCCCGCCGCGGGGACCACCCGGGCGTAGTTGGCCTCCAGACGCAGCACCCCCTGGCCCCGGCGCCGCCAGGCGGCGTCGGCGATCGCGCGGCCCAGGGCCGCGGCCGCGGGTTCGGGGAGGCGCTTGACCGCGCCCCAGCCCAGCCCGTACAAGGCGTCGGTCATCCGCTCCCTCATGAGCTGCCCCCTCCCTGCTCGGTCGCGGCGGCCCCGTCGCGCCCCGGCTCCGTGGCCCCTCCCCGGGCGGGGGCGGCGTCGGCCTCGGCGGCCTCCCGCCGGACCGTCACCATCCGCTGCAGGATCGTCACCAGGCTGCCCACGGCCACCACCCACAGGGCGACGGGCAGCAGGATCCCGATGTACGGGACGCCGAAGGTGGTCTCGAACCCGGCGAGTCCGGCGCACACCAGGGTGATCACCAGCCGCTCGGCACGCTCGACCAGGCCGTTGACGTTCACCGGCAGGCCGATGCTCTCGCCGCGCGCCTTGGTGTACGACACGACCTGGCCGCTCGCCAGGCAGAAGATCGCCACCGCGCACAGCACCGGGTCGCCGCCCCCGCCCGCGTACCACAGCGCGATGCCGCCGAAGACGGCCGCGTCGGCGACGCGGTCGAGGGTGGAGTCCAGGAAGGCGCCCCAGCGGCTGGAGCGGCCCGACTGCCGCGCCATGGTGCCGTCGACCAGATCGGAGAAGACGAACAGGGTGATGACGACGGTGCCCCAGAAGAACTCGCCGCGGGGGAAGAAGGCCAGTGCCCCCGCCATGACTCCACCGGTGCCGATGAGCGTGACCGTGTCGGGGCTGACCCCCAGCCGGAGGAGCAGAGCGGCGAACGGTGTGAGAACACGCGTGAAGAACGCACGCGCGTACTTGTTCAGCATGGCCTTCCCGGAGGTCGAGGTGGGCCGGCGGCCGGGGGGCCGTCGGCGCGCCCATCGTAGCCAGCCGCACCCGGAGCGCCGCCGGTGCGTCACGGCGGCCGCCGCTTCCACCCCTCCCGTCCCGATTCACCCTTGGACATTCCGCTTTGCCGCCGTTGCCCACAGTGCAGGCGAATGCCACGTATGGACGGACCCCGGCGGCGGTGGAAAGCTCGAAGGAGCACCTCTGGTGCGATCCGGCACACAGACCATCCGACCCAGCCGCGCGGACCGGAAGGCGGAGGACATGGGCGACAGGACGAGTACGCACACCGGGGCCGCGGGAAGGGCGCCGGTGGCCGACCGGCCCGGCTCCATACGGAACGTGGTGCTGGTCGGCCACAGCGGCGCGGGGAAGACGACCCTGGTCGAGGCGCTCGCCCAGACCTCGGGGGCGCTGCTCCGGGCCGGCCGGGTCGAGGACGGCACCACCGTCTCCGACCACGACGGGATCGAGCACCGGCAGCAGCGCTCGGTCCAGCTCTCCCTGGTCCCCGTGGAGTGGGACGGCGTCAAGGTCAACCTCCTGGACACCCCCGGCTACGCCGACTTCACCGGGGAGCTGCGGGCCGGTCTGCGGGCGGCGGACGCGGCCCTCTTCGTCGTCTCGGCCGCCGACGGCGTGGACGGGTCGACCCGGCTGGTGTGGGAGGAGTGCGCCGCCGTCGGGATGCCGCGCGCCATCGTCGTCACCCATCTGGAGGCATCGCGCGCCGACTTCGGGGAGATGACCGACATCTGCCGCCGGGTCTTCGGCGGCGACGACCCCGACGCCGTGCTCCCGCTGTACCTGCCCATGCACGGGGATCCGCCGGAAGGGCAGCCCGACGGACACGCGCCGGTCGCCGGGCTGATCGGGCTGCTGTCACAGAAGGTCCTCGACTACTCCTCGGGCGAACGCGCCGAGCGCGCCCCGGACCCCGAGCACCTCCCGCTGATCGCCGACGCCCGCGCCCGGCTGATCGAGGGCATCATCGCCGAGAGCGAGGACGAGACCCTGATGGACCGCTACCTCGGCGGCGCGGACCTCGAGGCGGAGACGCTGGTGCGGGACCTGGAGAAGGCCGTCGCCCGCGGCGTGTTCCACCCCGTCCTGGCCGCGGCCCCCGCCGCTGGGGGAGCCCGGCAGGGCCTGGGCACGGTGGAGCTGCTGGAGCTGGTCACCCGCGGCTTCCCCACTCCTGAGGAACGCGAGGTCCCCCCGGTCACCGCCCCCGACGGCCGGCCCCGGCCCCCGCTGGAGTGCGACCCCGGCGGCCCGCTGGCCGCCGAGGTGATCAGGACCTCCTCCGACCCCTACGTCGGGCGGATGTCGCTGGTGCGGGTCTTCTCCGGCACCCTGCGCCCGGACGTGCCCGTGCACGTGTGCGGCCACGGCCTGACCGACCGCGAGGGCGCCCCCACCGGGCAGCACCATGACGCGGACGAACGCGTCGGCGCGCTGACCAGCCCCTTCGGCGGGCAGCAGCGGCATCTGCCGAAGGCCGTGGCGGGCGACCTGGCCTGTGTCGCCAAACTCTCCCGCGCCGAGACCGGCGACACCCTGTCGGACAAGGGCGACCCGCTGGTGATGGAGCCGTGGGTGATGACCGACCCGCTGCTGCCGGTGGCCGTCCAGGCGCACGCCAGGAGCGACGAGGACAGGCTCTCCCAGGGGCTGGCCCGGCTGACCGCCGAGGATCCCACCCTGCGTCTGGAGCAGAACCCCGACACCCGCCAGCTGGTGCTGTGGTGCATGGGCGAGGCCCACCGGGACGTGGCCCTGGAGCGGCTGCGCACCCGCTACGGCGTCCGGGTCGACGCGGTGCCCCACCGGGTGGCCCTGCGCGAGACCTTCGCCGAGCGGGCCACAGCGCGCGGGCGGCACGTCAAGCAGTCCGGTGGCCACGGCCAGTACGCCGTCTGCGAGATCACCGTGGAACCGCTGCCGGCCGGCTCGGGCGTCGAGTTCGCCGACGAGGTGGTGGGAGGCGCGGTGCCGCGCCAGTTCATCCCTTCGGTGGAGAAGGGGGTGCGGGCCCAGGCCGCGCGCGGGGTGGCCACCGGTCACCCGCTGGTGGACGTGCGCGTCACCCTCGTCGACGGCAAGGCGCACTCGGTGGACTCATCCGACGCCGCCTTCCAGACGGCGGGCGCCCTGGCCCTGCGCGAGGCCGCCGCCGGCGCGCGGATCCACCTGCTGGAGCCGGTCGACGAGGTGCGGGTGACGGTCGCCGACGAATACGTGGGCGCGGTGATGAGCGATCTGTCGGGGCGGCGCGGCCGGGTGGTGGGCACCGAGCAGGTCCTCGGCGGCAGCACCCTGGTGCGCGCGGAGGTCCCCCAGTCGGAGATCGGCCGCTACGCGGTGGACCTGCGTTCCCTCTCGCACGGCACGGGCCGCTTCACCCGCTCCCGCCTGCGCTACGAACCGGTGCCGCGGCAGGTCGCGGAGCGGCTCCGCGGGCAGGCCGAAAGCCGCGCGGCGTGACCCCCCGGTGACGGTACGCTGAGCGCTGCGGCGTCGGGCGCGGCACGGACGGGCACCAACAGGTGTGCGGCGGGCCGTGGTTGGGAACGGTCGGTACGAGCCTGACGTCGGACGGCGCGAGCGGAGTGGGGGCACCATTGGCGGGCTTCGATGACGTCGAGGGCGGCGCGTACGACTTCAGTCCCGGCGCGCAGGTCCCGTTGACCGTGGCGGGCGGCGGGCAGACCGCCCCCACCCAGGCACTGGCCTCGGCCGCCTACCGCGACGGCCCGGTGACGGACCTGCTCGCGGCGAACGATACCGCCAAGGTCTCCGCGCCCCGCTTCTCGCTGTTCGAGCCGAATCTGGGCGAGGCCTTCTCCCGCGCGGTCCAGTCGCGGATGCTCGGCGGCGCCCGCAAGGCGCTGATCCAGTCCTTCGGCTGCGAGCCGCAGATCGTGGTCGAGCACTGCCTGGCGGCCAACCGCATCCGCCGGGAGCGCGACGCCCGGCTGACGGTGGTGATGGTGCTCTTCGGAGTGCTCTTCCTGCCCGGCGTCCTGCTGTGGCTCGGGGGCTTCCAGCTGCGCCGCACCCTGGCGGGCGCACAGGACCGCCGGGCCGGGGCACTGGGCATGGGCGTGCTCATCGCCTTCGGCGTGCTGGCGGGAGTCTTCGTGCTGAAGCTGCCGTTCACCGGCTTCTGGGCGATCTACCTGCGCGTGATGCTCGTCGCCCCGGTCGTGGGCTGGCTGCTGGCCAAGCAGATCTGCGAGCGCTACGCCAAGGACCTGCGCTCCCGCTGGGAGGGCCTGCTGTCGGGCGGCGGCGTCGGCGCCAAGATCCCCGAGGCCGTGCCGCACGCCCCCGGCGACGCGGGTGCGGAGAGCATAAGGCTGAATCTGGCCAAGCTGACGGCCGAGCAGCGCAGCAACGTGGTCTTCTACGCCGGCCCCAAGGGGATACTCGGCATGGGCCCGCGCTGGGGCAGCTGGCAGCTGGCCGAGGAGCTGGTGCCGGCCTCCCCCGGCACCGAGATCAACCCCTTCCGCAGCTGGGACGTGGCACGCGCGATCCACGACCAGCTGCGGATGCTGGAGCGCACCCCGCTGCACACCGGCGGTTTCCCCAAGCCCTCCGTCCGGCACTGGGTGGTCGCCCCTGTCGGGGAGGGCGCCTCGGAGGTCTCCCGGCCCGACGGTCAGAACGTCGAGGCGTACAGCGTCAAGGAGTTCGAGGTCCAGCGGATCTGCAACGAGCAGCAGTTCGGCAGCGGCAACCGCCACTACCTCGGCGTCCAGTTCGTGCTGTGGGACGGCCAGCTCGTGCTCAATCTGCTGATCAACGTGACCGTGCTGCACCACACCCTGCGCATCGAGGTCACCGGCCACGCGCTCGGACCGGTCCACCCGGTGTTCTTCTCCAAGCCGTCGCCGAGGAAGAAGACGGTCTCCAAGTCCGTCCGGTTCTGGGAGACCAAGGACATCGAGCTGCCGCTGATCCAGCCCAGTGAGGTGGTGCGGCTGGCGGCCCGCGCCCCGCTGACGTGGTTCCCGCCGGTGCTGGACTTCCTGGGCGGCAAGCTGAGCCTTCCCGAGCCCTTCGGGCTGCGGCACGTGTGGGCCGACAAGCCCTGGCGCCACCGCTTCATGGCCGACGACGCCCTGCGCGCGGCCACCCCGGTGCTGCGGGTGGTGCACGCGGCGGCCCTGAAGGTGCTCAAGGAGAACAACGTGGACATCGAGAAGTTCAACGCCCGTTCCCTGAACCTCAGCGGCCAGGTGCAGGGCGTCGAGCCGGGCAACGCCGACGTCTACAACGCCTCCTGATCCGCCCCGGAGGGTCATACGGCCGCGCGGGGCCCGTACGAGCACCGGTTCCTCCGGTCGTACGGGCCCCGCGGGTCCGTGTGCGGCGGGTCCGTGTGCGGCGGGTCGGGCTCAGGCCCCCGCGGGCCACTTCTCGGCCAGCATGCGCCGGGTGTCGGCCAGCAGCTGCGGCAGCACCTTGGTGTGGCCCACCACCGGCATGAAGTTGGTGTCGCCTCCCCAGCGCGGCACGATGTGCTGGTGGAGGTGGGCGGCGATCCCGGCGCCCGCGACATCGCCCTGGTTCATGCCGATGTTGAACCCCTGCGCCCCGGAGGCCGCGCGCAGCGCCTTCATGGCCCGCTTGGTGTAGTCGCCAAGCTCCACCGTCTCCTGATCGGTGAGGTCGGTGTAGTCGGCGACGTGCCGGAAGGGCACCACCATCAGATGGCCGCCGTTGTACGGGTAGAGGTTGAGCACCGCGTACACCAGCTCGCCGCGGGCGATCACCAGCCCGTCCTCGTCGGACTTGGCCGGGATCGTGCAGAACGGGCAGCCGTCACCGGCGCCCGGGCCGCTCGGCTTGTTCTCCCCCTGGATGTAGGCCATCCGGTGGGGCGTCCACAGGCGCTGGAAGGCGTCCGGCGACCCCACTCCGATCTGCTGCTCCGGCTCGCTGCTCATGCGGGCCAGCATAGGACTTCACCGGCCCGCGGCGGGTCGGTGGGGCCGGGCGGCGAAGGCGGGGGCGTGCCTGCTGGAACGCCGGCGCTCCAGCAGGCACGCCCCCTTGCACGGCGGTCAGACCTGGACGCGGTCCTCGACGGCCCTGGCGATCTCCGCGAGCGCCTCGTCGACCGGCACGCCGTTCTTCTGCGAGCCGTCGCGGTAGCGGAAGCTGACCGCGCCCGCCGCCATGTCGTCGTCACCGGCGATGACCATGAACGGCACCTTGCTCTTCTGCGCGTTCCTGATCTTCTTCTGCATCCGGTCCGAGGAGGAGTCCACCTCCACCCGCAGCCCCTTCGCCTTCGCCCGGGCCGCGAACTCCTCCAGATAGGGCACGTGGGTGTCGCCGATCGGGATGCCGACCGCCTGGACCGGGGCCAGCCAGGCCGGGAAGGCCCCCGCGTAGTGCTCCAGCAGCACGGCGAAGAACCGCTCGATGGAGCCGAACAGCGCGCGGTGGATCATCACCGGCCGCTGCCGGGAGCCGTCGGGGGCGGTGTACTCCAGGTCGAAGCGCTCGGGGAGGTTGAAGTCGACCTGGATGGTCGACATCTGCCAGGTCCGGCCGATGGCGTCGCGTGCCTGCACCGAGATCTTGGGGCCGTAGAAGGCGGCGCCGCCCGGGTCCATGACCAGCTCCAGACCCTGCTTCTCGGCGGCCCGGCGCAGGGTCTCGGTGGCCTCCTCCCAGTTCTCGTCCGTCCCGATGAACTTCTCCGGGTCCTTGGTGGACAGCTCCAGGTAGAAGTCCTCCAGGCCGTAGTCGCGCAGCAGGTTCAGCACGAAGGTCAGCAGCGAGTCGAGCTCGTCCGCCATCTGCTCCTTGGTGCAGTAGATGTGCGCGTCGTCCTGGGTGAAGCCCCGCGCCCGGGTCAGGCCGTGGACGACGCCCGACTTCTCGTAGCGGTACACGGTACCGAACTCGAACAGCCGCAGCGGCAGTTCGCGGTAGGAGCGCCCCCGCGCGTCGAAGATCAGGTTGTGCATGGGGCAGTTCATGGGCTTGAGGTAGTAGTCCACGCCCTCGTCGAGCTGCATGGGCGGGTACATGCCGTCGGCGTACCAGTCCAGGTGGCCCGACTTCTCGAACAGCTTCCCCTTGGTGGCGTGCGGGGTGTAGACGAACTCGTAGCCCGCCTCCTCGTGCCGCCTGCGCGAGTAGTCCTCCATGGTGCGGCGGATGATGCCGCCCCTGGGGTGGAAGACGGCCAGGCCGGAGCCGATGTCCTCGGGGATGGAGAACAGGTCCAGCTCCGCGCCGAGCCTGCGGTGGTCGCGCTTCTCGGCCTCGGCCAGGAACTCCAGGTACGCCTTCAGCTCGTCCTTCGACGGCCAGGCGGTGCCGTAGATCCGCTGGAGCTGCGGGTTCTTCTCGCTGCCCCGCCAGTACGCGGCGGCCGACCGCATCAGCTTGAACGCCGGGATGGTGCGGGTGGTGGGCAGGTGCGGACCGCGGCACAGGTCCTTCCAGCACAGCTCGCCGGTCTTGGCGTCGAGGTTGTCGTAGATGGTCAGCTCGCCGGCGCCGACCTCGGCCGACGCGCCCTCGGCGGCCTCGGCCGCGTTGCCCTTGAGCCCGATCAGCTCCAGCTTGTACGGCTCGCCGGCCAGCTCCTCGCGGGCCGCCTCGTCGTCGGTCACGCGGCGGGAGAAGCGCTGGCCGCGCTTGACGATCTCCTGCATCCGCTTCTCGATGCGCTTGAGATCGTCCGGGGTGAACGGCTCGGCGACGTCGAAGTCGTAGTAGAAGCCGTCCTTGATCGGCGGGCCGATGCCGAGCCTGGCCTCGGGGAAGAGGTCCTGCACGGCCTGGGCCATGACGTGCGCGGTGGAGTGCCGCAGGATGTTCAGCCCGTCCTCGGAGGAGATCTCCACGGGCTCGACCTCGTCGCCGTCGGCGACGGCGCAGGCCAGGTCCCTCAGCTGTCCGCCGACGCGGGCGGCGACGATCGAGCGGTCGCCGGCGAAGAGATCGGCGGCCGTGGTGCCCGTGGTCACCACGCGTTCTTCCCGCTCGGAATCGCGCTGGATGATCACACGGACGTCCGTCACCGGTCTCTCCTGACTGCTGTCGTCTCGGGTCTCCCCGTCTCGGGATCGGCCCGAGGCGCGGACGATCGCCGCGCACCGTGAATCGTACCGAGCCGGACGCCCCGGCCGCGAAACGGTTACGGCCCTCTCCAGGGACGCCGGGGTTGGCCGCGAGCCGGGTGAGGTATCAAGACGGGCGACGGGCGTACGCGCCGCCGTGTGCGCCCGCCCGCCGGGACGGTCCCGGTCTCGACACGGAGGGGAAGCAGAGCATGACGGTGTGGTACGAGGGACCGCTCGCCGCATTCGACACCGAGACCACGGGGGTGGACCCGGAGCGGGACCGGATCGTCTCGGCCGCGCTGGTGGTGCAGGACGCGCCGGGGGCCGAGGTGCGCGCCGTGCGCTGGCTGGTGGACCCGGGGGTGCCGGTGCCCGAGGGGGCGGCGGCGGTGCACGGTCTGACCGGGGAGCACCTGCGCGAGCACGGCCGCCGCCCGGCGGACGCGGTCGGGGAGATCGTGCGTGCCCTGGCGGAGCGTGCGTCCGAGGGGCTGCCGCTGGTGGTGATGAACGCGCCGTTCGATCTGACGCTGCTGGACCGGGAGTCGCGGCGGCATCACGGCACCTCGCTGACCGATGCCCTCGCGTCCCCTCCGCTGTGCGTGCTGGACCCGCGGGTGCTGGACAAGCATCTGGACCGCTACCGCAAGGGCCGCCGCACCCTGGCCGCGCTGTGCGGGCACTACGGCGTGGAACTGGCCGAGGCCCATGACGCGGCCGCCGACGCCGCGGCGGCGCTCGAGGTCGTGCGGGAGGTGGGGCGCCGCCACGCGCGGCGGCTGTCCTCGATGTCTCCGGCCGAGCTCCACACCCTGCAGTCGGTCTGGCACGCGGCCCAGGCACGCGGGTTGCAGGCGTGGTTCGCCCGCAACGGGTCCGACGAGGCGGTCGATCCGGCGTGGCCGCTGCGGACGGAGGTCCCGGCCACGGTCTGAGAGCGGGCCGGGAGCTGTCCGGGGCCGGTCCGGGGCCCTTGGGGCCGCTTCGGGGAAGGCGGCCGGGAGGCCGGGCGCGAAACGCGGGAGGCCGGTTCCGTCGAACGGAACCGGCCTCCCGGGCGGTGGGCGATACTGGGATCGAACCAGTGACCTCTTCGGTGTGAACGAAGCGCTCTCCCGCTGAGCTAATCGCCCCTGCGGTGCCCTGCGGCACGACGAGAACCATACAGGGAGCGCGGGTGTTCATCCAAACTCCTTCCCGCGCCCTCCCGGTGGGACCTCCCCCAGCCGGCGGCGCAGCCCGCGGTGCCCGGCACGCATCATCAGCGCGTGGTTGGCCGCGAACAGCGGACGGCCGGGCAGGGCCAGCAGCCGCAGCAGGGGCCTGCGGGCCTCCACCTCCTGCTCGAAGACGGCACGGGTGCCGCCGGCGCGCGGGGCGGCGGGGCCGTGCGGGCCGTCGCGCGGGGCGAGCCGCCAGCGGGCCCAGCCCTCCAGGTCTCCGTCCATCTCGATCGCCAGGGCCCGGGCGGCGGGGTCGCGGAGGGTGAGCCGGGCGGTGATCCGCAGGTCGTAGGGGAGCAGGGAACGGATACGGGCGGAGCCGGCCGCCCGTCCCCCTCCCCCGCCGCCGTCCTCCCGCCAGACGACCTCGCGCACCTGCGGCCACCACTCGGGGTACTCCCCGGCCCGCTCCAGGACGGCGTAGACGTCCCCGGGCGGTGTGTCCAGATCCCAGACGCCGCGGAAGCGGTAGTGGCTCAGGCCCACCGCGTCACCCTCCCTCCGCACGGGGCGCGGTGGTACTCAGGGCCTCCTGAGTACCACCGCGCATGCCCGCTCGCCCTCGCGCGCGCCACACTCCGCGCATGCCGAACCTCCCACCGCCTGCCTACTGCCCCGGTTGCTCACTGCCACTCGCTCCCGGTGCGCCGGCGACCGCCTGCCCCCGGTGCGTGCTGCCGCTCACCGGTCCGGTGCCGCAACAGGTGCGGGAGATCGACGCCGAGTTGTGGCGGCTGGAGGCCCGGCGCACCGAACTGCTGTCCCTGCGCGGGCAGTTGCTGGCCGGGTTGCGCTCCTGCGGCCCCGGGGGCGGCGGCCGGGCGGATGCCGTCCCCCGTGTTCCCCCGGCCGGCCCGCCCACCCCATCGACCACACCTGCCGCCCCGCCGGCCGCGCGGAACGTGCTGCTGGCCCTCGGCGGGGCGCTGCTGGCGGTCGCGGTGACCGCCTTCACCCTGGTGAGCTGGGGCCGGCTGGGCATCGGGGAGCGCTCGGCGGTACTGGGCGCGCTGACGCTGCTGGCGCTGGCCGTGCCCGCAGCGCTGCTCCGCCGCGGGCTGGTGGCGACGGCCGAGGCGGTGGCCTCGCTGGGTCTGGTCCTGCTGCTGCTCGACGCCTACGCGCTGCACCGGGTGGCGCTGCCGGAGGCAGGCGGCGCCGGCTACGCGGCGGTGGCGGCGGCCGTGACCGCCGCGCTCTGGGCGGGGTACGGGGCGGCGCTGCCCCGATTGCGCGGCCCGCTGCCCACCGCTCTGTGCCTCGCCCAGCTCCCGCTGCCGCTGTGGGCGCTGAGCGCGGACGGCGGCCCGTACGCCTTCTCCTGGGCTCTGCTGGCCACGGCGGCCGGTGACGCGGCGGTGGCACTGTGGTGTGCCGGACGCGGACGGCGGGCGCCGGCGGTGACGGCTCTCGCCACGGGCTGTGCGCTGGGGGCTCCGGGGCTGCTGACCGCCGCCGTGCTGGCCCTGACGGCGGTGGGGTGGGCCGATTCGGCTCACGCGACCGCGCTGCTCGCGGTGGCCGCGGCGGTGCTGCTGTACGCGGCCCGCCGTCTCGCCCGTGCGGCGCCCCGCGCGGAGGCGGCGCCCGCGACGCCTGCGCCGGGCGCCGTGGCGTCTGCCGCCGTGGCGGGGCTGGCCGTGCTGGTGGCGGGCGGTGCCGCGCCGTGGAGGGCGGGGGTGCTGCCGGAGCCGGGGTGGCCGGTGCTGGGTTTCCTGCTGTGCGCGCTGGCGCTGGGGGCGGTCCCGGTGGGGGAACGGTCCGTGGCGGCGGGGCTGCGGCTGGCGTCCGCAGCGGTGTGCGCCGGCGCCGCGCTGTGGGCGCTGCCCGCCGTGGCGCGGCTGGTGCTGGGGCCGCTGGGCTGGGTGTTCAGGGCCTGGGACGGTGCGCCGCGGGGCGCCCGGGCCGCGGTGGCTCCGGCGCTGGGCTGGCCGTACGGGATGGCGCTGCCGGTGGTGCTGGGCACGCTGGCGGTGGCGTCGGCCGCGGTGGGCCGGGGCCTGGGGGCTGGGGCGCGGATGCCGCGGGAGTGGCGCGCGAGGGCCTGCGGGGGCGCGCTGGTGGCGGCGGGCGCGGCTGCGGCCGTACTGCCGGTGGTGCTGGATCTGCCGTACCGGGTGGCCGTGGTGCTGCTGGTGGCGCTGGTGGTGGTGCTGCTGGCCGTCTCGGTGGGTCCGCCCCTGCCGGGCGCGGCCGGGGCGTCTCCGGTGACCGCGCTGGTGGCGGCGGTGGTGGCGGCCGTGGCGGTGAGCGGCTGGTCCCTGGCCGAACCGGCGATGACGGTGGCCGTTCTGGGCGCGCTGGCCGCGGCCTTCGCCGGGGCGGCGGTGGCCGCGCGCGTCACAGCCGTGGTGGGGCCGGTGGCGGCCGTGGCGGCGGTGCTGTGGTCGGGCGCGTTCGCGGCCGCCGTGCCCCTGGCCCTGGACGTGCCGCCGCACCGGGCGGCGTTCGCGGTGCTGGGCGTCGCGGTCGCCACGGTGCCCCTGGCGGCCCGGCTACGGGGGCGCCCGGCCGGAGTGCCGGTGGAGTGCGCCGGGTACGCCGTCGCCGCCGCGGCCGTCGCGCTGACGGTCGCGGAGCCCGTCGCGGTCTCCCTGGCTCTGGCCCTGTGCGGGGTGGCCGCGGGGGGTGTGGCGCTGCGTGCGGAGCGCAGGCCGGTCGCGGCGTACGCGGGGGGCGCGCTGCTGGTGTCGGCCTGGTGGGTCCGGCTGGGGAGCTGGGAGGTGACCTCGCCGGAGGCGTACACCCTGCCGGTCACCGTCGCCGCACTGGCTGTCGGCCATCTGCACCGGATCCGGCCGGAGGTCTCCTCCTGGGCGGCGTACGGCCCCGGGCTGGCGACGACCCTGGTGCCGAGCCTGGTGGCGGTCTGGGCGGACGCGCACTGGCCGCGCCCGCTGCTGCTGGGCGCCGCCGCGCTGGCCCTGACCGTGCTGGGCGCACGGTCGCGGCTGAAGGCCCCGCTGCTGATGGGCGGGGGCACCGCCGCTCTGGTCGCCGTGCACGAACTGGCCCCCCATGTCGTCCAGGTGGCCGGGCTCCTGCCCCGCTGGGTTCCGCCCGCCGCGGCGGGCGTGCTGCTGCTGCTCGCCGGCGCGACCTACGAGCGGCGGTTGCGGGACGCCCGGCGGCTGCGCCGCGCGGTGGGCCGGATGCGCTGACGGGCGGCACCAGGGCGGGAAGGCCGGGAGGGGCGGACGGGAGCCTGGACCGTCCGCCCCGGTCCGGTACGGCCTCATCCCGGGGGCGGAGCCGACCAGTGCAAGACGCCCAGGACCGTGCCGCCGCGGCAGGACAGGCGACCGGACGGCCCCGAGCGAGCCCGAGCGGCGACCGGCCCGGGGGACTCGGTCAGGTGCGGCCGTACCGCCGCTCGACGGCGACCGCGCAGGCGGCCAGGCAGCCGAGCGCCGGGGCGATCAGGGGCGGCAGCATCCAGGCGGCGACGCCGACCACGGCCAGCCCTCCGGCCAGCAGCAGCGAGCCGCCCGGCTCGCTGCGAAGAGTGCGCCGGGCGGCGGCCCGGGCGGTGCGGGCCCAGTCGTCGCCGGGCCGCCAGGCGGCGGCGGTGCGCAGCCCGGTCACCACCACGGCCACCGCGGCGGCGGCGCCGACCGCGGCCACCGCGGGGCCTGCGGGCAGCAGTCCGGAGGAGGCCACCCGCAGATCGAAGGCGAGCAGTGCCAGGGCGGCCCACCACAGCAGCGAGAACCGCCAGCCGGTGCGTACGGCGGCCGCCCACTCGGCGGCGAACCGCCGCCACCCGGCCTGCTCGGCGTCCAGGTACCGCCGCAGGTGCCCGCAGGCGGCGGCGAACGCGGGCAGTGCCGTCACCAGCGCGAGCGCGGCGAGCAGCAGCCACACCCCGGCCAGCAGGCACTCGGCGAAGAGCGCGAACCGAGCGGCGGGGGGCCGCCGGTCCGTACCCGCCTCGGCGCTCGTCGCGCTCATCCCTTGAGCCCCGAGGTGGCCGCGCCCTCGACGAGGTAGCGCTGGAAGGCGAGGAAGAACAGCAGTACCGGCAGCAGGGCCGCGACCGACATGGCGATCATGCCTCCGTAGTCGGCGAGGCTGTCCTGGTCCATGAACATCTTCAGACCGAGCGAGACGGTGTACTTGTCGGGCTCGTTGAGGTAGATCAGCGGCCCGAGGAAGTCGTTCCAGGCCCAGATGAAACCGAAGATGGCACTGGTGATCAGCGCCGGGCGGCACAGCGGCAGCACGATCGTCCAGTAGATCCGCCAGTGGCCGCAGCCGTCGATACGGGCCGCCTCGTCCAGCTCCCTGGGGAGGTTGCGCATGAACTGCACCATCAGGAAGACGAAGAACGCGTCCACCGCGAGGAACTTGCCCAGCAGCAGCGGCACATAGGTGTTGATCAGCTCCATCTTCTGGAACAGCACGTACTGCGGCACCAGCAGTACGTGGACGGGCAGCAGCAGGGTGCCGATCATCAGCGCGAACAGCACGTTGCGGCCCGCGAAGCGGATCCGGGCGAAGGCGTACGCGGCCAGGGAGCATGAGATCAGCACACCGGCCACCGAACCCAGCGCGACCAGCAGCGAGTTCACGAAGAACGTCTCGATGCCGATGCCCGCGATCCCGTCGGCGAGCCGCTCGTAGTTGTCGGTGAGCGGATCGGTGGGCAGCAACTCCGTGCTGCCCACGATCTCGTCGCCCGGTTTGAGGGAGCCGCCCAGCACCCAGACGACCGGGTAGAGCACCACGGCCAGCAGGGCCAGCGCCCCCAGGTGCCACAGGGCCGACCGCACCCTGCCGCGCGCCGGGGCGCCGGCGCCGGTGCGCGGGGGGCGGGCGGTGCGGACGGGACGGACGGTGCCGGTGGGCGCGCTCATCGGCCCCCCTCCTCGTAGTGCACCCAGCGTCGCTGGGACCAGAACAGCACGGCGGTCACCACGGCGATCCCGGCGAGCAGCATCCAGGCCATCGCGGAGGCGTACCCCATGCGCAGATTGGAGAAGCCCTGCTCGTACAGGTACCAGGTGTAGACGAGCAGCGAGTCGCCGGGGCCGCCCGCGCGTCCGCCGGGTCCGGCGATCACGAGCGCGGAGGTGAAGATCTGGAAGGAGTGGATGATCTCCAGCAGCAGGTTGAAGAAGAGCACCGGGGAGATCATCGGCAGGGTGATGGAGCGAAACCGCCGCCAGGCGCCGGCGCCGTCCACCTCGGCCGCCTCGTACAACTCGCGCGGCACCTGCTTGAGGCCGGCCAGGAAGATGACCATCGGCGCGCCGAACTGCCAGACCGACAGGGCGATCAGGGTGGGCAGCGACCAGTCCGGGTCACCGACCCAGCCGCCGCCGTCCCAGCCGAACAGGCTCAGGGAACGGTCGACGACCGCGTCGTCCTGGAACAGGGCCCGCCAGACGATGCCGATGCTCACGCTCGCCCCGATCAGCGAGGGGGCGTAGAACGCCGAGCGGTAGAAGCCCTGCCCCTTGCGGGGCCGCACCAGCAGCATGGCCACGCCGAGCGCGACCGCGAGCTTGAGCGGGGTGGCCACCAGCACGAACACGGCCGTGACCCGCACCGACGTCCACCAGCGGTCGTCGGAGAACATCTCGGAGAAGTTCTCCAGGCCCACCCAGCGGGGCGAGTCGAAGAGGTTGTAGTCGGTGAAGGCCAGATAGAGGGAGACGAGCATCGGCCCCAGCGTCAGCAGCAGGATGCCGACGCACCACGGGGAGAGGAACAGATAGCCGGCCAGGGTCTCCCGGCGGGCCCGCCGCCGCGCGGCGGCGGGCCGGGAGGCGGGGGCGGAGGGGGCGGGGCGGCGAGGACTCCTCGCCGCCCGTTCCTGCTCCGTCCCGGCCGGTGCGGGGGTTTCGGTACGCATCACGGGACGTTCTCCTCGGATCAGGAGCCGAGGGCGGTCTTGGCCTCGTCGAAGAACTGGGAGACCGCTTCGTCGACGGACACCGAGCCCTGTGCCATCGAGCGGTAGATGCTCAGGAAGGCCGCCTCGACGGTGTCGGTCCCGGCCGGGTGGGGCGTGATCGGCTCCAGCCGGTCGGTGACGCTCTTCTCGTACTCGGCGATCCTGGCGTCGGGCCCCTCGGGCTCGTAGGCCTCGAACTGCGCGTTGGTCGGCAGCACTCCGCGGTTGTAGCCCATGATCTTCCCGACCTCGGGGTCGTTGACCATGAAGTCGATGAACTTGGCGACCTCCTCCGGATGCTTGGTCCGGGCGGAGGCGCTGAGCATCAGGGAGGAGAGGTACTGCGCGGTGCGCTCGCCGTCCATGGTCGGGACGGGCGCCAGGGCGAGCTCCCGGTCCGTCTCGGAGACGTAGCGCGCCAGGAAGTTGTCCCAGGTGAACTCGGCGGCCGACAGACCGGCGCTGACCTCGGACTTGGGCAGGACCTGCGCGGCCTGTTTGGCCGGGACGAGCAGGCCGTCGTCGATCTTGGCGCGGTGGTCGCCCCACCACTTCCTCAGATCGGCCTCGGTGAAGCCGAGCCCCTCCTCGGTGAAGAACGCCTTGCCCTCCTGGCGCAGGCGGAGGTCGTACAGGTACATCACGCCGCCGTTGCTGCTGGCGCCCCAGAACTTCTCCCCGGGCTCGCTGATCTTCTCGACGGCCGCGTCGAAGTCCTTCCACGTCCAGCCCTGCTCGGGGGTGACGCCGGCCTCCTCGAACGCCTTGACGTCGTAGACGAGGGTGAAGGTGTTGGCCCCCACCGGCACGCCCAGCAGTTTCCCGTCGATCTCACCGGCCCTGCCGAGCCCCTGGCGGAAGTCGTCCAGGTCCAGATTGCCCGCCTTCACCTGGGGGTTGAGGTCCAGCAGCAGGTTCTTCTGGCCGTACTTGCGCAGGAAGGCATGGGAGTTCTGGAAGACGTCCGGCGGATTGCCGCCCGCGGCCTGGGTGTTGAACTTCGTCCAGAAGTCGCCGTACTCCTGGAAGTCGGTCTTGACCTCGATGCCGGGGTTCTCCTTCTCGAACAGGTCTATGGTCCTGTTGATCAGGTCGGCCCGGTCCTGCGCACCCCACCAGGAGTAGCGGATGGTCACCTTGCCGTCCGCGCCCGCGTCACCGCCGCCGCACCCGGAGGCGAGCAGCCCCAGCGCGGCCAGACCGGCCCCCATGGCCCGCAGACCCGCGGCCCTGCTCCGTCGAGAACTCATCGAAACGCCCCTCCCGGGCGGGTTCGTCCCGCCACCCCGGTTGTTTGAAACGTTTTAGGCAAGCGCTTGCCGGGCTAACTTAGGGACGCGCGGCAGAGGCGTCAACGGTTCGGACGGAATTCACCGCCGGGCATCCGGAGCGTATGCGGGCGGACACGAAGAGGCCGGGGTCCCGGCAGGCTTCGAGCCTGCCGGGACCCCGGCCTTCGGTGGGCGATACTGGGATCGAACCAGTGACCTCTTCGGTGTGAACGAAGCGCTCTCCCGCTGAGCTAATCGCCCGGGTGCGGCGACAACATTACCGCATGTCAGCGACTGCCCGTGCCCCCCTCGCGCCCTCCGGCCCGGCCGCCCCGCCGGCTCAGCCCGCGACGTCCCACGGCATCGCCAGCCCGTACCGGGCCAGATACAGGCCCACCAGGACCGCGGCGACGGCCACACCGAGCGCCGTGAGCGTCATGTTGCGGCGCCGCACCTTCGGGTCGAGCGCGCGCCTGGCCGCCTCGGAGACCTTCCGCCGCGTCCACCGCAGGACGATCTGGGCCCAGACGAACTCCGTCGCCCAGACCGCCAGCCCCGTGAAGATCACCAGCCAGCCCGGCCCCGGCAGCGCCAGCATCAGCACTCCGGCGAACACGATGGCGAGCCCGACCAGGAAGACCCCCACCTGCCAGCTCAGATGGAGCGCCCGGGACGCCTTGATGAAGCGTGGCGCCCGTGAACCGAGGGCCCGTTCCTTACTCTCGGTTTCCACCCGCCCCAGATTACCCGAGCCCTCCGAGCCGTTCGCCCGAACAGACCACCGACCAAATCCCCATTCCTCCATCTGAATGATGCGAAGGGAAGCAAAAGGGGCAGAGGGGTTTACACCCCTCCCGTAGGTGGCATGTCGATTTCGCCGACGTGCGAATCCCCGAGCGCACACTGAGCGAAAGGCCCTGGCGCTTATGAACACCACGGTCAGCTGCGAGCTGCACCTGCGCCTCGTTGTGTCGAGCGAGTCCTCCCTGCCTGTACCCGCGGGCCTGCGGTATGACACGGCCGATCCCTACGCCGTGCACGCCACCTTCCACACCGGCGCCGAGGAGACCGTCGAGTGGGTCTTCGCCCGCGACCTCCTCGCCGAAGGCCTGCACCGTCCCACAGGCACCGGCGACGTCCGTGTCTGGCCGTCCCGCAGCCACGGTCAGGGCGTCGTCTGCATCGCTCTCAGCTCACCCGAGGGCGAGGCGCTGCTGGAGGCCCCCGCACGGGCCCTGGAATCCTTCCTCAAGCGAACGGACGCCGCAGTCCCCCCCGGCACCGAGCACCGGCACTTCGACCTCGACACCGAGCTCTCCCACATCCTCGCGGAGAGCTGACAGCCGCCGGCACCCCGCTGCCGTCCGACTCGGGGCGACGGCTCGGGGCCCGGCCCTCCTTGCCCAGCGACGGCGACGCCGCCGCCACGTACCACCGTGGCGGCGGCGTCGCCGTGTCCGGGAGAGGCTAGAGTCTCACCGCAGCAAGGCCCGCAGGGCTGCCGACGACAGACCGGCCAGGGAGCCACGACCGTGCTGATCAACCACGACACCCGGTGCGCCCTCGACGCCGTCGTCGACCTCCTGAACACCGCGCCCGACGAGCACACCCCCGACACGCTCACCGACACCGGTGCGCTGCGCGCCTTCGTCGAACGCAACGCCGTCAGCGACGTGGGTGCCCTGGACGAGACGGACCTGGCCGCCGTACGGGAGGTGCGCGACCGGTTCGGGCGGGTCTTCGCGGCCTCCGACGCGCACCACGCGGCCGAGCTGGTCAACGCACTGGTGGCCGCCGCCGGCACCACGCCCCGGCTCACCGACCACGACGGCTACGACTGGCACATCCACTACTTCGCGCCGGGCGCCTCCCTCGCCGACCACCTGGCCGCAGACGGCGGCATGGCCCTGGCCTTCCTGGTCGTCGCCGGTGAGCGCGAGCGGCTGCGCCGCTGTGCCGCCCCCGACTGCCGCCGCGCCTTCGTCGACCTGTCCCGCAACCGCTCGCGCCGTTACTGCGACAGCCGCACCTGCGGCAACCGTCTGCACGTGGCCGCCTACCGGGCGCGGCAGCGCGAGGCCTCCGGGAACTGACCGGCCCGCCCGGCGTCCGCCCCGGCCCGGCCGGAAGCGCCGCGGACACCGGGAAGCGGAGGGCGCGGCGGCGGTCAGAGCAGTAAGAGGTCGTGCACCGCCGCCAGGAAGACCAGCGCGCCGATGACGGCCAGGAAGAGCATCAGCGGTGGCTGGGAGAGGGCGAACAGGCAGCCGCGGGGCTCGGGCGGTCCGCCGGGGAGTCCCGCGGGCGGTCCGCCGGACCGGATGCCGTGACCCGCCTCACGCAGGGAGCCGGGGGCACGGGCCTCGGGTGTCTCGGTGGTGTCGTGCATCTCGCCGCGATGATGGCGCAGGCAGGAGCACCGCGCGGTTCAACACACCAGCGCGCGGGCACGGTTCACCGGATTCAGATGCCGTGCTTCTTCAGAATCGCTTCGATGTCCGAGAAGTCGTCCGCGTCGGTCGCCCCCGCCCCGGGACGTCCCTCACCGCCCCTGCCTCGCTTGTCGCCCTCGCCGCCGAGGGCCGGCCGGGAGGCACCGGACTCCGTCGCGCGGCGTGCGCCGCGCCCGGATCCGCCCTCGCGGGCACGCGTACGCCTGCCGGCGGCGCGGCCCACCACATACAGGACGAGGGCGGCGGCGAGCACCCCGAAGCCGGCCCAGACCGTGGGTTTGAGCACCAGGTCCGAGGCCCAGGCCGCCACCGCCCCTCCGATCTCGCCGAACATTCCCAGCAGGCCGGACATCGCCAGCCCGACGGGCACCAGGGACAGGGCCGCTATGCGGGTGGCCGCGGCGAAACGGCGGCGGTAGGCCGTCAGGAAGGCGACGGCCAGTCCCGCCGCGGAGAGCGCCGCGCAGACGGTCGTGGTCAGCATGTATCCATCGTGCCGCCTCCCGCCCCGTATGTGCCATGTTCCGCCCCGCGATCTCGGGGGGATTTCCGGGCCGTCTCCTCCTGCGGGCCCCTCGCGCACCTCCCGCTCCCCTCCCCGGGCCGGGCTGGGAGACTTGTCCGCATGAACGACACCCGCCCCACCCGCCCCGTCCTGGACGTCTGGTACGAGCTGCAGTGCCCCGACTGCGACCGGGCCATGGCCGACCTGCGCGCGCTGCGCGAGCGGTACGGCGACGCCCTGGAGATCCGGCTGCGCCACTTCCCACTGGACAAGCACCGCCACTCCTACGCCGCCGCCCAGGCCGCCGAGGAGGCGTACGCGCAGGGCCGCGGCGACGAGTACGCCCGGGCGGTCCTGGCCCGCGCCGGTGAGCTGGGAGAGCGCGGCGAGGAGCTGCTGCTGGAGGTGGCCCGGGAGCTGGGCCTGGACGCCCAGGAGATGGACACCGCCCTGATCGACGGGCGGCATCTGCTGATCGTCGACGCCGATCAGGCCGAGGGCCGGGCGATCGGGGTCACCGGCACCCCGACCTATGTGATCGGTGGTGAGCGGCTGGACGGCGGGAAGAGCCAGGAGGGGCTGCGCGAGCGCATCGAGGAGATCGCCGACCGGCTGCTGGCCGGAGCCGGGGAGCGGGAGGGGTCCGGGGAGGAGGCCGGGCAAAACGGTTAGGAACGCTCAGATCAGCGGCTTGTGCAGATGGTGGGCGGTCGGCCGGTGGCCGAGTGACTCGTACAGCCGCAGGGCCGCGGTGTTGTCCGTGAAGACGTGCAGCCCGAGCGTGCGCACCCCGGCCGCCAGGCACTCGCGCTCGGCGGCGAGCATCAGCGTCCGGCCGTGGCCCCGGCCGCGGTGCGCCGGGGCGACCTCGACGTCGAAGACCCAGGCACCGGGCCCGCGCGCATGGGCCGTCGCCAGCCAGAGCGTGCCGACGTCCGCTCCCCCGTGGACGAGGACCCGCAGGGCGGTG
The DNA here is from genome assembly GCF_054072955.1 of Streptomyces sp. SS8. Lineage (NCBI taxonomy): Bacteria > Bacillati > Actinomycetota > Actinomycetes > Kitasatosporales > Streptomycetaceae > Streptomyces > Streptomyces sp. SS8. Next base: position 50,859 of record NZ_JBSVCZ010000016.1, read on the forward strand.
CCCGCGGTGTCCGGTCCGCCGGGCAGCAGCCCGGCGTGGTCCGCCCCGGACCTGGCGCGGGCCCGTGCCGGGTCCATGCCCCGCTCGGTCCAGAGGCGGGCGTAGGCCTCCCGGCGGCTCTCCAGCCATGCGGGGTACTCGTCCGCCTCCAGGGGGCGCACCGTGCTGCCCGGTGGCAGTGCGGGCGCCTCGGACAGTTCCTTGGCCATGCTCCGGCCGCGCTCGGTGTAGCCCAGGGCCGCGGCCAGCCGCAGGGCGGGGCCGGCGTCCGCCGGGACGCTCGCCTCGATCCGGCGGCAGCCCCAGCCGCGCAGCACCTCCTCGGCCGCGAGCGCGGCGACGGTGGCCCGGCCGCGGCGGCGGTCGGGCCCGTGGACGGCGAGCTCCTCGATGCGGCCGGCCGACGGGCCGAAGCGCTCGTCCGTGGCCAGGCGCAGACGGCCGGCGGGGCGGCCGTTGACGCAGATGTCGTACGAGCGGGAGCGGGCGCCGTCCGCGGCGCGCCGCTCGGGTCCGGTGGGGCGCAGGGTGGTGGTCATCGCCTGGGTTCTACCCACCGCGGCGCCCCGCTGTCACCCGGCGCGGGGAGAACCGGGGCTCCGGTCGCCTTGGAGGTGCGGCCGCCGGCTCACGGGTCGATGTCGGCCGCCGAGCGCTCGGCGAAGATCCGCATCGCCTTGGCCGTGACCGGCCCGGGCGCGGAGGGCAGTTCACGTCCGTCGACCCGGTGGACGGCCTGGACGTCGCGCAGGGTGGAGGTGAGGAAGACCTCCTCGGCCCGCTCCAGGACGTCCAGCGGCAGGTCGGTCTCCCGCGCCCCCGTCCACTCGGCCACCAGTGCGCGGGTGATCCCGGCGAGGCAGCCGGAGGCGAGCGGCGGGGTGTGCACCTCGCCGTCGAGGACGACGAAGACGTTGGAGCCGGTGCCCTCGCACAGCCGCCCGACGGTGTTGCCGAACAGGGCCTCCGAGGCGCCCTGCCGGCGGGCGTGGGCCAGCGCGACGACGTTCTCGGCGTACGAGGTGGTCTTCAGGCCGGCCAGCGCGCCGCGCTCGTTGCGGACCCAGGGGACGGTGACGGCGGCGGTGGTGTCGGGACGGGGCTTCGCCTCGCCGAGGGCGACGACCAGGGTGGGCCCGGCGTCACCGCGGTCGGAGCCGAGGGGGGAGAGGCCGCCGGTGTAGGTGATCCGCAGCCGGCCCAGCGGCACGGGGTCGGCCTCCACCACGGCGGCGCAGGCGCGGCGCACCTCGTCCAGGTCCGGCTCGGGCAGGCCCAGGCCGCGGGCGGAGGCGGCCAGGCGCTCCAGGTGGCGGGTGAGGGCGAAGGTGCGCCCGCCGGCGGCCTTGACCGTCTCGAAGACCCCGTCGCCGACGGTCAGCCCGTGGTCGAGCACGGACACCCGTGCGGCGTCGGCGTCCCGCAGCTCTCCGTCCACCCAGATCAGCGTCATGCTCCAGCTCCTCCGGTCCCGCCTGCCGTGCCCGCCGCGCCGGTGGCCCGGACCGCGACGCTCGCGGGAGGCGTCTTCGCGTACTCCCCCGACGCTACCGTGAGCAGCCGCTCCGCCTTCAGCTCGGTCTCCTCCCACTCCCGCTCCGGGTTCGACCCCCAGGTGATCCCGGCGCCGGTGCCGAAGCGCAGCACCGGGCCGCCGGGAGCGGCGCGGTCGATCCAGAAGGTGCGGATGCCCACGGCCAGTTCCCCGGTGCCGCGGTCGGCGTCCACCCAGCCGATGCCGCCGCAGTACGGGCCGCGCGGGGCGGTCTCCAGCGAGCGGATGACTCGCAGGGCGCTGGACTTGGGGGCGCCGGTGACCGACCCGGGCGGGAAGGTGTGCTCCAGCAGTTCGGCCCAGCCGGCCCCGGGCGCCAGTTCGCCGCGGACGGTGGAGACCAGATGGACGAGCCCGGGGTGCGGCTCGACGGCGCACAGGGCGGGGACGGTGACCGATCCGGTGGCGCTGACTCGGCCGAGGTCGTTGCGGACCAGGTCCACGATCATCACGTTCTCGGCGTGGTCCTTGTCCAGCAGGTCGGCGGCGGTGCGCCCGGTGCCCTTGATGGGGCGGGACTCCACGGTGCGCCCGCGGCGGGCGAGGTAGAGCTCGGGCGAGGCCGTGGCGATCTCGACGCCGTGGGCGGGGAGGCGGACGGTGCCGGCGTGGGGGGCGGGGTTGCCGCGCGCCAGGAGCGCGGTCAGTTCGTCGGGGTCGGCGGCGGCCGGGTCGGGCAGCGGCGCGGTGAGCACACGGCAGAGGTTGGCCTGGTAGACCTCGCCGGCCGCTATGTGCTCGCGTATGCGCCGCACGCCCGCGGTGTAGGCGGCGCGGTCCAGGGAGGACGTCCAGGCGCCGGTGTCCGGTCCGCGCCAGTGCCCCGGCCGGGGGCGGGGCACGGGGGAGGGCCGCACGTCGCCGAAGCGGGCGCAGACCAGGCGCCCCTCGAAGTCGGCGACCACCGCCCACCAGCCCGTGGAGTCCAGGGCGGCGGGGTCGCTGGTGACGTCGCGCAGGTCGGTGGCGACAAGGCCGCCGAAGCGGGCTATAGGGGCCGGATCGTGCACGCGGTGAGTCTATGGCGGGCACGCTGGGGAAACGGAATTTGAGCTGGCCCGGGAATCCGCTAGAGTTCATGTCGTCACCGAGCGCGGCAGCGGGAGGTGGCGGCAGCTCCCGAGCATCGCCCCGGGAGAGGCACTGCGGACGTAGCTCAGTTGGTAGAGCACCACCTTGCCAAGGTGGATGTCGCGAGTTCGAGTCTCGTCGTCCGCTCGATGGGGGCCTCGCGGCCCCCGCGCTGGTGGAGTGGCCGAGAGGCGAGGCAACGGCCTGCAAAGCCGTCTACACGGGTTCAAATCCCGTCTCCACCTCGGACGATTAGCTCAGCGGGAGAGCGCTTCCCTGACACGGAAGAGGTCACTGGTTCAATCCCAGTATCGTCCACTGAGGGCCCCTCGGGGTCCTTGTTCCGCGCGATTAGCTCAGCGGGAGAGCGCTTCCCTGACACGGAAGAGGTCACTGGTTCAATCCCAGTATCGCGCACGCGGCACACCGCACTGCGGACGATTAGCTCAGCGGGAGAGCGCTTCCCTGACACGGAAGAGGTCACTGGTTCAATCCCAGTATCGTCCACATCCCGAAGGGCCGGAGCCTGTTGCTCCGGCCCTTCTCCGTGTTCCGGGCCGTCCCGCGGTCACGGCCGGAGTCCGGTCAGGAGGAGAACAGCATCCGGCTGAAGCTCTTGTGGCGACCGTGATGACCGTGGTGGCCGTGGTGCGGGGCTCCCCAGGCGGGAGGGGCCGGCGGGTAGGGCTGGGCGGCCGGGCCCGGCGGGGGCGGGGCCGGCTGCGACCACTGCGACTCGAGACGGGTGAGCGCCTCCAGCTCCCCGTAGTCGAGGAAGACCCCCCGGCAGCCGCCGCACTGCTCGATCTGGACTCCGCTGCGGTTGTACGTCTGCATGTGCGCTCGGCACTTGGGGCACTGCATCGTCTCTCGCCTCCGTGGCGGTAGGGACCGTGTGGTTGTACAGACGCGCCGCGGGGCGTTCCGGATGCGTCCGCGTACCGGTCAAATCGGTGGGGCGGGCCGTCCGGACGCGCCCGGCGCAGGGCTCGCGGGCTTCACCAGGATCCCGCGATGCGGGAACAGGCGTCGATCAGGGCGCGGTCGGTCTCGTCCGGCGCGCGGCCCTCGGCCTCGGCTCCGACCAGTGCGCGGGCCGCCAGTTGGACGGTCAGGGCCCGCGCGGGGGCGTCCAGTCGCGGCCAGGGGTCGCGGGGAGGGCCGTCCGGGCCGCCGGGGAGCGCGGTGCCGCCCGCGGCCCGGTAGGCGCCCAGGAAGCGGCCGAAGTCCGCGGGGGCCAGCAGCCCGGTGGCGAACCAGGCGGCGGGCCGGGCCAGGTCCCAGGCCGGATCGCCCAGGCCCAGGTCGTCGATGTCGATGAGGCGCCAGGGGCCGTCGGGCGCCGGGTGCCGGACGAGTTGGCCCAGATGGAGGTCGCCGTGGCACAGGGCGTCCGCCCGCGGCGGCGGGGCCTCGTCGCGCGTCCACGCGGGCAGGGCGGCCCAGGCCGCCTCGACGGCCCGTACCGCGGCGGTGCGGCGGACCGTGCGGCGCAGGGATTCCAGGGCGCGGGCGGCCTTGGCGGGGCCGCGCATCGGCGGGAGCGGTCCGGGTAGCGCGGCGGGCGGTACGGCGTGCAGGCGGGCGAGCAGCGTGCCGAGCGCCTCCCAGGGGGCGGCCTCGGGTGCGCCGGGGTCCACGGGGGTGCCGTAGGGCCACAGGGTCACCGGGCGGCCGTCCGGCAGGGTGTCCACAAGCCGCCTCCTCGGCCCCGCCCCCGTCTCCGGGGCCCCGGTCCACGGGCCTTCGGCGGCGGGCAGTGGCGCGAGCAGGACGTGACGCAGCAGCGGATGGGCGGCGACGTCCAGCCGGAGCGCGAGCCGTTCGAGGCCGCCGCCAAGGGCGTGTGCCTTGGCCACGACGCTCCCGCCGCGTACGACGGTGGCGTCGGCCCGCTCGGCCAGCACCACGGGCCGGCCGGCACCGGCGGTCGTGAGGCGGGGGGACGCCGCGGCGTCGGCCAGGGCCGCCCGGTGGGCGAGATGCGCGATGAGCGGTGCGTGCGCCACGGTGTTCCTGCCCTCCCGGGCCCGCGGGCACGGGCCGTGCGGCGGATCGTACGGCCCAAGGCGGCGCGGTGCCCGGGCAGTTCCCCAACTGCCCGGGCCCCACGCCGTCCGCCGTACCCCCGTCCCCACGGGGTTGGGTGACCGGATGTCCCGGCTCGGGCCGCTCTCCCGAGCCCGGGGCCCTGTGTCAGAGCCCCAGCAGTCCGGCCACGGACGACGCCTGTGTGATCACCGCTTCCACTCCGCCGAAGACGACGGCCAGCAGGACGGCCAGCGGAAGGACCATGACCGCTGCCACCAGCGGGTGGCGGCGTCCGCCCGGCCGGGTGCCGAGGGCGGCGAGGTCCGCCAGGCGTCCCTGCGTCCGGGACGCCGGGCGCTGTGCTGTGTGCGCCATGGTTCCGCTCCTGTCGTGGTACGGGGCGGCGGGTGTCTGACCTCGGGGGACGAGTGCTGCACCCGCCGCTTGAGAACAACACTAGGAGCCGGGGGCGTCCCCGGTCGTCATGCCCGCGTACCGAACGGAGGCCTCCCGCAGGATGACTCCTTTCCGCCCCGGGTACTCCCCAGGGTGGAGAGGCGCCTTCCGGGGCCCGGGTCTTCCCGGAGGGGAGGGGCCCTCGCCCGCGCCGCCGGTCAGCGGGCCGGCTCCTGTGCGGCGTCCTCCCTCGGCACCGGGTGCTCGACCAGGGCCAGCACCCGGTTGGCCATGAAGCGCGCGGTGCGCACCACCGTGCCGCTGCGGGTGATCTCGCTCACCTCCACCACTCCCCTGCGCACCTGCGTCTCCACCCGCCGACCCGCACGCGTGGCCGCCATCTCATAGGTACGGGTGGTGTCTCCGGCGTCCACCACGATCTCCACCCAATCGCCCTTCATGGTGCGATCCCCCTTCCGGGAAGGCCTGTCGGACGCCCCCTGAGCAGGGTTTTCCCCGCCCCTGACTGCCGCGCGCCCACTCCCCCAGTCTCCCACCGGGCACTGACAACCGGTGTGTTCCTCATGCGCGGCCTGTCGGCGCGAGGGGGCCTCAGTCCGTAAGCTGTGGCACGTCAGAGGGACCGGGCAGTGCGGGGCCGCCCACCGGGGCGGGACGGGCTCCCGGCCGGAGGTAGGGGAAGGACATGGCGATGATGCGGCTCCGGCGCGAGGACCCGCGAGTCGTCGGCTCGTTCAGGCTCCACCGGCGGCTGGGCGCGGGCGGCATGGGCGTGGTGTACCTCGGCTCCGACCGGCGCGGTCAGCGGGTGGCACTGAAGGTGATCCGGCCGGACCTCGCGGAGGACCCCGAGTTCCGCTCGCGCTTCGCGCGCGAGGTGTCGGCCGCCCGCCGGATCCGCGGCGGCTGCACGGCCCGGCTGGTGGCGGCGGACCTGGAGGCGGACCGCCCGTGGTTCGCCACCCAGTACGTGCCGGGGCCCTCGCTGCACGACAAGGTGAACGAGGAGGGCCCGCTGCCCGCCGCGCAGGTCGCCTCGATCGGCGCGGCGCTGGCCGAGGGGCTGGTGGCGGTGCACGAGGCCGGTGTGGTGCACCGGGATCTGAAGCCGTCGAACATCCTGCTGTCGCCCAAGGGCCCGCGCATCATCGACTTCGGCATCGCCTGGGCGACCGGCGCCAGCACCCTCACCCACGTCGGCACGGCGGTGGGCTCTCCGGGCTTCCTGGCGCCCGAGCAGGTGCGGGGCGCGGCGGTGACCCCGGCGACGGACGTGTTCTCGCTGGGCGCGACGCTGGCGTACGCGGCGACCGCGGACTCGCCTTTCGGGCAGGGCAGTTCGGAGGTGATGTTGTACCGGGTGGTGCACGAGGAGCCCCAGCTGCACGGTGTGCACGCGGCGTTGGCGCCGCTGGTGCGGGCGTGCCTGGCGAAGGATCCGGAGGACCGGCCGAGCACCCTGCAGCTTTCGCTGCGGCTGCGGGAGATCGCCGCCCGGGAGGCGCGCGGGCTGCCGGAGGGCGCGGCCACCGGGGCGGCCGTGCGCCCGGCGCGGCCGACCGGGAAGCGGGCCGAGCAGTATCTGCGGCAGCGCACCTCGCGCGACGGCGACCGCCCCTCGGGCGGCCGCGGCTCCCGGGGGACCTCCGGCCGCGCGGGCCTCGCCGACCGGGACGGGGCGGGCGCGTCCCGGGGCCCGGCGCCTCGTACACCGGCCCGGAACACCCCCCGGCCCTCCGCCGGGGGGCGGTCGGGCGGCTCGGCGGGAGGGGCGTCGGCCCGTCGTCCGGTGCGTACCGCGGGCGGCGCCCGGCCGGGGCCCAGGCGGCCGGCGAACCCCCGTCTGCTGCGCCAGCGCCTGGTCGTGTTCGTGACGGTGACGCTGCTGGTCGCGCTCGGCATCGCGGCGGCACAGGGCTGCCAGGGGCCGGCGCGGGGGCTGGGACGTCCCGCGGGTCCGGCCGTCGACACCGGGGACGCGGCCGGGGCGGGGGCGCCGGTCTCAGCCGGTCCGGTGGTGCGCCCGGCTCGCTGACGCCCGCTCACCTCCGGTGCCTACAGCACGCCGAGCGCGGACAGGACGGTCAGGCACAGCGGGAGGGTGGCGGCGAAGGCGCCGCCCGCGTGCAGCGCGGCTTCGGGGAGGGTACTGCCCGCGGCACCGGAGAGGATGCCCGCGACCAGGGCGACGAGGGCGGAGAACAGAACGGCGACCAGGACCCACAGGGCTCTGACCACCGGGGGGTGTGAGACGGGCTGGGTGCTCATCGGTCGTCTTCCTTCCCTTCGGGAGGACGGCCGGGGCGAGCGCGGACAGCCCCGACCCGACCGCCCTCTGGATGGGGCAAAGTCGAGATCTGCACCCCCAGTACAGACCTGTGTGTCATCGACGTGAGCGGGTCGGCGGCGGTCGGCCCGCCGCCGGCCGCGCCGACCGAGTACTGGCGCGTTCACTTTATCACCCAGTGTCACCAAATGCCCGCTTTGGCGGACAGTGGACACACGGACGGGCTCACCCCGCGGCGGGGCCGGTCGCGTAGAAGGCCACGGCCGCCGCCGCGGCGACGTTGAGGGAGTCCACGCCCGCGCTCATGGGGATCCGCACGGCCACGTCGGCGGCCGCGACCGTGGCCGGGCGCAGACCGTCCCCCTCGGAGCCGAGGACCAGGGCGAGCCTGGGGTGCCGGCGGGCCGCGAACTCGCCCAGCCCGACCGCGTTCTCGTCCAGGGCGAGCGCCGCGGTGACGTACCCCGCCTCCCGCAGCACCCCGACATCCCCGGGCCAGGACTCCAGTCTGGTCCACGGCACCTGGAGGACCGCGCCCATGGAGACCTTGACCGAACGCCGGTACAGGGGGTCGGCGCAGTCCGGTGAGAGCAGTACCGCGTCCATGCCCAGTGCCGCCGCGCTGCGGAACAGGGCACCGATGTTGGTGTGGTCGTTCACGGCCTCCAGCACCGCCACCCGGCGCGCGCCCGCCAGCAGGTCCGCCGCCTCCGGGAGGGGCTTGCGCCGCATCGAGGCCAGGGCCCCGCGGTGCACGTGGTAGCCCGTCACCCGCTCGGCCACCTCCGGGCCGACGCTGTAGACGGGCGCACGGGTACCGGCGACCACGTCGCGCATTGCCTCGGCCCACTTGGGCGTCAGCAGCATCGACCGCATTTCGTAGCCGGCCGCGAGGGCGCGCCGGATGACCTTCTCGCCCTCGGCGATGAACAGGCCCTCCGCCGGTTCGCGCACGCGCCGCAGCCCGACGTCGGTCAGGCCGGTGTAGTCGCCCAGGCGCGGATCGCCGGGATCCTCGACGGTGATCGGACCCCGGGCCGCCCCGGTCCCGGCCCCGCCCTCCGGCCCGGCGGTGTCCACTCCCTGTGCCCCGGTCCTCCCGGTGCCCTCGGCCTCCCGCGCCGTCACCGGCCGGCCCCGGCCCGGTTCACGCCGACCACCTCGCCGACGACGATCACCGCGGGCGGGCGTACGCCCTCCTCCTCGACCGTGCGCGCCGCGGTCGCCAGGGTGGCGTCCACCCGGCGCTGGCCGGCCATGGTCCCCTCCTGGACCACGGCGACGGGCGTGTCCGGGGCCCGCCCGTGCTCGACGAGGGCCTCGGCGATGGCGCCGATGCGCTCCACCGCCATCAGCATCACCAGGGTGCCGCGCAGCTTCGCCAGGGCCGCCCAGTCCACCAGCGAACGCGGATCGCCGGGGGCGACGTGGCCGCTGACGACGGTGAACTCGTGGGCCACCCCGCGGTGTGTGACCGGGATGCCCGCGGCGCCGGGCACACTGACGGAGCTGGAGATGCCGGGCACCACCGTGACCGGGATCCCGGCCTCGGCCAGCGCCTGCGCCTCCTCCATGCCGCGGCCGAAGACATAGGGGTCGCCGCCCTTGAGGCGTACGACGAACCTTCCGGCCCTGGCGTGCTCCACGAGGGCGGCGTTGATGGCCTCCTGTGCCATCGCCCGGCCGTAGGGGATCTTGGCGGCGTCGATGACCTCGACGTGCGGCGGCAGTTCGTCCAGCAGGTCGCGCGGGCCGAGCCGGTCGGCGATCACCACGTCCGCCTCGGCCAGCAGCCGGCGGCCGCGCACCGTGATCAGGTCCGGGTCGCCCGGGCCTCCGCCGACCAGTGCGACGCCGGCCCTGCGGGCACGGTGCCGGGGGGCGGTCAGGGTGCCGTCGCGCAGGCCCTCGACCACCGCGTCGCGCACGGCGGCCGAGCGGCGCGGGTCGCGTCCGGTCAGGACGGCGACGGTGACGCCCTCGCTGCGTCCGGTGGCCGGGGTCCAGGCGGTGGCGGCGTCGGCGTCGTCGCTGCGGACGCACCACACCCGGCGCTCCTCGGCCTCGGCGGAGGCGGCCGCGTTGGCGCCGGCGTCGTCGGTGGCGACGACCGCGTACCAGGCGCCGTCCAGATCGCCCGGACGGTAGGCGCGGCGCTCCCAGCGCAGCTCGCCCGCCTCGGCCATGGCCTCCACCGAGGGGGTGGCCGAGGGCGCGATCACCAGGACGTCGGCGCCCGCGGCCAGCAGCGCGGGCAGCCGCCGCTGGGCTACGGTCCCGCCGCCGAGGACGACCACGCGGCGCCCGGTCAGACGCAGACCCACGGGATAGGCGGGGTGCGCGAAGTGCTCGGACATGGCGATGCGGCTCCTTGGAGGATCGCGGGCCGCTGCGGCGCTGGAGCGGCAGAGACGGGACTGGCTGCGGAGGGCAGCGGATGCGGGCAGCGTACGACGCGGCGGCCCGGACCCGCTGTGCCGCAGGTCACCGGAGGAGACCTGCGGTTCTCCGGCGACCTGCGGACGGTACGGCGGTGGGGCGTGTCAGTTCTTCTCGGTGACGCCCGCCGAGTCGAAGGTGGCCACCTCGTGCATGGCCCGGGCCGCGCTCTGCACCACCGGCAGGGCCAGCAGGGCACCCGTCCCCTCGCCGAGCCTCAGGTCGAGGTCGATCAGGGGGCGCAGGCCCAGCTTGGTCAGCGCGGCGACGTGGCCGGGCTCCGCGCTGCGGTGGCCGGCGATGCAGGCCGCCAGCGCCTCGGGCGCGATGGCCCGCGCGACCAGGGCCGCCGCCCCCGCGCTCACTCCGTCCAGGACGACGGGGGTGCGCAGCGAGGCGCCGCCGAGGATCAGCCCGGTCAGCGCGGCGTGCTCCAGCCCGCCGACCGCCGCCAGGACGCCGAGGGGGTCGGAGGCGTCGGGCCGGTGCAGCTCCAGGGCTCGGCGGACCACCTCGACCTTGCGGGCGTGCATCTCGTCGCTGACACCGGTGCCGCGACCGGTGACCTCGGCCGGGTCGGCGCCGGTGAAGACCGCGATCAGCGCGGCGGAGGCGGTGGTGTTGGCGATGCCCATCTCACCGGTCAGCAGCGCCTTGTTGCCCGCCGCCACCAGGTCGCGGGCGGTCTCGATGCCCACCTCGACCGCGCGCAGCACCTCCTCGCGGGTGAGCGCGGGCCCGGCGGTGAAGTCGGCCGTGCCGGGCCGCACCTTGCGCGGCAGCAGACCGGGCGCGGACGGCAGGTCGGCCGCCACCCCCACGTCCACCACGCAGACCTCGGCGCCCACCTGGTTCGCGAAGGCGTTGCAGACCGCGCCGCCGGCCAGGAAGTTGGCGACCATCTGCGCCGTGACCTCCTGCGGCCAGGCGGTGACGCCCTGGGCGTGCACCCCGTGGTCCCCGGCGAAGACGGCGACGGCCGCGGGCTCGGGGATCGGCGGGGGGCACTGCCGGGCCAGACCGCTGAGCTGCGCGGAGATGATCTCCAGCATGCCGAGCGCACCGGACGGCTTGGTCATCCGCTTCTGGCGCTCCCACGCCTCGCCGAGCGCCTTGGCGTCCAGCGGGCGGATGCCCGCCAGGGTCTCGGTGAGCAGGTCGTGCGGCTCCTCCGCGCCGGGCAGGACCCGGCGGCCGTAGGACTCCTCGTGGACGACCCAGGACAGCGGGCGGCGCTTGGACCAGCCCGCCTGCACCAGCTCGGGCTCGTCCGGGAAGGCGTCCACGTACCCGATGCACAGGTAGGCGACGACCTCCAGGTGCTCGGGCAGGCCGAGGGCCCGGACCATCTCGCGCTCGTCGAAGAAGCTGACCCAGCCCACGCCCAGGCCCTCCGCGCGGGCCGCGAGCCAGAGGTTCTCCACCGCCAGGGCCGAGGAGTAGGGCGCCATCTTCGGCTGGGTGTGGCGGCCGAGGGTGTGGCGGCCGCCGCGGGTGGGGTCGGCGGTGACGACGATGTTGACCGGGGTGTCGAGGATCGCCTCGACCTTCAGCTCCTTGAACTGCTTGGCGCGGGCCCGGGGCAGCGACCGGGCGTACGCGTCGCGCTGGCGCATGGCCAGCTCGTGCATCGCCCTGCGGGTCTCCTCGGAGCGGATGAGGACGAAGTCCCACGGCTGGGAGTGGCCGACACTGGGGGCGGTGTGCGCCGCCTCCAGGACGCGCAGCAGCACGTCGTCGGGGATCGGGTCGGAGCGGAAGCCGTTGCGGATGTCCCGCCGCTCGCGCATGAGGCGGTGCAGCGTCTCGCGTTCGGCCTCGTCGTAACCCGGGGCGGCGGGGGCGGCAGCCGCGGGTTCGGCGGCTTCCCCCAGGGCTTTGCCGGCCTCGGCGGCGTCGGCCGCCTCCGGCGTTCCGCTCCCGGGCTCCTGACCGGCCACGGGTACGGCCGGCCCGCCGTCGGCGGGCGGCTGTGCGTCCTCCTGCCCGGGGGCCTCGGCGGTGACCGCCACGGCCTCCATCACCTGCGGCCCGGCGCCGGGCACCGCGGCCACGGCGAGCCGCTGCTGCTCGGGGGCCGGTTCGGGGGCCTCCGCGGCCGGCGCCTCGCCGGTCTCCGGAGCGGGAGCCCCGGTCCCGGCGGGCACGGGCTCGGCGGGCACGGGCTCGGACGGCGCCTGGGCCGGCGCGGGTGCGGCGGCCGCGGGTTCGGGGGCGGGCACCTCGGCCGTCTCCTGGGAAGCGGCTTCCCCGGAGGCGGGTTCCTCGGAGGCGGGTTCCTCGGAGGCGGGCTCGGTGGGGGCGGGTTCGGTGGGGGCGGGTTCGGTGGGGGCGGGTTCGGCCGAGGCGTTCACCGGGACCTCCGCCGCGACGGGCTCCCCGGTGTTCTCCGGGGCTTCCGGGGTCCTGCGCGCCTCGGGCCCGGGCTGCTCCGGTTCCGCCTCCTGCGACTCGTGGGCGGTCCGGGCTCCGGGGCCGGCCACGGAGGGCTCGGGTGCGCCGGCCTCGGCGGCCGGCGACGCTGCGACGGGGGCAGTGGCCACGGGAGGCTCGTCCGCCCCGGCCTCCGCCTCGGGCACAGGCTCCGCCTCCGGGGCGGGATCGGGATCGGGCGTCTCGTCCACCGGCGCCGGCGCGGGCTCCTGGGGCTGCGGCTCTGCCGCCTCCTGGGAAGCGGCATCCTCGGGCACGGACTCCGCCTCGGGCGCGGCCTCCGGCTCGGCCACGGCCTCCGGCTCCGGGGCGGGAGCGGGAGCGGGAGCCTGCGCGGCCGGCGCCTCACCGGTCTCCGGAGCGGGAGGCATCGCGGCGAGGTCCGGGCCGGGCAGCGGCTCGGCCGGCCACCCGGCCGCCGGCTGCGCGGGAGCGGTTCCGGGTTCCGCCGCCGGGGGCTGCGGTGCCCAGGCACCGGGCTGCACCGGGTCGGACGGAAGCGTGCCGGGCTGCGCGGCGGGAGCGGGCGCGACGGCCTCGGGCGCCTCCGGGGAGGGAGCGGCCTGCGCCGCGGGCTCCTCGTGGGCGACGTCGAAGTACTCGGGCCCCGTGGTCGGCGGCCCGGGCTGCCGTACGGGCACGCCCTGCGGGGGCGTGGGCGCCGGAGCCGCCGGAGCGCTGCTGCGGTCGGCGAGCGTGCGCACCACGCCGGACTGCTCGGGCACGGGCGGCCCCAGGTGCGGCGGCCGGGGAGGCGTCGCGGCGGTGTGGGGCGCGTGCCCCTGGGCCGTCTGCGCGGGCGGCACGGGGTACTGCCCGTATCCGTCCGACTCGCGCGGGCCGGGTACGGGTGCGGGCGCCTGAGGCTGCGCGGACGCCGGCGCCTCGCCCCATCCGTGGGAGCCGGGCAGCAGCAGATCGTCCTCGTAGCCCGAGGCCACACCTTCGACCGGGCCCGCGAAGGTGTACGTGCCGGGTGCCGGTGCGCCCGGCTGCTCCGGCTGTCCGCCTGCGTTCTCCGGCTGTCCCTCGCCCGGGACCCGGCCGGTGTCAGTCATGCGTACCCCTCGCCCATCGGTAGTGCTCCTTCCGGCCCCAGCGGGCGCCCGCCGTGCCCCCGTCCGACCCGTCCGGACATCGACAGACAAAGTGTCAATACCGGCAGGCGGCACAACGGTCCATCAGCCTACCCGCCACCGCGCCCCGCGGGAGGCGGGGGTGGACGACTGGGCCCGGTTGGTCCGGTTCGTCTCGGACGAGATCACATCCGGCTGCCGGACAGCAGGAAGACGACCGCGCGTTCGCGTTCCGTCCACTCCCGGGTGTCCAGTTCCAGGGACTGGAGCAGGGCGCACTCCACGGCGTATCCGCCGTCCGCCAGCACCCTTCCGACGGCCTCGGCCTCGTCGCGGGTGGAGGCGTGTGTGACGATCCTCTCGGGCCTGCGGTCGGCGCAGGCGGCGACCGTGCGCACCCCTCCCCCGCCGACGCGCACCACGTCGGGTTCGGGCAGCGCCTCCAGGGCCAGGGGCGCGACGCCGTGCACGACCTGGAGCTGGACGCCGAAGTGCCGTGCGGCGGCGGACATCCGCGCGCAGGCCGCCGCGTCGCGCTCGACCGCGAGGACCGCGGCACCGAAGCGGGCGGCCTCCACGGCGACGGCTCCGCTGCCCGCGCCGATGTCCCACAGCAGGTCGCCCGGTCTGGGACCGAGTCTGGCGAGCTGGACGGCGCGCAGCTGCGCGGAGTCGGCGGTCCCCGCCACGGCCGCCCGGGTGTCCTGCCCGGTGTACTCGGCGGCCGGCAGGGCCCAGCCCCGCACGGCGGGCGGGTAGTTCGGATCGCGTCCGGCCAGCCATCCGCCCTGGCCCGCCGCGCCGGGCCCGGCCGCGGCCGCCGAACCGCCCACCACGATCACGACGTTGGGGTCGCGCCAGACGTGGTCGGCGACCTTGTCGGAGGTCAGTACGGTGACCCGTTCGCGGTCGGTGCCCAGTGCCTCGCAGATGAAGAAGGTGCGGTGCACCCCCTCCAGCAGCAGGGCCAGTTCGGCGGGCCCGGCGCCGGGCGAGGTGAGGACGGCGACCTTGGTGTGGGCGCGGCAGACGTTGACGGCACGGCGCAGGGTGCGGCCGTGGGCGACGACGATCCGGGCGTCGTCCCAGGGCATCCCCGCGCGGGCGAAGGCCGCGGCGACGGAGGAGACGGCGGGTACGACCTCGACCTCCAGGCCGTACTCGGGTGCGCGCAGGGTGCGCACGACTCCGAAGAACCCCGGGTCTCCGTCGGCGAGGACCACCGCGGTGCCGCGGTGCCCGGCGATGCGGCGGGCGGCGAGCGCCACGCTGCCCAGCCGGACGCGCTCGGCCGCGGGCGGGACCTCGGGGAGGGCCAGGTGGTGGGCGGCGCCGGCGACGAGGGTGGCGGCTCCGAGCGCGGCGCGGGCGGCCTCGGTCAGCGGCGAGCCGTCCCACCCGATCACGGTGACACGGTCGGCCATCGTCGGCTCTCTCCTGGCGCGTGGTGGGGGCGGGGACGGAAGGCGTCGCGGGGGACGTGCGCGGGTGCGGGGTGCGGTGCCGGTGGGACGGCGTCGCCGCAGTGAGGTTACCGCGCCCGGCGCGGGAGGACGGCCGGGGCTTCACGGCTCGGACTCCGTGCTTGCGGGCTCCGTGCTCGCGGGCCGTCAGCGCCAGTCGGGATAGGCGGTGTAGCTCCCGGCCTCGGGGTAGGCGGAGTAGCCTCCGGTGTCGGCCGCCTCGCCCGGCCCGTCCTCCAGGTCCTCCGGCAGCAGGCTCCACACGATCAGGTCGGTGCGGATGTCGGTCCAGCTCCCGTCCTCGGTGCGGGTCCGGGCTATCCAGGCGTTGCGCAGTACGCCCTCGCTGACGCAGCCGACCTTCTGCGCGACCTGCTGGGAGGCGGTGTTGCCGGCCGGGGTGCGGATCTCCAGCCGCTCGAACTTCCGGTCCTGGAACAGCCACTGGGCGGCGGCGAGCAGCGACTCGGCGGCGTACCCCTCACCTCGCGCCCAGGGGGCGATCACGTACGCGGCCTCGGCGGACAGCACCCGCCAGTCGGCCTTGCGCAGATGGACGGTGCCGACCAGTCGCTGGGTGAGGAACTCGGTCACGGCGAAGACGATGCCGTCTCCCCCGGTCCGCTGCGCGGGCGCCCCCCGGGCTATCCACTCCAGGGCGTGCTCCTCGGTGTAGGGGACGGGCACGGAGGTCCAGGCGGTGACCAGTTCGTCGTTCATCATCTCGGTGAACGCGGGGGCGTCCTCGGTCTCGAGGGGACGCAGCACGAGCCGTTC
The DNA here is from genome assembly GCF_054072955.1 of Streptomyces sp. SS8. Lineage (NCBI taxonomy): Bacteria > Bacillati > Actinomycetota > Actinomycetes > Kitasatosporales > Streptomycetaceae > Streptomyces > Streptomyces sp. SS8. The sequence continues at coordinate 66,408 of NZ_JBSVCZ010000016.1, forward strand.
CGTGCTGATCGAGATCTCCGGGAAGATGGATGTCATGCGCCACTCCAGCCTGACGGGGTCGAGTGCACAGCATGCAGCATCACCCCGGCGGTGCGCAGCGCGGGCCCCGGTGGTGGGCCGGGCCCCCGGAAACCGCCGCCGGGGCCCGGCCCACCACCCCACCGGTGTCAGGAGGCGTCGGAGGCCGCCACCACCGAGCCCCGGTACTTCTTCTCGATGAAGTCGGCGACCTTCTGGGAGGCCAGCAGGTCGGCCAGCTTCCTCACCCGGGGGTCGTCCTCGTTGCCCTCCTTCACGACGAGGAGGTTGACGTAGGGGTTGCCCTCGGCCTCCTCCAGGGCCAGGGCGTCCTCGGCGGGCTTCAGACCGGCCTCGATGGCGTAGTTGCCGTTGACGACGGCGGCGTCCACGTCGTCGAGGGAGCGGGGCAGCGCGGCCGCCTCCAGCTCCTTGAACTCCAGGCCCTTGGCGTCGGCTATGTCGGCCAGGGTGGCGTCCTGCCCGGCGCCGTCCTTCAGCTCGATCAGGCCGTGGTCGTCCAGGAGCTTGAGGGCGCGGCCCTCGTTGGTGGTGTCGTTGGGCACCGCGACGGTGTCGCCGGCGCCGAGTTCGGAGGCCTTCTTCAGGGTGGAGGAGTACAGGCCCAGCGGTTCCAGGTGGACGCCCGTCACGGGCACCAGGTGGGTGCCCTGCTTGGCGTTGACGTCGTCCAGGTAGGGCTTGTGCTGGAAGTAGTTGGCGTCGACCTCGCCGTTCTCGGTGGCGGTGTTGGGCAGGACGTAGTCGGTGAACTCCCTGATCTCCAGCTTCAGCCCGGCCTTCTCGGCCAGGTTGTCCCTGACGAAGCCGAGGATGTCGGCGTGCGGGGTCGGGGAGGCGGCGACGGTCAGCGGTGCGTCGGCGTTCCCCGGACCGCCGGAGGCGGCGGGGTCGGAGTCGGTTCCGCAGGCGGCCAGCGACAGGGCCAGCGCGGCGGTGGCCGTGACGGCGGCGGCCCTGGTGCGGGCGGCCCTGGTGACGGCGGACTTGGTGATGGTGCGCACGAAGAGTGCCTCTTTCCGTTGTGCGTTCTCCGGGCTCCGGGGTGCCGGGGCTCCGGTCGGTGCCGGACAAGGGGTCCGGCTTCCATGGGTGGGGGGTGGGTCGGGGGTGGTTCAGGTGGTGCGCTCGCGGCGGGAGAGCAGGCGCACCGCGCCGTCGCCCAGGAGCTGCACGGCGGTGACGAGGGCGAGCAGCACGACGACGGTGGCGAGCATGAAGCCGGTCTCGAAGCGCTGGTAGCCGTAGGTGATGGCCTTGCTGCCCAGACCTTCGGCCCCCACCGCGCCGGCCATCGCGGAGTAGCCGACGAGGGTGATGACGGTGGTGGTCAGGCCGGCTACGAGGGAGGGCAGGGCCTGCGGCAGCAGCGCCTTGAAGACGACCGTGCCGGTGCCGCCTCCCATGGACAGGACGGCCTCGACCAGTCCGTGGTCCACCTCGCGCACGGCCGTCTCCACCAGGCGGGCGAAGAAGGGGATGGCGCCGATGGACAGCGGCACCACGGCGGCCGTCGGGCCGATGGAGGTACCGACGACCATGCGGGTGAAGGGGATCAGGGCGACGACGAGGATGATGAAGGGCAGGGAGCGCCCGACGTTGACCACGGTGCCGACGGCCTTGTTGACCGCCCTGTTCGCCAGCAGCCCGCCGCGGTCGGTGAGCACCAGCAGCACGCCCAGCGGCAGGCCGCCCAGGACGGTGACGAGGGTGGACCAGCCGACCATGTAGAGGGTGTCGACGGTGCCCTGGAGCAGGATGGGCTGCATCTCCGGCCAGGTCATCGGGTCTTCTCCACGGTCTCGAAGGTCTCGGGGGTCTCGGGGGTCCCGGAGGTCTCAGGGCGCTCAAAGCCCCGGGCGGCTCCGGCCGCCCCGGGGAACTCGACGGTCAGCCCCCGCTCGCGCAGGAAGCCGATCGGCACGGCGTTGTCCTCGCGGCGGCCGGGCAGTTCGATCCGCATCCGTCCCACCTGGCGGCCGCCGATGGTGTCCATGGCGGCGCCGAGGATCGACACGTCGATGGCGTGGGTGCGCGAGAGCTGGGAGATCAGCGGCCGTCCGGTGCTCTCGCCGTGGAAGGTGACGTCCACGACGGTGCGCTCCCGGACCTCCCCCTCCGCGGTCTTCACCTCCCCGGCCGGGGCCGCTCCCCCGAGGGGGAACAGCTCGCGGGCCAGCTCCGAGCCCGGGGTGGCCAGCAGTCCGGAGACGGTGCCGGACTCCACGACCTTCCCGTCCCGCATCAGCGCGGCCGAGTCGCAGACGGTCTTGACGACGTCCATCTCGTGGGTGATGAGCAGGACGGTCAGACCGAGCTGCCGGTTGAGGTCGCGCAGCAGGGCCAGGACGGAGCGGGTGGTCTCCGGGTCGAGCGCGGAGGTCGCCTCGTCCGACAGCAGCACCCCGGGGTCGCCCGCCAGCGCCCGGGCGATGCCGACGCGCTGCTTCTGGCCGCCGGAGAGCTGTGCGGGCCAGGAGCGGGCGTGGTCGGCGAGACCGACCAGGCCGAGCAGTTCGCGGGCCTTGCGGGCGCGCTCGCGGCCGGGGACGCCGAGGATCTCCAGCGGCAGTTCGACGTTGCCCTGGACGGTCCGGGAGGACAGCAGGTTGAAGTGCTGGAAGACCATGCCGATGCGGCTGCGGGCCCGGCGCAGCTCGGCGCCGGCCCGCGTTCCGCGCCCGGCCAGGGCGGTGAGGTCCTGTCCGTCGACGACGACCGTGCCGGAGGTGGGGCGCTCCAGCAGGTTGACGCAGCGGATGAGGGAGGACTTCCCCGCGCCGCTGCGGCCGACGACGCCGAAGACCTCGCCCTCGCGGACATGGAGGTCGACGCCGTCGAGCGCTGTCACGTCGCGGCCTCGGGAACGGTAGACCTTGGTGAGTCCCGTGGTGGTGATCACTGGGTGTCCATCACTGTCGAGTGCGCGGCGCGGGGATGCGGCGCCGGGCACGGGAGGTTCCTGACGAAAGGGGTGGGAACCCGCGGTCCGGGCCACGCCCGGTGCGGGCGGACGGCGGGCGAGCGCGGGGCCGAGCACATCCGGCGCCCTCCCGGCGGAATACCGGCAGGCGGGAGGCTCAGATCTCGCTTCGGGGCGCGAGGCGGCTCAGGCGGGGGCCCTCAGCGGTCACACATTCGACACATACGGCGAGCACCGGGCGTCGTGGTCGCCTCGGTCGCACGGATGCGGCAGCTCGTCGCGGTCATGCGGACGAGTAAAGCAGACCCCTGCCCCCTACACGTAAAAGACGGACGCCTTTGTCCGGATAGTGGACGGCCGAGGTGTGCGGCGGCCGGCCCGAACCCCTCGGAGGAAAGCCTCCGCACCCGCCGCCACCTGCGTGGACGCTGTTCGCGGGCCGTACGGTCAGCGGCCCGGTCTGTGGTCAAGGCCACGGTCGGCCAGAGCTTCGGGAGGGGTCGTTTCGTCCGCGATGACGGGCTCGAATAAGGTGCCGACATGCTCACCCCGCTGACGGTCGCGGTCGCCGTGGCCGCGCTCGCCCTGGCCGCCTGGTGCGGCTTCGCGGCCTACCGGGACCAGCCGACCAAGGACTGGCACTTCGCCGGCATGGCCGTGGTGACCGTACTGGCCCTGGTGCAGTTGGTCGTCGGCGTCGTACAGCTGGCGCGCGGCGAGAAGCCGGACGGCGGCACGGTGGTCTTCGTCTCCTATCTGCTGGGGGTGGCGGCCTGCGTGCCCGCGGTCGGCTTCATGTCGCTGGCCGAACGCACCCGCTGGGGTTCGGCGACGGTCGCCGCGGGCGCGGTGGTGATGGCCGTCCTCCAGGTGCGGCTGTACGACGTGTGGGGAGGCGGGCATGGCTGAGCCCTCGGGGCCCCGGATCCCGTCCGGCCCCCCGGCGCGGCCGGGTCTGCACCGCGGACCGGGCCGGCTGCTGGTCACGCTGTACGCGGTCTTCGCGATCGGCGCGACCTCCCGCTCGGTCTACCAGCTCTCCACCCGCTTCGACGAGGCACCGCTGGCGTATCTCCTGTCGGCGGTGGCCGCGGCGGTGTACGTGGTGATCACCGTCGCCCTGGTCCGCGGCGGCCGGGGCGCCCGCCGGGTGGCGCTGGTGTGCTGCGCGGCCGAGCTGGCCGGGGTGCTGACGGTCGGCACCTGGACGGTGCTGGATCCGTCGGCCTTCCCCGATGCGACCGTCTGGTCGGACTACGGCCTGGGATATCTGCTGCTCCCGCTGGTCCTGCCGGTGATCGGCCTGCTGTGGCTGCGCCGCTCGCCCGCCGGGGCCGGCGCGGTCTGACCCCTGCCGCGCGCGTACGGTCGCCCCGGCGGGGATCTCCGCCGGGGCAGCCGTACGCGCGCGGGACGCGCGGAGGGCGCGGTCAGGCGCTGGCGGCGTACGTCCGGGAGACGTCCCCGCCCGCGGGCGAGGGCTCAGGTGCCTTCTCCAGGGTCACCATGCTCAGCCGGGGGGAGACCCGCTCGGTGGCCACCGGGGTGTAACCGAGCCTGCGGTAGAGGCGGATGCCGCCCTCGCTGCGGTGGCCGGTGGACAGCCGGTAGCGCCGGGCGGACCGCTCCCGCGCCAGCCGCTCCTCGACCGCGGACAGCAGCCTCCCGCCGAGCCCGTGCCGCTGCATGCGGGGGTGGACGATCAGCTTGCCGATCACGGCCGTGCCGTCGTCCTCGACGCGGCCGCGCACCGAGCCGACGACCTCCGCGCCGAGCCGGGCCACGAGCACGCAGCCTCGGGCCAGTTCGGCGCGGAGGCCGTCGAGGGTCTGGGTGAGCGGCTCGATGCCGTAGTCGCCGTGGAGCGCGGCCTCGGACTGGTAGCACAGGTACTGCAGTTTGAGGATCTGCTCGGCGTCTTCGTCCGTCGCCGCCGAGATGGTCACGCTCGTTCCCATGTGCGCACGTCTCCCCATGTCTCGTCGCGTCCGGGAGCGCGTGTCGAACGAGGGTCGCGCGCCCGAACTGTCTGCCCTGATGACGCCGGTGGTTCACCGCACCCTTCCCCCTGGTTCGGGGGGCGCAACCTCCGTCGTGAGCATTCTGCGCAGGCGATCGGTGCAAGGGGAACGAATCGGTTCGGGACCGCTCTGTGAGATTCCCAACTCGGGGGCCGCTTCCGGTGGGAGGGGAACCGGCGGCGGGGTCCCGGCGGGAGGGCGGCCCGGTGCGGGCAGCCGGGGGCCGGGCCGCCCTCCCGCCGGGAGCGCGAAACGGCCGCGCGGGCCGCGAACGCGCCACCCTCACGGGTGACCGCCGCGGCCCGCGCGCCCCTCTGGTCCGGCCGAGCCCGGCCGTCAGCTCCGGCGGAAGTCCTCGGCGGCCAGCAGGGCGGTGTCCGGCTGGTCGGCGAAGATGCCGTCGATGCCCGTCGCGAAGTACGCCCGCAGGGCGCCGAAGGCGTCCCCGTAGGCGTCCGGGTCGGTGCCGCGGCGGAAGTCCGCGGGCAGGAAACGGTTCTCGTTGCGCATGGTGTACGGGTGGAGCAGCAGCCCGCGGGCGTGGGCGTCGCGCACCAGGGTGGTGGGCTCGCCCAGCCGCCCGTCCGCCCGCCGGGGGACGACCAGGTCCAGCGTCGGCCCGATGCCCTGGGCGAAGCCGGAGATCCACTCCAGCCCCTCGGGGGTGACCAGATCGGCCACGGTGCGCGGGTCGCCGGCCTCGGTGAAGTCCCACGGGCGGGAGGAGGCCGAGGAGAGCAGCACCACGCGCGGGGTCCGCACCAGCCGGCTCATCCGCTCCATGCTGCTCGGCTCGAAGGACTGCAGGAACGTGGGCGAGTTCGCGCGGTCCCGCCCGTACCGGCGCAGCAGCTTCGCCAGCCGCTCCTCCAGGCCCAGGCCCAGGCCTCGGAAGTAGCTGGGGTGCTTGGTCTCGACGTGCAGCCAGACCGGGCGTCCGCGCCGGCGGCCCTCTCGCTCGGCCCAGCGCAGCACCTCCTCGAAGGACGGGACCGTCCAGCGGCCGTCGTAGAGGGTGTTGTGGGGGCGGGTGCCGGGGATGCGCTCGGTGGCGCGCAGCGTCTTGAGTTCGGCGAGGGTGAAGTCCTCGGTGAACCAGCCGGTGATCTCGGTGCCGTCCACCGTCCTGGTGACCTTGCGGCCGGCGAACTCGGGGCGGTCGGCCACGTCCGTGGTGCCGGTGATGTCGTTCTCGTGACGGCAGACGAGATGGCCGTCCCGGGTGGGCACGAGGTCCTGCTCGATGACGTCGGCGCCCATGTCGAGGGCGAGTTGGTAGGCCCCCAGAGTGTGCTCGGGCCGGTAGCCGCTGGCACCGCGGTGGGCGATGACGGCGGGCACCGGCAGGGCGGTGCGTCCCCGGCCCGCGCCGCTCCCCCGGCCGCCGTCGGCCGCCGCGGCGGCGGCCGGTCCCAGCGCCGCCGCGCCCGCGCCCAGCACCGCCGCGCCCAGCACGGTTCTGCGGTCCGGCCTCTGCGCCTGTCCCATGAGCACTCCTCTCGGCTTCACACGCCTGTGACTGTCCCGCACCTGACAAGCAACGGAACCCGCGCATGGTAGGTGTGCGTCGCTTCACCGCGGGAGACCTCGCACGAAACGTGGCGTGAACGGCTGACAAATCGCGCCATCGCGGGGTATCCGTGGGACGGACCCGGCGCGCGCCCGCCGGTGACCGGCGAGTACCGTACCGACCTGCGCGGGTGCGCGCGCTGACCATCACGACCGGAGGGCACGTTGTCCCGTTTCCTGCTCATCAAGGCGCTGCTCGGCCCGCTCCTGCGCGTGCTGTTCCGTCCGCAGGTCGAGGGAGCGGAGCGGATCCCCGGCAGCGGACCGGTGATCCTGGCCGGCAACCACCTGACCTTCATCGACTCGATGGTCCTCCCGCTCGTCGTCGACCGGCAGGTCTTCTTCATCGGCAAGGACGAGTACGTCACCGGAAAGAGCCTCAAGGGCCGTCTGATGGCGTGGTTCTTCACCGGCGTCGGCATGATCCCGGTGGACCGCGACGGCGGGCGCGGCGGCGTCGCGGCGCTGATGACCGGCCGCCGGGTGCTGGAGGAGGGCAACGTCTTCGGCATCTACCCGGAGGGCACCCGCTCCCCCGACGGCCGCCTGTACCGGGGCCGCACCGGCATCGCCAGGCTGACGCTGATGACCGGCGCGCCTGTCGTCCCGTTCGCGATGATCGGCACCGACCGTGTGCAGCCGGGCGGCAGCGGGCTGCCGCGGATCGGCCCGGGCCGCCGCGTCACCGTCCGCTTCGGCGAGCCGCTGGACTTCTCGCGCTACGACGGCATGGACCGCGACCGCTATGTGCTGCGGGCCGTGACCGACGAGGTGATGAGCCATGTGATGCGCCTGTCGGGCCAGGAGTACGTGGACGTGTACGCCACCAAGGCCAAGGCGGCCTGAACACCCGTCGGCGGCAGCCGGGGCGTACGGCCGCCCCCGCTCCCGGAGCGGGGCGCTCCCGGGGCGGCACGTTCACCCCTTCGGGGCAACCGCGTCCCGCCGGCGCCTCCCGGTTCACTCCTTCCGGGGGCGTAGCGGGGAGCGGTGCTGTCCATGCTTCCCCAGGACGCCGACGGACCCGGAGGAGCACCACGTGCCGCGCTCGCCGATGAAGCACCGCCGGAGAGCGGCGTGGAGGGCGTGGAGGCGGAGGGTGGCCCGGAAGGGGCGCGAGGAGGGGAGGCGGCGGGTGCTCCGCCGCCCCGCGCCCCGTCGCCGCCGTTCCGGCCCGTGTGGACCGCCCGGTGTCTCCGGGGAGCTGTCCGGCCGGGAGCCCGGCGCGCCGCCGGTGGTCCGTGCCGCCGCGCGCACCCAGCACACGCCGTCCGGGCGCTGCGGCGGGGCGAACTGGTGGTGGTCGGAGCCCGCTGCCGGGAGGGGACCGGCGAAGTGTGGTTCCCCTCCGGTCCCCGACAGGGGTTCGGCGGGGCCTCGGCGGCGACCTGACGGCAGGTCAGGCCACGGCGCCCGGGCGGTCCTCCCCGGCCCACTCCCGCTGCCGGGCCAGCTCCTCCTTGACCTCGGCGAGCTGGACGGCGACGGCGGACGGCGCGGTGCCGCCCCGCCCGTCCCGGGAGGCCAGGGCGCCGGAGACGCTCAGCACGGTGCGGACCTCGGGGGTGAGGTGGGGTGAGATCTCCGCGAACTGCTCGTCGGTCAGTCCGTCCAGCTCGATCCCGGCGGCCTCGCAGACCTTGACGCACTCCCCCGCGATCTCGTGCGCGTCCCGGAACGGCACGCCCCTCTTCACCAGCCACTCGGCGACGTCGGTGGCCAGCGAGAAGCCGGCCGGGGCCAGCTCGGCCATCCGCTCGCGGTTGACGGTGAGGGTGGCCATCATCCCGGTGAACGCCGGCAGCAGGATCTCCAGTTGGTCGCAGGAGTCGAAGACCGGCTCCTTGTCCTCCTGCAGGTCGCGGTTGTACGCCAGCGGCAGCGCCTTGAGGGTGGCCAGCAGCCCGGTGAGGTTGCCGATGAGCCGGCCGGACTTGCCGCGCGCCAGCTCGGCGATGTCCGGGTTCTTCTTCTGCGGCATGATCGACGAGCCGGTGGAGAAGGCGTCGTGGAGGGTGACGAAGGAGAACTCCTTGGTGTTCCAGATGATCACCTCCTCCGCGATCCGGGAGAGGTCCACGCCGATCATCGCGGTGATGAACGCGAACTCGGCGACGAAGTCGCGCGAGGCGGTGCCGTCGATGGAGTTGGCGGCCGAGCCGTGCTCGAAGCCGAGGTCGGCGGCGACCGCGCGGGGGTCCAGGCCGAGCGATGAACCGGCCAGCGCCCCCGAGCCGTAGGGCGAGACGGCGGTGCGCGCGTCCCACTGCCGCAGCCGCTCGGCGTCCCGGGACAGCGCCTGGACGTGGGCGAGGACATGGTGGGCGAAGAGGACCGGCTGGGCGTGCTGGAGGTGGGTGCGGCCGGGCATCGCCACGTCCGGGTGCGCCTCGGCCAGGGCCACCAGGGCCTCGTTCAGGTCGGCGAGCAGACCGCCGATGATCCGGGCGTGGTCGCGCAGGTACATCCGGAACAGCGTGGCGACCTGGTCGTTGCGGGAGCGCCCGGCGCGCAGCTTGCCCCCGAGCTCGGGACCGAGGCGCTCCAGCAGCCCGCGTTCCAGGGCGGTGTGCACGTCCTCGTCGGCGACGGTGCCGGTGAAGGTACCGTCGGCGACGTCGGCGGCCAGCCGGTCGAGGCCGGCGAGCATCTTCTCCAGCTCATCGGCGGTCAGCAGGCCGGCCCGGTGGAGCACCCGGGCGTGGGCGCGCGACCCGGCGATGTCGTAGGGGGCCAGCCGCCAGTCGAAGTGGACGGAGGCCGACAGGGCGGCCAGCGCCTCGGCCGGTCCGTCGGCGAACCGGCCGCCCCACAGCCGTACGTCGCCGCCTGCGGCGGAGGGCGGGGTCTGGGGGGCGTTGGTCATCGGTGCTCCTCGTGCGCTTACCCGGCGTGCCGGGCGGGTTCGGGCGGTGGCGGACGTTGGCGGGCGGTGGCGGGCGGTGGCGGGCGGTGCCTCGAACCGTGCCGGGCCGTGTCGGGTGGCGCCGGGGCCGGCCGGGACGGGAAGGCGCCCGCCTCCCCCACCACGGGGGCGGAGGAAGCGGGCGGCGTGCGGCTGCCGCGGGGGCAGGTTACTGCGCGAGGTCCCGCTTGGCGGCGATCTTGCTGCTCATGCCGAAGATCTCGATGAAACCCCTGGACATCGACTGGTCGAAGGTGTCGCCGGTGTCGTAGGTGGCCAGGTTGAAGTCGTACAGCGACTTGTGGGAGCGCCGGCCGGTGACGGTGGCCCGGCCGCCGTGCAGGGTCATCCGGATGTCGCCGGACACATGCTCGTTGGCCTCCTCGACGAAGCCGTCCAGGGCCCGCTTGAGCGGGGAGAACCACAGGCCGTCGTAGACCAGTTCGCTCCAGCGCTGCTCGACCTGCCGCTTGTAGCGGGCCAGTTCGCGCTCGACGGTGACGTTCTCCAGCTCCTGGTGGGCGGTGATCAGCGCGATGGCGCCCGGCGCCTCGTAGACCTCGCGGGACTTGATGCCCACCAGCCGGTCCTCGACCATGTCGATCCGGCCCACGCCCTGGGCCCCGGCCCGCTCGTTGAGCTGCTGGATGGCCTGCAGGACGGTGACGGGCCTGCCGTCGACGGCCACGGGGACGCCCTTGTCGAAGGTGATGACCACCTCGTCGGCCTCGCGCGCGGTGGCCGGGTTCTGCGTGTAGTCGTAGACGTCCTCGATCGGCGCGTTCCAGATGTCCTCCAGGAAGCCGGTCTCCACGGCCCGCCCGAAGACGTTCTGGTCGATGGAGTACGGCGACTTCTTGGTGGTGGCGATCGGCAGGCCCTTGTCCTCGGCGAAGGCGATCGCCGCATCACGCGTCATGGCGTAGTCCCGCACCGGCGCGATGCACCTCAGCTCGGGGGCCAGCGAGGAGATGCCGGCCTCGAACCGCACCTGGTCGTTGCCCTTGCCGGTGCAGCCGTGGGCGACGGTGGTGGCGCCGTGCTTCCTGGCGGCGGCCACCAGGTGCTTGACGATGGTCGGCCGGGAGAGGGCGGAGACCAGCGGGTAGCGGTCCATGTAGAGCGCGTTCGCCTTGATCGCGGGGAGGCAGTACTCCTCGGCGAACTCGTCCCTCGCGTCGGCGACCTCGGCCTCGACGGCGCCGCAGGCGAGCGCGCGCTTGCGGATGACGTCCAGGTCCTCTCCGCCCTGGCCGACGTCCACGGCGACGGCGATGACCTCGGCGCCCGTCTCCTCGGCGATCCAGCCGATGCAGACGGAGGTGTCCAGGCCACCGGAGTAGGCGAGTACGACGCGCTCGGTCACGGGGGGCTCCTTACGATGCATACGGTGACTGGTATAAGTATGCATTCCCCCGTATGGTTCGTCAAAGAACAGTCATCCGTCGGGAAAACCGCAGGTCAGCTGCCTTCCGTTGGTCAGTGGCACACCGAACGCGTCAGCCGGGGGCGCCCCGGGTGGTCTCCCGCAGCACCTTGGCCAGTACGGCCGCATGGCTGTGCTCCGCGTCCCTGGTGGCCGTCAGCAGCGTCAGCGTCCCCTCTCCGGCCGACTCCCGCAGCCGCTCCACCGCCTCGTGCCGCCCCGCCTCCTCCAGCTCCGCGCGGTAGCGCCCGGCGAACTCCGCGTACCGCTGTGGGTCGTGGCCGTACCAGCGGCGCAGCCCGTCCGAGGGGGCGGCGTCCTTGCACCACTCGTCCAGTTCCGCCGCGTCCCGGCTCAGACCGCGTGGCCAGATCCGGTCCACCAGCACCCGCCGGCCGTCTCCGGGGCCGGCCTCCTCGTACACACGGCGCACCCGCACCCCGGGGCCCCCGCGTCCGTCCCGGCTCCTGCCTCCGCCTGTTCCCGCGCCTTCGGCCATGCGCCAAGCCTGCGCCGGAAATACCGGGCGCGCACGCGCACACGGCGGCATGATGCCCGTGTGGGAAAGACATACGAACGCATCGACGGACGGCTGCGGGACTTCATCGAGGCCCAGCCCGTCTTCTTCACCGCCACCGCGCCGCTGTCCGGCGAAGGCACCGTCAACCTCTCCCCCAAGGGGCTGAGAGGTTCCTTCGCCGTCCTCGACGAGCGCACCGTCGCGTATCTCGACTTCGCCGGCTCCAACGCCGAGACCGTCGCCCATCTGCGGGAGAACGGCCGGATCACCCTGATGTGGTGCGCCTTCTCCGGCCCGCCGAACATCGTGCGCGTCCACGGCCGCGGGGAGCCCGTCTTCCGCGACGACCCGCGCTGGGGAGAGCTGATCGCCCGCTTCCCCGGCATCGACCACTCCCGGCACGGCCTGCGCGCGATCATCGTGGTCACCGCCGAGCTGATCCGCGACACCTGCGGTTACGCCGTGCCGCTGATGACGTACGAGAGCGACCGACCGCTGCACGGCTCGCGCTTCGGGCGCGAGACGGACGAGTCGCTGGACGCCTACTTCCACAAGAAGGAGCACGTCGCCACCAGTATCGACGGCCTCCCGGGGCTGCCGCTCCCCCTGCCGCCCACACCCGCCTGACCACCTGGATGCCCGGACACCGGACCACCTGGCGGAACGTTCTTGCGGCCAGAGCCCCGGAAGGAGTTCCATCGGGCGGTGCGAACCGAACACATCAGCAGCGCCGCGCCGGTGATCACCCGTCTGCCGGCCACCGAGATCCCCGCCGCGGCCCGGGAGCTGGCCGCCCTGCTCCGCGACGCCGTCGAGGGCGGCTCATCGATCGGCTTCCTCGCCCCGCTCGACCCCGCCGAGGCGGCGGCCTGGTGGGAGGGCCTGGCGCCCGAGGTCGCCGACGGCAGGACGGCGGTGTGGGTCGCCCGGGGCGGCGGCCGGATCCTGGGCACCGTGCAGCTGAGGTTCTGCGGCATGCCCAACGGCCGCCACCGCGCGGAGATAGCCAAGCTGATCGTGCACCGGGACGCCCGGGGCCGGGGGCTGGGCCGGCTGCTGCTGGCGACGGCCGAACGGGAGGCCGCCGGCGCGGGGATCTCCCTGCTGGTGCTGGACACCCAGACCGGCAGCCCGGCCGAGCGCCTCTACCGCTCGGCCGGCTGGACCGAGGCCGGCACGATCCCCGACTACGCCGCCGACACCGAGGGCGTGCTCCGGCCCACGACCCTCTTCCACAAGAAACCGCTCTGAGCCGGCGGACGGCGGCGGGCGACCGGGCGCGCGACCGCCCGCCGCCGTTCACCGGCTGCCTCCGCGCGGCGGACGCCGCCGGCACGGCGGCGGGTTCGATCATGGCGTTCGCCGGGACCGGCGGGACGACTGCCGCGACCGTACGCCCCACCACCTGCGAGCGATTCCGAGGAGTCCCCATGCTCAGCACCCCTCTCGGCGACGGCGCACAGCTGTGCCCCCTGGAGCCGTGGCAGGCGGCGGAGCTGGCCGCGTACACCGACCGGGTGCGCGGCCATCTGGCGCCCTGGCTGCCGTGGGCGCACACCGTCACCGACACCGCCTCGGCCCGCGCCTTCCTCCAGCGGTACGCCGACAAGCAGGCCGCCGACGAGGGTCGGATCTACTGCATCCGGCTCGACGGCGAACTGGTGGGAGGCATGATCTTCCGGCTGTTCAGCGCTTCCGAGGGCTCCTGTGAGCTGGGCGCCTGGCTGGCCCCCGAGGCCCAGGGGCGCGGGCTGGTCACCACCGCCGCACGGCGCATGATCGACTGGGCGGTCGAAGTGCGCGACCTGGCCCGGGTGGAGTGGCTGGTCTCCCCGGACAACGGCCCCAGCATCGCGGTGGCCAAGCGGCTGGGCATGACGCACGAGGGCACCCTGCGCAGCGTGTTCCCCATGGGCGGCCGCCGCCACGACCTCCAGGTCTGGGCTGTGCTGGCCCACGAGTGGCGGGCCGCCGCCGGGCACGGCGCAGCCGGCTGACGGAGAGCGAACCGCGCCGCCCGGACCCCGGCCGGGGTCCGGGTCTCAGGTGCCGTTGCCCTGGTGGGAGTTCTTCTGCGCCAGCCGCAGCAGATGGTCGGCCAGGGCCTGCCCACCGGTGGGGTGGCGGCTGATCAGCAGCAGGGTGTCGTCGCCGGCGATGGTGCCGATGATGTCGTGCACCTCCGCCTGGTCGATGGCCGAGGCGAGGAACTGGGCGGCGCCGGGCGGGGTGCGCAGCACCACCAGATTGGCCGACGCCTCGGCGGAGATCAGCAGCTCGCCCGCCAGGCGTGCCATCCTCGCCTCGCTCGCGGACTCCCCCAGCGGGGCCCGGGGCGTGCGGTCGCCGCCCTCGCCGGGGACGGCGTAGATCAGCTCGCCCCCGGTGTTGCGGATCTTCACCGCGCCCAGCTCGTCCAGATCCCGGCTGAGCGTCGCCTGGGTGACGCTCAGCCCGTCGTCGGCGAGCAGCTTGGCGAGCTGGCTCTGGGACCGGACCGGCTCGCGGTTCAGGATCTCCACGATCCGGCGGTGCCGGGCCGTACGCGTGTGGGGTACGGCCGGGCCGCCGTGGTTGCCGCCCTGCGCCTGCGCCTCGGTCATCGTCTCGTCAGTCTCCGGCTCGTCGGGTCCCGCCGGCGGCGTCGAGGACGGCGGGGAGGGACCGGACCAGCGCGTCCGCCTCGGCTTCGCCGATGATCAGCGGCGGGGCCAGCCGGACGACGTCCGGAGCGCACGCGTTCACCAGGAAGCCCGCGTCCTGGGCAGCCTGCTGCACCTGGGGTGCGACGGGTTCGGTCAGTACGATACCGAGCAGCAGCCCGGCGCCGCGGACGTGGTCGACCAGCGGGTGCCCCAGCCCCTGGACGGCGTCGCGCAGCCGGCCGCCGATCCGCCCGACGTGGTCGAGGAGGCCCTCGGAGGCGATGGTGTCCAGGACGGCGAGCGCCGCCGCGCAGGAGACCGGGTTGCCGCCGAAGGTGGAGCCGTGGTGTCCGGGGCCCAGCAGTTCGGCGGCCTCGCCGAAGGCGACCGTGGCGCCGATGGGCAGGCCGGCTCCCAGCCCCTTGGCGAGGGTGACGACGTCGGGCCGCACCCCCTGCGCCTGGCAGGCGAACCAGTGCCCGGTGCGGCCGATGCCCGTCTGGACCTCGTCGAGCACCAGCAGGGTGCCGGTGGCGGCGGTGATCTCACGGGCGGCGGCCAGATAGCCCTCGGGCGGTACGACGACGCCGTTCTCCCCCTGGAGCGGCTCGAGGATCACCAGGGCGGTCTCCTCGGTGACGGCCGCCCGCAGCGCGTCGGCGTCGCCGTAGGGAACGTGGGTGACCTCGCCGGGCAGCGGCAGGAAGGGGTCGCGCTTGGCGGACTGACCGGTCAGCGCGAGGGCGCCCATGGTGCGGCCGTGGAAGCCGCCGGTGGCGGCGACCATGTGCGTGCGGCCGGTCCGCCGGCCGATCTTGAACGCCGCCTCGACGGCCTCGGCCCCGGAGTTGGAGAAGTAGACGCGCCCGGTGCGGCCGAAGAGCCGGAGCAGCCGTTCGGCCAGGGCGACCGGGGGCTCGGCGACGAAGAGGTTGGAGACGTGGCCGAGGGTGGCGATCTGCCCGGAGACCGCGCGGACGACCGCCGGGTGGGCGGTGCCGAGCGAGTTGACGGCGATGCCGCCGACGAAGTCCAGGTACTCCCTGCCGTCGGCGTCCCACAGCCGGGCGCCCTCGCCGCGGGTGATCGGGATGCGGGGGGTGCCGTAGTTGTCCATCAGCGCGCCCTGCCAGCGCCGGGTGAGACCGGCGTTGCCGGGCGGGAGCGTGTGCGTGGGCGTGGTGGCGGGGGCGGCGGTGGTGTCGCTCATGCCCGCTCCTCCTTCTGCGGTGCGGCGCCGTCCGGCACGACCATGGTTCCGATCCCCTCGTCGGTGAAGATCTCCAGCAGGATGGAGTGCTGGACGCGCCCGTCGATGACCCGGGCGGTGTTAACGCCGTTGCGCACGGCGTACAGGCAGCCCTCCATCTTGGGCACCATGCCGCTGGCCAGGTCCGGCAGCAGCTTCTCCAGCTCGCTCGCGGTCAGGCGGCTGATCACGTCGTCGCTGCTGGGCCAGTCCTCGTAGAGGCCCTCGACGTCGGTGAGCACCATCAGCGTCTCGGCGCCGAGCGCCGCCGCGAGGGCCGCGGCCGCGGTGTCGGCGTTGATGTTGTAGACGTGCCCGTCGTCGGCGCTGCGGGCGATGGAGGAGATCACCGGGATACGGCCGTCGTCCAGCAGGGCCTGGACGGCTCCCGCGTCCACCTCGGTGATCTCGCCGACGCGGCCGATGTCCACCTGCTCGCCGTCGATGTGCGCGTAGCGCTTGGTGGCGGTCAGGGTGTGCGCGTCCTCGCCGGTCATGCCGACGGCGAGCGGGCCGTGCCGGTTGAGCAGGCCGACCAGCTCGCGCTGCACCTGGCCGGCCAGCACCATCCGCACGACGTCCATCGCCTCGTCGGTGGTGACCCGCAGTCCGGCCTTGAACTCGCTGACCAGGCCGAGCCGGTCCAGATGGGCGCTGATCTGCGGACCGCCGCCGTGGACGACGACGGGCTTGAGGCCCGCGTGCCGCAGGAAGACCACGTCCTGGGCGAACGCGGCCTTCAGCTCCTCGTCCACCATGGCGTTGCCGCCGAACTTGACGACCACGGTCTTCCCGTGGTGGCGGGTCAGCCAGGGCAGCGCCTCGATGAGGATCTGGGCCTTGGGCAGGGCGGTGTGCCTACGTGTGCTCATGACGAATAAGCGCTGTTCTCGTGGACGTAGTCGGCGGTGAGGTCGTTGGTCCAGATGACGGCGGACTCCTCGCCCGCCGCCAGGTCGGCGGTGATGCGGACCTCGCGGTAGCGCATGTCCACCAGTTCGCGGTCCTCGCCCACCGATCCGTCGCGGCAGACCCACACGCCGTTGATGGCGACGTTCAGCCGGTCGGGCTCGAAGGCGGCGGAGGTGGTGCCGATGGCGGACAGGACCCGGCCCCAGTTGGGGTCCTCGCCGTGGACGGCGCACTTGAGGAGGTTGTTGCGGGCGATGGAGCGGCCCACCTCGACGGCGTCTTCCTCGCTGGCGGCGTTCACCACCTCGATCCGGATGTCCTTGGAGGCTCCCTCGGCGTCCCGGATCAGCTGCTGCGCCAGGTCGTCGCAGACGGCCCGTACGGCCTCGGCGAACTCCTTCGCCTCCGGGGCGACGCCCGAGGCTCCGGAGGCCAGCAGCAGCACGGTGTCGTTGGTGGACATGCAGCCGTCGGAGTCGATCCGGTCGAAGGTGGTGCGGGTGGCCTCGCGCAGCGCGGCGTCCAGCCCGGGGGTGTCCACGTCGGCGTCGGTGGTGAGGACCACCAGCATCGTCGCCAGCCCCGGGGCGAGCATGCCCGCGCCCTTGGCCATTCCGCCCACGACCCAGCCGGATCCCTCGGCGACGGCGGTCTTGTGCACGGTGTCGGTGGTCTTGATGGCGATGGCGGCCCTGTCGCCGCCGTGCGGGGACAGGGCCTCGGCGGCCTTGCCGATCCCCGGCAGCAGCCGGTCCATCGGCAGCCGGACGCCGATCAGACCGGTGGAGCAGACGGCGACCTCGCCGGCGCTGTGACCGAGCACCTCGGCGGTCTTCTCGGCGGTGGCGTGGGTGTCCTGGAAGCCGAGCGGGCCGGTGCAGGCGTTGGCGCCACCGGAGTTGAGGACGACCGCCGAGACCTGCCCGCCCCTGAGGACCTGCTCGGACCAGAGCACGGGTGCGGCCTTGACGCGGTTGGAGGTGAACACACCGGCGGCGGCCAGACGCGGCCCGGTGTTGACGACCAGAGCCAGGTCGGGGTTGCCGTTGTCCTTGATCCCGGCGGCGATCCCCGCCGCGGTGAATCCCTTCGCAGCGGTCACACTCATGGTGTTGTTCCGCTCCCTTCTCCGCCCGCGCGGCACGGCGCGGGCATCGTCGTCGACAGCGGGCCGGCGGCCGCGCGTGCGTCACCGGCCGCGGCCGGGAGGTGCCGCTCCCGGCTCACGGGGCGACCCCGGTGACGGGGAGGCCGGTCTCCTCGGGCAGGCCGAGGGCGATGTTCATGCTCTGCACCGCGCCGCCCGCGGTGCCCTTGGTGAGGTTGTCGACGGCGCTGACGACGACCACACGGCCGGCCGTCTCGTCGTACGCGACCTGGACCAGCGCGCTGTTGGAGCCGTACACGGCGGCGGTGGACGGCCACTGGCCCTCGGGCAGCAGGTGGACGAACGGCTCGGCGGCCAGCGCCTTGTCGTAGGTCTCGCGCAGCCGGCCGGCGGTCAGGCCGGGCCGGGCCCTGGCCGTGCAGGTGGCCAGGATGCCCCGGGACATCGGGGCGAGCGTCGGGGTGAAGGAGACGGTGACCGGCTCGTTCGCGACGGCCGAGAGGTTCTGGGCCATCTCGGGGGTGTGCCGGTGGACCCCGCCGACACCGTAGGGGCTCATCGAGCCCATCACCTCGCTGCCCAGCAGATGGGGCTTGGGCGTCTTGCCCGCGCCCGAGGTGCCGGTGGCCGCGACCACCACCACGTCGGGTTCGACCAGGCCGGCCCCGAGCGCCGGGAAGAGCGCCAGCGTCACGGCCGTCGGGTAGCAGCCGGGGACCGCGACGCGCCGGGACCCCGTCAGCGCGTCGCGTGCCCCCGGCAGCTCGGGGAGGCCGTACGGCCAGGTGCCGGCGTGCGGCGTGCCGTAGAAGCGCTCCCACTGCTCCGGGTCCCTCAGCCTGAAGTCGGCCCCGCAGTCGATGACCAGCACCTCGTCCCCGAGCTGCTCGGCGACGGCCGCGGACTGGCCGTGCGGCAGGGCGAGGAAGACCACGTCGTGGCCGGTCAGCGCCTCCACCGTGGTGACCTCCAGAACGCGGTCGGCCAGCGGCGGCAGGTGCGGCTGGAGCGCGCCCAGGCGCTGCCCGGCGTTGGAGTTGCCCGTCAGCGCCCCGATCTCGACCTCGGGGTGTCCGGTCAGCAGACGCAGGATCTCGCCCCCCGCGTAGCCGCTCGCTCCCGCCACCGCCGCTCGCACTGCCATGGAATCCTCCTCATCGACAGCATGACTATACGCACAACAGCAGTTTTATGCAATGAATGTATGCGGCGGCCCCGGAGGCCGTGGGGACGGGGCGAGGAAGACGTCCGGCCCGCCGACCGGTCGGAAGGACCGGTCGGCGGGCCGGACCGAGGGTGCGGCCGCGGGCGCGGCGTCACGCGGGGACAGCGAGGGCCGAGGCCCCCGGTCAGGTGCGGGGCGGGCGGGGCCCGTCGTCCTGTTCCGCCTTCCGCTCCTTCAGCCGCGCCGCCTCCTTGCGGACCTCGGCCTGGGTGGCGCGCTCCTTGCGCAGCCACTCGGGGTTCTCCGCCTTCAACGCCTCGATCTGCTCGGTGGTCAGGGGCTCGGTGATGCCGCCGCGCGCGAGTCCCGAGTTGGAGACGCCCAGTTTCGCCGCCACCACCGGGCGGGGGTGCGGTCCGTCGCGCCGCAGCTCCCGCAGCCACTCGGGCGGGTCGTTCTGCAGCGCGTCCAGTTCCGCGCGCGAGACGACGCCCTCCCGGAACTCGGCGGGGGTGGCCTCGAGGTACACACCCAGCTTCTTCGCCGCGGTGGCGGGCTTCATCGTCTGGGCGGTCTGCTGCGACTTCATGGAGCCCAGGGTATCGAGCGCCCGCGGCTCCTCCCGCCACCCGGCCGTCCGGCCGACCGGTAGCCTGGCCCGGTGAACGGCTCGGAAGCGTCCCCCTCGTTCCGGCTCGCGTACGTCCCGGGAGTGACACCCGCCAAATGGGTGCGGATCTGGCACGAGCGTCTGCCCGGCGTCCCGCTCGACCTCGTCCAGGTGCCCGCCGCCGAGGCGTCCGGCGTGCTGCGCGACGGCGGCGCCGACGCGGGTTTCCTGCGGCTGCCCACCGACCGGACGGATCTCAGCGCCATCCCCCTCTATACCGAGACCACGGTGGTGGTCGTCCCCAAGGACCATCTCGTGACGGCGGCCGAGGAGGTGTCCGCCGGAGAACTGGCCGACGAGATCGTGCTGCACCCCCTCGACGACACCCTGGACTGGGAGCGCCCCCCGGGACGGCCCGCCCTGGAGCGCCCCGCCACGACGGCGGACGCGATCGAACTGGTGGCGGCGGGAATCGGGCTGCTCGTCGTACCGCAGTCGCTCGCCCGCCTGCACCACCGCAGGGACCTCACCTACAGGCCGGTCACGGACACCCCCCAGTCGCGCGTCGCGCTGTCCTGGCGGGAGGACCGGACCACCGATCTGGTGGAGGACCTCATCGGGATCGTCCGGGGGCGGACGGTCAACAGCACCCGGGGCCGGCGCCCCGCCGCCGCCGTCGGGGAGCCCGAGCCGGACCGGCGGGGCGGGCAGGACAGGGCGAAGCCGCAGCGTTCGGACGGGGGCGGAGCGCGGCGGAGGTCCGCGGGAGGCGGGCAGACCGGCCGCGGCAGGGGATCCGGTGGTGCCAGGGGATCCGGCGGCGGCAGGCGCGGCAGGCCTCGTCGCAGGTCGTAGCGTCTCCACCGGGACCGCTGGCGCACGGCCGCGCCCGGCCGCGCGTCAGTGGTCCATGGCCAGCGTCCAGTCCCCCGCCCACCCGGCCAGGGTGACCGACGACAGCGGCCGGACGTCCACGCGCCAGTAGGTGTGCGGCGGCGCCTTCAGCGCGTACACCGCGGCCGCGCGCAGCACCGTCGGTTCGACGACCGCGGCGATCAGGGTGTCGCCCTCGCCGCCCGGCCGGGTGTCCAGCCAGTCGCCCACCCGCAGGATGAAGGAGAACAGCGACTCGCCGCCGTGCGGGGTGGCATGGGGGTCGGCCAGCCAGGCGTCCACGGCCCGCGGCTCGACCGCGGCGACCTCCCTGAGGGTGCGCCCGCGCCACCGCCCCATGTCGCACTCGCGCAGCGCGGGCTGGGCCAGCGGCCGCATCCCCAGGACGTCCCCGGTCTCACGGCAGCGCATGGTCGGCGAGCAGTAGCGCAGTTCGGCGCCCGCCAGATGTCCGTACGCCGCGATGGCCCACTCCGCCTCCCGCCACCCGGCGGCGTCCAGGGGGCGGTCGTCCTCGAAGCGCACGTCCAGCAGGGATGAGCTGCGGGCGGCGGCGAGCAGCGTGATCCGCAGATGCATTACCGGATGGTAGAACCGTGAACCGGATTGTTCGACGGTCGGGCACGGACTGTTTTCGGACGTATGCCCGGATCACTCGGGGATCAGCGCCATCAGCCGTCCGGGCTCCGCGGGCGCCCGGACGCCCTCCACCCCTAGAATCGGGATCAAAAGTATTTTCTTCTCGATACAGGCAGAAGGAGACCGCCGATGCAGGCGAACACGGGCGACCTGCTGCTGGTCCACGGCAGGTTCGTGGGACAGCACGAGAGGGTCGCGGAGATCATCGAGGTACTGGGGACGAACGGCGAGCCGCCGTACCGGGTCCGCTTCGAGGACGGGCACGAGACCGTGATGTCGCCGGGGCCCGACTCAGTGGTGCGGCACCACGGCGAGCCCCTGCTGGAGCACGGCGAGCCCCGGCGCCGCTGACGCCGGGGCCGCGCACAGGACGGAGGGAGGCGCGGACCGCCGCGGGGGCCTGGCTAGCGGGGCGCACGCACCGGGCGGTCGTAGTGGTCCTCGACCACCCGGCTCATCGCCCCGATCGGGTCCGCGGCGACGTGCTTCGCCGAGAAGTAGACGTTGCCGCGGACCTCGGGGTACCGGTCGCAGAGCGTCAGATGGCGGGAGAGTTCGGCCGGGTCGTGCCAGGCCGGCCCCTGGGCCGGATCGCCCGCCTTGTACAGCGCCTCGCCGATGTGGAGTTCGACGCCGGTGCCCCGCACCACGTCGGCCCACCAGGGCACCAGTTTCGCGTAGTCGGCGGCGGCGAAGCCGATGTTCCAGTACACCTGCGGCACGATGTGGTCGACCCAGCGCTCACGCACCCACTTGCGGGTGTCGGCGTACAGATCGTCGTAGGTCTCCACGCCCGCGCGGGTGTCGGAGCCCTCCGGATCGGTGCCCGCGTTGCGCCACACGGCGAAGGGGCTGATCCCGAAGCGCACGCGCGGTTTGGTCCGCCTCAGGCGCAGCGCGGTCTCCCGCACCAGCCGGTCGATGTTGTCGCGCCGCCAGTCGGCCCGGTCGGTGAAGGCGCCGCCGTACCGCTCGTAGGCCTCGTCGTCGTCGAAGACCTCTCCCGCCACCGGGTACGGGTAGAAGTAGTCGTCCCAGTGCACGCCGTCGATGTCATAGCGCTCCACCGCGTCGAACATCGCGTCCTGGACGAAGGCGCGCACCTCGGGCAGCCCGGGGTTGTAGTAGAGCTTGCCGCCGTAGGTCACCACCCACTCCGGGTGGCGGCGCGCGGGGTGGGATCCGGCCAGCCGCCCGGGGTCGGTGTGGTTGGCCACCCGGTAGGGGTTGAACCAGGCGTGCAGTTCCAGCCCGCGCCGGTGCGCCTCGCACACGGCGAAGCCCAGCGGGTCCCAGCCGGGGTCCTCGCCCTGGGTGCCGGTGAGGTACTGCGCCCAGGGCTCGTACGGCGAGGGCCACAGGGCGTCCGCGGTGGGCCGCACCTGGAGGAACACCGTGTTGAGACGGCGCTCGACCGCCGTGTCCAGATGCGCCAACAGCTGTCTTCGCTGCTCGCCGGCGGCGAGCCCGGGCCTGGTCGGCCAGTCGATGTTGGCGACGGTGGCCACCCACATCCCGCGCAGCTGCGGGCGCTGCCGGTACCGGCCGCCCCCGCCGCCCGTCTCCCCGGCCGACGCCGTACCCGCCCCCGGGCCCGCCAGCAGCGAGCCGGAGAGCATCCCGACCGCCGCCGCGCCGAAGGTCCTCCGAGTCAAACGCCCCATGCTGCCTCCTCCTGACGACGCCTCACCCGATCATCCCGGCCGGGTAGCGGCATGGCAACTGCGCGTGACGGACGAGTGGGCGCCCGGCGGCGCCCCACCGCCTGCGTGGTCGGTCTTTCCGGTGAGGACGTGCCCATGCCCAAGAAAGGGGTCGGCGGCCGCCGCACCGGCGGCGCCGGCCCGGCCGGAGGACGACCGGCCGCCTCCGTGAGCCCGGCCCCGAGGATCCGGGCACCGCGCAGTGCTCCATCGCCTACGAGGTCGACGGCGAGACCCGCGCCACGAGCCGGCCTTCCGGACGGCCGGTCGGCCGGGGCCGCGAAGCCCCGGCCGACCGCTTCTCCGGCGCGACGCGGTAACGTCGGTCGGCGAGGCGCTGCGGCCGGAACCGTACGGGGGCGGCGTCACGGACCAGTGGATCAGCGAAAGGCACGATGTGACCGACATCGAACGCGTCGGAGTGGTTGGCTGCGGCCAGATGGGCTCGGGTATCGCCGAGGTCTGCGCACGGGCCGGCCTGGACGTCATGGTCGCCGAGACCACCGGCGAAGCCCTGGAGATAGGCCGTACCCGGCTGGTGACCTCCCTGGAGAAGGCCGCCGCACGAGGCAAGATCGGCGAGACGGAGCGCGACGCCACCCTGGAGCGCCTGTCCTTCACCACCGACCTCGGCGAGTTCGCCGACCGCGATCTGGTGATCGAGGCGGTCGTGGAGAACGAGCAGGTCAAGACCGAGATCTTCCAGATCCTCGACCAGGTGGTGACCAGCCCGGACGCGATCCTGGCCTCCAACACCTCCTCCATCCCGCTGGTGAAGCTGGCCGTGGCGACCTCCCGCCCGGACCGGGTGATCGGCATCCACTTCTTCAACCCCGCGCCGGTGCAGCGGCTGGTGGAGCTGATCCCGGCGCTGACCACCTCCGACGACACCATCGCGCGGGCCGAGACCGCGGTCGTCAAGCTGCTGGGCAAGCACGCCATCCGCGCCCAGGACCGTTCGGGCTTCGTGGTCAACGCGCTGCTGATCCCGTACCTCCTCTCGGCGATCCGGATGTTCGAGACGGGCATCGCCAGCCGCGAGGACATCGACAACGGCATGGAGATGGGCTGCGCGCACCCCATGGGGCCGCTCAAGCTCGCCGACCTCATCGGCCTGGACACCGTCGCATCGGTCGCCTACTCGATGTACGAGGAGTACAAGGAGCCGCTGTACGCCGCCCCGCCGCTGCTCCAGCGGATGGTCGACGCCGGCCGCCTGGGCCGCAAGACCGGCGCGGGCTTCTACACCTACTGAGATCCCGCCGAACCGCACGGCGCCGGCCGGGCCGCGCGGAGGCGGGAACGCCGACGGCGGGGCGCCCCTTTTGAGGGGCGCCCCGCCGTCGGCGTTCCGCGTTCCCCGTCGCAGGCACCGGACGTACCGGCCGCCGCGGACGGGGGGCGGCTTACGCGCCGCGCAGCACCGCGCCGGTGCGCGCGACCGCCGCGGCCACCGCGGCCTCGCGGGCGGCCGTGGCCTCCTCGGCCGTCAGCGTGCGGTCGGGCGCGCGGAAGCGCAGGGCGTAGGCCAGGGACTTCTTCCCCTCGCCCAGCTGCTCGCCGGTGAAGACGTCGAACAGCCGCAGCGACTCCAGCAGCTCGCCCGCGCCGCCGCGCAGCGCCGACTCGACCTCGGCCGCCGGGACGGAGGCGTCCACCACCAGGGCGACGTCCTGCGTGGCCACCGGGAAGGCGGACACGTGCGAGGCCTGCGGAGCGCCCGAGGAGGCCCGCTCCAGCAGATCGAGGTCGATCTCCATGGCGCAGGTGCGGTCGGGCAGCTGCATCGCCTTGATCACGCGCGGGTGCAGCTCGCCGGCGTGCCCGACCAGGGTGCGCTCGCCGTCGGCGCCCGCGTACAGCGCGGCGCAGCGTCCCGGGTGCCAGGGAGCGTGCCGGTCGGCCGCCACCTCCAGCTCCACACCGGCCTCGCGGGCGACGGTGCGGGCCGCCTCGACCGCGTCGGCCCAGGTCGCCGGGCGGCCCTTGCCCCACCAGCCGGCCTGCTCGCGCGCCCCGGCCAGCACGACCGCGGCCCGGCGCGGCTGCGCGGGCAGCGCGGCGGTGAGGGAGGCGAGCTCCTCGTCGGTGGGGCGGCGGTCGACCGGCAGCCGGACGGCGACGGTCTCGCCCCCGGTGGGCCAAAAGACCAGGCCGGTCTCGAAGAGCGCCAGATCGTGCGAGCCCCGGCCGTCGTTGCGGCGCAGCGCGGTGAGCAGGCCGGGCAGCAGCGTGGTGCGCAGCGCCGGCTCCTCGTCGGAGAGCGGGTTGACCAGCCGTACGGTGCGGCGGCGGGGGTCGCCCGCCTCCAGACCGAGCCGGTCGAAGGCCGCGTCCCCGACGAACGGGTAGTTCGGCGCCTCGACGTACCCCGCTCCGGCCAGTGCCCGCCCGACCCGGCGGCGCAGCCGCTGCCGCTCGGTCAGACCGCGGCCCGAGGGAAGGCGCGGCAGGGTGGAGGGCAGGGCCTCGTAGCCCTCCAGCCGCATGACCTCCTCGGCCAGGTCGTTGGGGTCGGTCAGGTCCGGCCGCCACGAGGGCACGGTCACGGTCAGCTCGTCGGTGCCGTAGACGTCGCAGCCCACGTCCTGCAGCCGGCGCGCCACGGTCTCGCGTCCGTAGGCCACGCCCGCGACCCGGTCCGGGTGGTCGGCGCGCATCCTGATGGTGTGCGGGCCGCTGGGCGAGACGATCTCGGTCACGCCCGCCTCGGCGCTGCCGCCCGCCAGCAGGACCAGCAGGTCCACGGTGCGCTGGGCGGCGGCGGAGGCGGCCTGCGGGTCGACGCCGCGCTCGAAGCGCCTGGACGCCTCGGAGGAGAGCTTGTGGCGGCGGGCGGTGCGGGCGATGGAGACCGGGTCGAAGTGCGCGGCCTCGATCACGACCTCGGTGGTGCCGGCCGTATCGCGGGCGTCGGCGATCTCGGTGTCGGCTCCGCCCATCACCCCGGCCAGGCCGATCGGACCGCTGTCGTCGGTGATGACCAGGTCCTCGGGGTGCAGCTCGCGCTTGGTGCCGTCGAGGGTGGTGAGCTTCTCCCCCGGCCGGGCCCGGCGCACGCCGATCGCCCCGCTGACGCGGGAGCGGTCGTAGGCGTGCAGGGGCTGGCCGAGTTCGAGCATCACGTAGTTGGTGATGTCCACGGCAAGCGAGATCGGGCGCATGCCGGCCTTCTGCAGCCGCCGCTGGAGCCAGATCGGGGAGCGGGCGTCGGGCCGCACACCGGTGACCGTGCGGGCGGTGAAACGGTCGCAGCCGCGCCGGTCCTCGACCTTCACCGGGTGGCCGTGCTCGTTGGGCACGGGGACGTCCAGCAGCGCCGGGTCGCGCAGGGGCAGGCCGTAGGCGGTGGCCGCCTCGCGGGCGACGCCGCGCATGGACAGGCAGTAGCCGCGGTCGGGCGTGACGGCGATGTCGAGGACCTCGTCGACCAGTTCCAGCAGCTCGATCGCGTCGGTGCCCACCTCGTGCTCGGGCGGGAGCACGATGATGCCCTCGTGGTCGTCGCTCATGCCCAGCTCGCTGGCCGAGCAGATCATGCCCTCCGACAGCTTGCCGTAGGTTTTGCGGGCGCCGATGCGGAAGTCGCCGGGCAGCACGCCGCCGGGCAGGATCACCACGACCTTGTCGCCGACGGCGAAGTTGGTGGCGCCGCAGACGATGTTCTGCGGCTCACCCGTGCCGTTGGCGTCGCCGACGTCGACCTGGCAGTAGCGGATCGGCTTCTTGAAGCCGGTCAGCTCCTCGATCGCCAGGACCTGTCCGACGACCAGCGGCCCGGTGATGTCGGCGCCGAGCCGCTCGACGGTCTCGACCTCCAGCCCGGCCGCGATCAGCTTCGCCGCGACGTCGCGGCCGGTCTCACCGGCCGGCAGGTCGACGTACTCCCGCAGCCACGAAAGCGGGACCCGCATCAGATCTCCATCCCGAACGGCCGGGTGAACCGGACGTCACCCTCGACCATGTCTCGCATGTCCTCGACGTTGTGGCGGAACATCAGCATCCGCTCGATACCGAACCCGAAGGCGAAGCCGCTGTAGCGCTCCGGGTCCACGCCGCAGGCGGTCAGCACCCGCGGGTTGACCATGCCGCAGCCGCCCAGCTCGATCCAGCCTTCGGAGGAGCAGGTGCGGCAGGGGCGGTCGGGGTCGCCGACGGACTCCCCGCGGCAGGCGAAGCACACCATGTCCATCTCGGCGGACGGCTCGGTGAAGGGGAAGTACGACGGGCGCAGCCGGGTGCGCAGGTCCTCCCCGAACAGGGACCTGACCATGTGGTCCAGGGTGCCCTTGAGGTCGGCCATGGTCAGGCCCTCGTCCACGGCGAGCAGCTCGACCTGGTGGAAGACCGGGGTGTGGGTCGCGTCCAGCTCGTCGGTGCGGTAGACCCGGCCGGGGCAGATCACGTACACCGGCGGCTTGCGCTCCAGCAGGGAGCGGATCTGCACCGGCGAGGTGTGGGTGCGCAGCACGACGCCCGACTCCCCCTCGCCGGAGCCGTCCGGGCCCTGGACGAAGAAGGTGTCCTGCATGGTGCGGGCCGGGTGGTCCGGGGCGATGTTGAGGGCGTCGAAGTTGAACCACTCGGCCTCGGCCTCGGGCCCCTCGGCGACCTCGTAGCCCATCGCCACGAAGACGTCCTCGATGCGCTCGGACAGCGTGGTCAGCGGGTGGCGGGCGCCCGCGGGGACGCGGTCGAAGGGCAGCGTGACGTCCACCGCCTCCTCGACCAGCACGCGCTCGTCGCGCTCGGCCTCCAGCTCCTCCTGGCGCCGCTTGAGGGCCTGGCCCACCGCGCCGCGCGCCTGGCCGACGCGCCGGCCGGCCTCGGCCTTGGCGTGCGGCGGCAGGGCGCCGATCTCGCGGTTGGCCAGCGCCAGCGGCGAGCGGTCGCCCGCGTGGGCGGCCTTCACCTCGCGCAGCGCCTCCAGATCGCCGGCGGCGGCGATCGCGGCGAGGGCCGCGTCCCGTGCCCGGTCGATCTCTTCCGGTTTCAGTGCCTCGACCTCTACGGGGTCGTACGACTTGTTGGGTGCGGACATCTCTTCCCGTGCTTTTCGGTTGGCCCGTGGTTTCGGTTGGTTGCTTCGCCCCGCTCCGGCGCTTCGGCACCCTTGGTCTCCCGGCGGAGCCGGTTCCCGGGCCGCTCGAAGGTACCGGTTGTCGAGTCTACGGGGCGAGGAAGATCGCTACTGACCCGGAGGAGCCCGCGGGCGCCCGCTCAGGCCATGAAGGCCGGAACGCCCGCGGGCAGGATAAATCGGAACTCGGCGCCGCCGGCGGGCGAGCGGCCGACCGTGATCGCCCCGCCGTGGGCCTCGACGATGCCCTTGACGATGTACAGGCCCAGACCGGTGCCGCCGCGCTTGCTGCCGCGCCAGAAGCGGGTGAAGACGCGGCTCATCGATTCCTCGGGGATGCCGGGGCCCTCGTCGCTCACCGTGACCGCCGTTCCTTCGTCGCCCGTCTCCGTCCGTGCCGGTGCCACCTCTATGGTGACCGTTCCCTCACCGTGGCGCACGGCGTTTTCCAGCAGGTTGCCGAGCACCTGGTCGATCTTGTCGGGGTCGGCCCACAGTGGCGGGAGTTCGGTGGCGATCCTGCGGGCGAAGCGCTCCTCGGGGTGTCCCGCGGCGATGTGGGCCCGTATGTGCCGCTCCACGGCGGCGGCCATGTCGACGGGCTGGCGGTGGATCTCCAGCCGCCCGGAGTCGATGCGCGAGATGTCCAGCAGTTCGGTGATGAGCCGGGTGACGCGGTCGGCGTCGGCGTCCACCGTCTCCAGCATCAGCCGCTTCTGGTCGTCGGTGAACCTCTCCCACTTGGCCAGCAGCGTCGCGGTGAAGCCCTTCACCGAGGTCAGGGGCGAGCGCAGTTCGTGGGCGACCGTGGCGATCAGCTCGGCGTGGCTGCGCTCGGTGCGCCGGCGGGCCTCGGTGCCGCGCAGGGTGACCACCAGCCGCTGCACGGGGCCGGCGGGGCGGGCGCGGACGTACCGGGCGGAGACCAGGACCTCCCGGCCTCCGGGGAGTAAGAGGTTGCGTTCGGGCTGGCCGGTGCGGATGGCCAGGCCCCCGTAGGGGTCGGTGACCTTCCACCAGCGTCGCCCCTCAAGGTCCTCCAGTGGCAGGACCTGCTCGACGGGGCGGCCCAGCGCGTCCTCGCGCGGCAGTGCGGTGATGCGGGCGGCGGCGGCGTTGAAGCAGACGACCCGGCCGCGGGCGTCGGCGACGACCAGCCCGTCGGGGAGGTCGTCGGGGAGCACCTCCGTGCCGTCGGGCCGCGGTGGCTCCCGCCGCGCGAGGCGGTCGCGGGGTGTGCGGGGCGCGCCGGGCGCCTCGGGCGGCCCGCCGCCCTGTGCGCCGGACGTCCTCACGTCCACTCCCGCTCACCCCCTTCGGTCCCCGGGGCCGCCACCCTACTAGCTCGGGGTGACGCTGCGGCACCCTCCGGATGCGCGCTGCGCACGGGCCGAGGCGTAGAGGCACACCGCCGCGGCGGTCGCGAGGTTCAGGCTCTCCGCGCGCCCGTGGATGGGCACACGCACCACCTCGTCCGCCAGGGCGCGGGTCTCCTCCGGCAGCCCCCATGCCTCGTTGCCGAAGACCCAGGCGGTGGGGCCGCCCATGCGGCCCTCGTCCAGTTCGGTGTCCAGGTCGTGCTCGCCCGCGCCGTCGGCGGCCAGCACCCGCACACCCGCCTCGCGCAGCCCGGCCACGGCCCGCTCGACGGGGACGCCGACCGCGACGGGGAGGTGGAAGAGGCTGCCGACCGAGGCCCGCACCGACTTGGGGTTGTACAGGTCCACCGAGGCGTCGGTGAGCACCACCGCGTCGGCACCGGCCGCGTCCGCGCAGCGCAGCACCGTCCCGGCGTTCCCGGGGTCGCGCACGTTGGCCAGGACGGCGACCAGCCTGGGGCGGGCGGCCAGCACCCGGTCGAAGGGCAGGTCGAGGAAGCGGCAGATCCCGACCAGCCCCTGCGGGGTGACGGTCTGCGAAAGCTCCGCGATCACCTCGTCGGTGGCGGTGCGGACGCGGGCCCCGGCGGTGCGGGCGGCGGCGACGATGTCGGCGTGCCGCTCGGCGGCCTCGGGGGTGGTGAACAGTTCGGTGAGCGTGGGCTCACCGCCGCTGCGGTGGCCGGCGGCCTCGCGTACGGCCTGGGGTCCCTCGGCGAGGAAGCGGCGCTCCTTGCCGCGGGTGTTGCGGCGGGCCAGCCGCCGGGCGGCGGTGACGCGCGGGGAGCGCGGGGAGGTCAGTTCCGGGGCGGCGGCCATGGCGCGGCGTTCTCGCTTCTCGGGTGTCTCGGGGCTTCTCGGCGGGTGGGGGCCGGGCGGGCCGGGGCAAACGACCGGACCCGCGGGCTCGATGGCCCGCGGGTCCGGTGGCGTCCCGTGCCGTCGTCAGGCGGCCTTGGGAGCGTTGACGTCGCTCGGCAGCGCCTTCTGGGCCACCTCGACCAGCGCGGCGAACGCGTTCGGGTCGTTGACCGCGAGGTCGGCCAGGATCTTGCGGTCCACCTCGACCTCGGCGGCCTTCAGGCCCTGGATGAAGCGGTTGTAGGTCATGCCGTTGGCGCGGGCGCCGGCGTTGATCCGCTGGATCCACAACTGCCGGAAGTCGCCCTTGCGGCGCTTGCGGTCGTTGTAGTTGTAGACGAGGGAGTGGGTGACCTGCTCCTTCGCCTTGCGGTACAGGCGGGAGCGCTGGCCGCGGTAGCCGCTGGCCTGCTCGAGGATCGCCCGGCGCTTCTTGTGGGCGTTGACCGCCCGCTTGACGCGTGCCACGTGAATTACTCCTTGTCGCGGGGCCGGTGTGGTGGTCCGGCTGCCGTGCTACGGCGCCGTCGGCCCGAAAGTTCGATTGGGTCCCGGTGTCCGGTGTCCTGCGCCCGGCCGCTCACGGGGAACGGCGGGCGGCGGGCTCACTTGCCGAGAAGCTTCTTGATCTTCTTGGCGTCGGCCGGAGCCATCTCGGTCTTGCCCGCAAGGCGGCGCGTCAGCGTGGACGGCTTGTGCTCGAGAAGGTGGCGGCGGCCGGCGCGCTGGCGCATCACCTTGCCGGAGCCGGTGATCTTGAAGCGCTTGCTCGCACCACTGTGCGTCTTGTTCTTCGGCATGTCGCCGTTCTCTCCTCGTCGGTGGCGCCGCCGTAGCCGGCCGTGGGCCGGCGTGCGGCAGCGTCAGCTGTTTCGGTTGCTGTCCGGGCCCGGGAGGGCCCGTGCGATCCGGCGGCCGGCTCCGCGGCCGCCGGGTCATGCCTCGGCGCGTTCCTCGGCAGGGGCCGCGTTCCCCTGCTGGCGCTCCGCCTTGCGGGCGGCCTGCGCCTCACGGGCTTCGGCCATCGCCTCGGTCTTCTTCTTGTGCGGACCGAGAACCATGATCATGTTCCGGCCGTCCTGCTTGGGGTTCGACTCGACGAAGCCCAGGTCCTGGACGTCGTCCGCGAGGCGCTGGAGCAGCCGGTAGCCCAGCTCGGGACGGGACTGCTCACGACCGCGGAACATGATCGTGATCTTGACCTTGTCCCCCTGCTTGAGGAACCGGACGACGTGACCCTTCTTGGTGTCGTAGTCGTGCGGGTCGATCTTCGGCCGGAGCTTCATCTCCTTGATGACCGTGTGCGCCTGGTTCTTGCGCGCCTCACGGGCCTTCATGGCCGACTCGTACTTGAACTTTCCGTAGTCCATGAGCTTGCACACCGGCGGACGGGCGGTCGCCGCGACCTCGACCAGGTCGAGGTCGTACTCCTGGGCAAGCTCCAGGGCCTTGGCAAGCGGCACGATGCCGACCTGCTCGCCACTGGGACCGACGAGTCGCACCTCGGGGACGCGAATCCGGTCGTTGATGCGGGGCTCGGCGCTGATGGGGCCTCCTCGGTTGCGCCACGCGGATGCCTGGCGGACAGCCGCGCACGGTTGCGTTCGGTACGACCACCGAACCGGAACGCGAAAACGCCCCGGACGGGACGCAGGCGGGGCTCCTCGTTGACCGGGAGCACCGCCGCGATACACCGCGGGGCGCAGCCTGACCTGTGACCCGCCGGCCCGGAGGCCGGTCGGGTGGGAGCTTCGGAGCCTCCACTTGCGGGCCGGAACGCGCTCCACACGGATCGCCCGGCGGATCGTCTGGACGATCCGTTCGGGTGATCGCGCCGGGAGTGTGGTCCGGCCGGTCGATATCCCAGCATAGCAGGGCCGGGGGGAACTTCCTCCCCGGGCGTCGCACACGCGCGCGTACGGACGGAGCCTAGGCTGGAGCGCACCCGATCAGCAGGAAGCGGAGAACGATGAGCGACGACAGCGGCACCCCCGCCCCCTCCCCCGGCGCCGCCGGAGGTGCCGCGGGGGCGGCCGACTTCGAGACGATGACCCGCGACATCGCGGACGTGCCCGCGGTCGAGGTGATCACCACGGTCGCGGTCCACCTGATGAGCTCGGCCGCGGTCAACCTCGGCCTGGCCGAGGGCGGCGAGGACCACAAGGACCTGGACGAGGCCCGCAAGCTGATCCAGGCGCTGGCCGGGCTGGTGACCGCCGCCGCCACCGAGATCGGCTCCTACCACGCCGCTCCGCTGCGCGACGGGCTGAAGTCGCTCCAGCTCGCCTTCCGCGAGGCGTCGGCGGTGCCGGACGAGCCGGGCCAGGGACCGGGCGAGAAGTTCACCGGCCCGGTCATCGGCTGAGGCCGGGGGCCGCCGGCCCCCGGGCGCCCGGCCCCTCCCGCCCACCCGGCCGCGGCCGGGCGTCAGTCGCGGTCGTACAGCGGGCGCCCCGGCAGGGCTCCCTCCGGCGGCAGCAGGGCCAGATCCAGACCGCGCACCAGACGCGCGCGGAGCGTCTCGTCCGCCGCGAGCGCGGCGGCCACCCGCCCTGCGGTCTCGCGCGGCGGCGCGGCCGGGTCCAGGCGCAGGGCCAGCACGCCGTCGGTGCCTCGGCCGGGCCCCAGCCGGGCGGCGCTCACCGCGGGCTCGGCGGCCAGCACCGTGCGCAGCGCCTCGGTGACGGCCGGGTCCTCCAGCGGATCGGCGGCCTCCGTGCGGCCTTCGGCGAGGGCCAGCAGCGCGGGGCCGGTGAGCTGGTAGGTCACCGGCCCGGCGAGATCCAGCACGAGGGTGTCGGCGCCCTCCTGGGCGAGGGCCTGGAGCGCCTGGCGCAGGGGGACGGCGACCGGACGGGCCTCGGGGCGCCAGCGGGCCAGACTGTCGGTGGAGGTGAAGGCCGGCAGGGCCCTGCGCCCGCCCGGCGCGTTGAGCGTGGGAACCGCCATGTCGCTGGTCTTCTCCCGGCGCAGACCGTCCTCGCCGGTCTCCACCTCGCCGAGGACGGCGACCACCGGGACCAGCAGCCGGGCCTTCGCCAGGGCGGCCAGCACCTCCGGCTCGGCGGTGCGGTCCTGTGCCCAGGCGGCCAGCGCCCGGGCGAGTGCGGGATCGGCCGAG
The DNA here is from genome assembly GCF_054072955.1 of Streptomyces sp. SS8. Lineage (NCBI taxonomy): Bacteria > Bacillati > Actinomycetota > Actinomycetes > Kitasatosporales > Streptomycetaceae > Streptomyces > Streptomyces sp. SS8. The sequence continues at coordinate 99,177 of NZ_JBSVCZ010000016.1, forward strand.
CCGTCGTCGCCGGAGAAGCCGGGGTCGGGGATGTTCTTGAGCGCCACGCCTCGAGGGTATCCGCCCGGATCAGGCGGCCTGTCTCCCGGTCCGCTCCCCCTGCCGCCCCGCCGGCCGGTCACCCCGGTACAGCAGTACGGCGCAGAGCACCAGCAGCAGACCGGCGACCGCGGCGGCGGGCGCCAGCCGGCCGCCGTACCCGCGGTCGGGGACCGGGCCGGCGCCGAAGTACTCCTTCGGATACGCCTCGGCCACCGGCCGCTGCGGCCGCGGTTCGACCTTCGTGCCCAGCTCGATGGCGGCGGCCGGGTCGACGATGCCGCTGCCCAGGTCGTCGCTGCGCCCGCCGGGCGGGGTGTTCCGGGCGGTCTGCGCGATCAGTTCCCTGACCTGCGCCGGGCTGAGGTCGGGGTGGGCGGCACGCACCAGGGCCACGCAGCCGGAGACGAAGGCGGCCGCGGCGCTGGTCCCCCAGCCCTCGTAGTACTCCCGGTCGGGGTAGGTGATGATCACATCGTGGCCGGGAGCACTGACGGTCGCGTACCAGCGGCGCGTGGAGAAGGGGGCGCGCCGGCCGGTGCGGTCCACGGCGGTCACGGCGATCACACCGGGGTAGGCGGCCGGATAGGAGGCCCGGTCGCCGTCCTCCCCGCCGTTGCCGGCTGAGGCGACCACCACCGAGCCCTTGCCCAGCGCGTAGCGGACGGCGGCGTCCTCGGCCGGGTCGGGGTGGGCGGAGGCGCTGTCGTCGCCCAGGGAGAGGTTGATGACGTCGGCGCCCTGGTCGGCGGCCCAGCGGATGCCCTCGGCCAGTGCCTCGCCGCGCTCCTCGCGGGCCTTCTTCCGCTGCGGGTCGTCGTCCTCCAGCAGAACGCGCACGGGCAGGATCCGCGCTTCGGGGGCGACTCCGAGGACGCCTCGCGAGTCGCCGGGGCCGTGGCCGCGTCCGGCGATGATCCCGGCCATCGCGGTGCCGTGCCGGGCCCAGTACTCGTCGCCCCGGCGGGCCCCGAAGCCGATGAGGTCCCTGCCCTTGAGCACCCGTCCGCGCAGGTCGGGGTGGCCGGCGTCGACTCCGGTGTCGAGCACGGCGACGGTGACGCCCTGGCCCCGGGTGGTGTTCCAGGCGTCGCGCGCGCCCACCGCGTCCAGGCCCCACTGCCGGTCGCGCACCTCGTCGGCGTGCGCGACGGGCGCGGTCAGCAGGAGGGAGGCGCAGAGCACCGCGAACGCCGACAGCGCGGAGACCAGCCCGGCGGCGCGGCGGGGGCGGCGGACGTGCGGGGGGTTCGCGGTGGCGGGGAGGCCCGTCGTGTTCATCGGTCCTGTCCGGTTTCCTGGGCGACGATGTGGCGCAGGCCGCGCTCGACGCGGTCGGCGATGCCACGGGCGTCGTGGCCGAGGCCCGCCTGGGCGGGTGCGGTGGTCTGGTCCTCCAGCACGGCCTCGGAGGCGGGCTGCGGTTCGCCGACGGTACGGCCGTCGGCGAAGCCGGAGACGGTGTAGACCACCACGGGGGCGTCGGTGAGCGGCCGGACCGTCCAGCTGGCGCGCTGGGCGTCGCCGAAGCGGGCCGCGGCGGTGCCGCGCGCCGCGTAGGGGCGGGGCATCAGACCGGCGCGCAGTTCGAGGTCCTCCTCGTCGAACCGCTCGCGCAGGGCCCGCATGCCCTTCTCATCGGCCTCGGTGAACAGCAGCCCGACCGTGGTGACGCCGCTGCCGGTCTCGTCCGCGTACGTGGCGCGCAGCAGCCGCTCGCAGCCGGCCGGTGAGAGGACCTCGGCCAGCGAGGGGTCGAAGGCGTTGCGGCAGTCTGCGTCGGGGGCGACCGCCACCCGGGTCCAGCGCCGGTCGGCGCGTCCCGGCCCGGCGCCCCGGCCGCGCAGGGTGCGGGGGAAGAGCGTGTCGACGGGTATCTCGCGCCACAGCGAGCGCGTCCCGGCGTAGTCGGCCGCGGGGCGATCGCCGGAGTCGCCGGTGAGCCAGACCCCGGCGGCGGCTCCGCCCAGCAGCCCGAGGCCCAGGACGAGGCAGACGGCCGCCGCGGCGGTGCGGACCGGCCCGCGCACGTGCCGCCCCGGCTCCGGGGCGGCGGCCGGCGTGTCCGGGTACACCAGGGGTGCGCCGAACCGCGGTGGCGGCCCCGTCGCTATCGGGGGCGCGGCGGCCGCGACCCGGGGGACTCCCGGCGGCACGGCGGGCCGCGGTGGGACGACGGGTGGGAGCGGAGCCCGGACCGGGTCGGCCTCAGTGCTCACCGGCACCCCCTCGTGTTCTGTGCCGCCCCGTCGAGTCCCTTTCGGGGCAGGCCGGTTGGTATCGGGACATCACACCGCTGACCAGCGGTCGGCGGTGGTGTGCGCGTCACTCTACGTGGATCCGGCGCAGTGGCGGCAACCCGCGTCCCGGCCTCCGCGAGGGGCCCTGACCCCGTGCGCGGGACCGAGCCGCCGCCACCGGGTCTGTCCCGGGCCCGGTGGACTCTGGCAAGCTGCCGGGGTGTTCGACGCGACCGCTGACCCCTCAGCCGACCGGGCCCGCTACGACCGGGCCACCGCCCATCTCGACGCGCCGCTCGCCGTCGTCGACCTGGCGGCGTTCGACGCCAACGCCGCCGATCTGGTGCGCCGCGCCGGCGGCAAGCCCGTGCGCGTGGCGAGCAAGTCCGTGCGCTGCCGCGTTCTGCTGGAGCGCGTGCTGGCGCGGGACGGGTTCGCCGGCGTCATGGGCTTCACGCTCGCCGAGTCCCTGTGGCTGGCCCGCTGCGGCTTCGACGACGTCCTGCTCGCCTATCCGTCGGCGGACCGGGCCGGTTACGCCGAGCTGGCCGCGGACCCGAAGCTGGCCGCGGCCGTGACGGTGATGGTGGACGATCCCGCGCAGTTCGCCCTGATCGACGCCGCCCGCGGCGGTGGACGCGAGGAGATACGGGTCTGCCTGGAGCTGGACGCCTCGCTGTGGCTGCTGGGGGGCCGGATACGGATCGGCGCGCGGCGCTCGCCGCTGCACTCCCCCGCCCAACTGGCCGAGCTGGCCCGGTCGGTGGCGCGCCGGCCCGGTTTCCGGCTGGTGGGCCTGATGGCGTACGAGGGGCACATCGCGGGCGTGGGCGACACTCCGCCCGGGCGTCCGCTGCGCGCGCGGGCGGTGAGGATGATGCAGTCGGCCGCACGGCGCGAGCTGGCCCAGCGGCGCGCGGTGGCGGTACGCGCGGTGCGGGCGGTGGCGCCGGACCTGGAGTTCGTCAACGGCGGCGGGACCGGGAGCGTGCAGCACACCGCCGCCGAGGATGCGGTCACCGAGATCGCCGCGGGTTCGGGGCTGTTGATGCCCCGCCTGTTCGACCACTACACCTCGTTCTCCGGCCGCCCCGCGGCGCTGTTCGCGCAGCCGGTGGTGCGGCGGCCCGGGGTGGGTGTGGTGACGGTGCTCGGCGGCGGTTATCCGGCCTCCGGCGCGGCGGGCCGGGACCGGCTGCCGGTGCCGTATCTGCCGTCCGGGCTGCGCTACGACCCGGCGGAGGGGCCGGGCGAGGTGCAGACGCCGCTGCTCGGGCCGCCCGCCGACGACCTGCTGATCGGCGACAAGGTGTGGTTCCGGCACGCCAAGGCCGGGGAGCTGTGCGAACGTTTCGCGGCACTGCACCTGATCGAGGGCGACCGGGTGGCGGCGACGGTGCCGACCTACCGCGGGGAGGGCCGCACCTTCCTGTGAGCCTCCGCCGGCTCCACCGGGGCCCGTCCCCGGCCCTTCCGCCGTGCCGGGAGTGGGAGGAAGCCGGGGCTCAGACCTCCATGCCGGGGCCGCCGACGGCGCGGACGCCCGCCACGATCCGGTCCATCTCGCCGGGGTCCGGGGCGTCGGCGTGGATGTCGAAGCCCAGGCGCATCACCAGCATCCGGCCGCTGCCGTCGGGCGCGGGGAAGACGACGGACTCCACGTACGCGTCGGGCTCCAGCTCGTTGGCGATCCGCCAGCGCACCCGGTGGCCCTTCCGTCCCGCGACGGTGACCTCGCCGGAGGAGACCACCTCGTGCTCCTCGATCCCGCCGTAGCCCCTGGTGTCGTAGGACTCCTCGGCGTTGCGGGCGATGTCCGCCTCGGCCATCGCCCGCGGGCCGGCCCCCTCGGGGTCGTCGGCGGCCCGCAGGGAGACCCCGGCGCGGACGCAGGTGAGGGAGGCGTCCCCGGGGCAGGGATAGGAACCGGAGGACAGCCAGATCCCGCTGTCGGTCTCCGTCTCGTTCCAGCCCTCGGGGACGGGGACTGCGACGCCGTTGACCCGGTCGACCGCGGTGCCGGGGGTTCGGTCGTCCTCCTCGCCTCCCGGGTCCTCGTCCGGCCCGTCCTCCTCCGGTCCGCCGGGCGGCGTTCCGCCGGGGGCCTCGTCCGCACCGGCGGTGGTGCCGGGCTCGGCCCGGCGGTCGTCGGAGCCGCCGGATCCCCCGGAGCCACCGAGCAGGAGCAGCCCTCCCGCCAGGAGCGCGCTCACCACGACGGCGGCGGCTATGACGGCGGCCACCAGCGGCCCGCGCGACGGCCCCGCGTCCGGGCCTGGCGGGAGGGCGACGGGCAGCCCGTACGGGGTGTGGGTGTCCCGGGCGTCGTACGCGTCGTAGGCGTCGTGTGTGCCGGCGCCGGCGGTCCGGGTGTGCGCGGTCCAGGCCGAGCCGTCCCACCAGCGCTCGGGTGCCGGGCCGGGGCCCGTGTGCCCGGGGTCCGCGTACCAGCCGGGCGGTGTCGTCATGCTCACGGCGTGCACAGTAGCGGCAACCGGCGCCCGGGAGGACCGGTGCGCCCCCATCGGCCGCGACGGAGCGGGGCACTCCGGTCGGAACGGCACTCCGGTCAGGACGGAGGAGCGGCCGGCCGGGCGGTCGGCGGGCCGGACAGCGCGGCGGTCAGCGCCGCGCCGAGCACGGCCGGCGCCTCGGCCAGGGAGGGCCCGTACCAGGTCAGATGCCGCCCGCTGACGAGGGCCGCGGGCAGCCCGGGGAACGCCTCGGGGCCGTCGTCGGCGGTGAAGCGGTACGGCTCGTCGGGCAGCACCACGAGATCGGCCCGGCCCGGCTCGTTCAGCTCCCCGATCCCGGCGCGCGGATAGCGCTCGGCGTGGTCGGCGTAGGCGTTGCGCACGCCGAGGCGGGCCAGGATGTCGCCCGCGAAGGTGTCCCGGCCCAGCACCATCCACGGCCGCCGCCAGATCGGCACCACGGCGGTGGCGTCGGCCACCGGCCGCAGCGCGCTCCAGGCGTCCTCGGCCTCGTCCAGCCAGGCGGGCCGGGGCAGTCCGCATCCGGCGGTGAGCACCCGGTCCAGTTCGGCGAACGCCTGCGGGAGCGTGCGGATCTCGGTGACCAGCACCTCGGTGCCCGCGCCGCGCAGGGCGGCGAGGTCGGCGGGGCGGTTCTCCTCCTCGTTGGCGATGACCAGGTCGGGGCGCAGGGCCGCGATCCGCTCCAGGTCGGGGTTCTTGGTGCCTCGCACCCGCGCCACGTCCAGACCGGGCGGATGGCTGCACCAGTCGGTGGCCCCGACCAGCAGTTCCGGGCCGGTGGCGGCCACCGCCTCGGTCAGCGACGGCACCAGCGAGACGACGCGGCGGACTTCGCCGGAGCCCTGAGCCGGGGCCGAGGGGGACTGGTGTCGTCGTGCGGTCGCCATGCGGTCAGCCTAAGACCCGGCGTTCGACGGCCGGCGCCCCGCGGCAGGACTTCCCCGCCGCGGGATCCCGCTGTCGGACCGGTGCGGCATGATCGGGGCGTGACCACGCGACGCCTGATGCTCCTCGATGCCGCCTCCCTCTACTACCGCGCCTACTTCGGGGTTCCCGAGTCGGTCAGGGCACCCGACGGCACCCCGGTCAACGCGGTGCGCGGGCTGCTGGACTTCATCGCCCGCCTGGTGCGCGACCACCGCCCCGACGACCTGGTCGCCTGTATGGACAACGACTGGCGGCCGCACTGGCGGGTCGAGCTGATCCCGTCCTACAAGGCGCACCGGGTGGCGGAGGAGTCCGAGCGGGGTCCGGACGCCATAGGGGCCTCCCCGGCGAAGCCAGGGGAAGAGACGCCCGACACCCTCTCCCCCCAGATCCCGGTGATCGAGGAGGTGCTGGACGCGGTCGGCATCGCCCGGGTCGGCGCGGACGGTTACGAGGCCGACGACGTCATCGGCACCCTCGTCCGCCGGGCCGGCGGTCCGGTGGACGTCGTCACCGGCGACCGCGACCTGTTCCAGCTCGTCGACGACGCGCGCGGGGTGCGGGTGCTCTACCCCGTCAAGGGCATGGGCGACCCCGCGGTCGTCGACGAGGCGGTACTGCGGGAGAAGTACGGCGTGGCGAGCGGGTCGGCGTACGCGGACCTGGCTCTGCTGCGCGGTGACCCGAGCGACGGGCTGCCGGGGGTGGCCGGCGTCGGCGAGAAGACCGCGGCCCGGCTGCTTCAGTCGTACGGCGATCTGGACGGCATCCTGGCCGCCGTCCGCGATCCCTCCTCCGGTCTGACGCCGGCGCAGCGGCGGAAGCTGGAGGCGGCGCGGGAGTATCTGGCCGTGGCGCCGAAGGTGGTGCGGGTGGCCGGGGACGTGGCGCTGCCGGATTTCGACCCGGCGCTTCCGGCCGAGCCGCTGCACGCCCAGGAGCTGGAGGAGCTTGCCGAGCGGTGGGGACTGGGCGGCGCGCTGCGGCGGCTGCTGGACGCCCTGGCCGGCTGAGCGCCCTCGCGGCCCGGCCGGGGCGGAGGACGTCGCGCACACGCCGGCCGGCGCCGGGCCCGTGTCCCGGTCGCCCGGCGCAAGCGCCGGACACGCTCCGGCCCGGTGGGCGGTTCGGCCGCCCACCGGGCCGGGTCCGCCGTGGCCCGCCCGTCAGCCGACGGAGGTGTACGCCACCACGCCGCGCACCACCTTCTCGGAGGCCCTGCGGGCGTTGCGCGCCACCGTGCCGCCCTCGGGCGCCGCCGCGGCGATCTGGCCGAGTACGTCGACCAGTTGCTTGCACCAGCGCACGAAGTCGCCGGCCGGCATCTCGGCCTCCCGCAGCACCGAGTCCAGGCTGTCGCCCTCCGCCCAGCGGTAGGCGGCCCAGGCGAAGCCGAGGTCGGGCTCGCGCTGGCCCACGCCCTCGGACTGGTTGATCCGGTGCTCCTCCTCCAGGGCGTCCAGCCGGCCCCAGATACGGACCATCTCGCCCAGCGCGTCCTTGGCCTTCCCCCCGGGCAGCACCGGCTGGAGGGCGTCGTCGGCCGAGCGCGCCTCGTACACCAGGGCCGAGGCGCAGGCGGCCAGTTCGGTCGGGGACAGGCCCTCCCAGACGCCCTCGCGCAGGCACTCGCTCGCCAGCAGGTCCAGCTCGCCGTAGAGCCGGGCCAGCCGCCGGCCGTCGTCGGTCACCTCGTCGCCGCGCAGATAGCCCAGGTCCGACAGGAGCGCGTAGACGCGGTCGAAGGTGCGGGCGATGGTGTTGGTGCGGCCCTCGATGCGGCGCTCCAGCTGCCGGGTGTCGCGCTTGAGGCGGTGGTAGCGCTCGGCCCAGCGGGCGTGCGCCTCGCGCTCGTCGCAGCCGTGGCAGGGATGGGCGCGGAGCGCCTTGCGCAGCCGTGCGATCTCGGCGTCGTCGGCGGCCTCCGAGCGCTGCCCGCGGCGGGCGCGCCCCGGCTCGTGGTGGCCGGCCCTGGTGCGCAGCGCCGAGGCCAGGTCTCTGCGGGACTGCGGGCTGCGCGGGTTGAACGACTTGGGGATCCGCATCCGCTCCAGCGGCTCGACGGGGACGGGGAAGTCCATCGAGGCCAGCCGCTTGACCTGGCGGGCGGCGGTCAGCACAAGCGGGCGGGGGCCGTCGTGGTGGTCCCAGCCGCGGTGGCCGTGGCTGCGCCCGGCCGGAACGCCCGGGTCCAGTACGAGCGCCAGACCGGCGAACTTTCCGGTGGGCACGTGGATCACATCGCCCGGCCGCAGCTTCTCCAGCGAGTCGGCCGCCGCCGCGCGCCGCTGGAGGGCGCCCTGCCGGGCCAGTTCGGTCTCGCGGTCCTTCAGCTCGCGCCGCAGCCGCGCGTACTCCTCGAAGTCCCCCAGATGGCAGGTCATCGCCTCGCGGTAGCCCTCCAGGCCCTCCTCGTTGCGCTGCACCCTCCGGGAGATGCCGACGACCGCGCGGTCGGCCTGGAACTGCGCGAAGGAGGTCTCCAGCAGTTCGCGCGAGCGGTGCCGCCCGAACTGCGCGACCAGGTTGACCGCCATGTTGTACGACGGGCGGAAGGAGGAGCGCAGCGGGTAGGTACGGGTGCCGGCGAGCCCGGCCAGCGCGCCCGGGTCCATGCCGCGCTGCCACAGCACCACCGCGTGGCCCTCGATGTCGATGCCGCGCCGCCCGGCGCGACCGGTGAGCTGGGTGTACTCGCCGGGGGTGATGTCGACGTGCTGCTCGCCGTTCCACTTGACCAGCTTCTCCAGCACCACCGACCGGGCGGGCATGTTGATGCCCAGTGCGAGGGTCTCGGTGGCGAAGACGGCCTTGACCAGGCCGCGGACGAACAGCTCCTCCACGACCTCCTTGAAGGTCGGCAGCATGCCCGCGTGGTGCGCGGCGATGCCCCGCTCCAGCCCCTCCAGCCACTCGAAGTAGCCCAGGACGTGCAGGTCCTCGTCGGGGATGGAGGCGGTGCGCTCCTCCACCAGCTCGCGCACCCGCGCCCGCTCCCCGGCGTCGTTCAGCCGCAGCCCGGCGTACAGGCACTGCTGTACGGCCGCCTCGCAGCCGGCGCGGCTGAAGATGAAGGTGATCGCCGGGAGCAGCCCCTGGGAGTCGAGCTGGTCGATCACCTCGGGGCGGCCGGGCGTCCAGATCCGGCTGCGCTGGCGCCGCTCGCGCTCCCGGTCGGCCTCGCGCACCGGTTTGCCGCGGCGCCTCTCACGGACGGAGGGCAGGCGGCTGTTCTCCATCTGGGCCATGCGGAGCAGGTCCGGATTGACCTCGCGGCGGCCGTTCCTCTCCTCGAACAGGTCGTACATCCGCCGCCCGGCCAGCACGTGCTGCCACAGCGGCACGGGCCGGTGCTCGGAGACGATCACCTCGGTGTCGCCGCGGACGGTGTCCAGCCAGTCGCCGAACTCCTCCGCGTTGGAGACGGTGGCCGACAGCGACACCAGCGTCACCGAGTCGGGGAGGTGGATGATGACCTCCTCCCAGACCGCGCCGCGGAACCGGTCGGAGAGGTAGTGCACCTCGTCCATCACCACGTAGCCCAGGCCCGCGAGTGCCTGCGAGCCGGCGTAGAGCATGTTCCGCAGGACCTCGGTGGTCATCACGACCACCGGCGCGCCGGAGTTGATGCTGTTGTCGCCCGTCAGCAGGCCGACGTTCCGCGCGCCGTGGCGTTTGACCAGATCGTTGTACTTCTGGTTGGACAGCGCCTTGATGGGCGTGGTGTAGAAGCACTTGCGGCCCCGGGTGAGGGCCAGGTGGACGGCGAACTCGCCCACGATCGTCTTGCCGGATCCGGTGGGCGCGGCGACCAGCACGCCCTTGCCGGCCTCCAGTGCCCTGCACGCCTCGATCTGGAACGGGTCCAGCTCGAAGTCGTACATCTCGCGGAAGGGAGCCAGAGCGGTGGCCTGCTCGGCGGCGCGGACCCGGGCGGCGGCGTAGCGCTCTGCTGGGGACATGTCCTCGGTCATCGTACTTACGAGCCTACCGGCCGCCACCGACACGGCACCCGGTCTTTACGGCCCGGCGGGCTCCGGGGCGAGTACCCGGACCGCCGCCGGGGCCGCCTCGACCGTGAGCGGCAGGGGTCCCAGCGGCTCGCCGTCGGCGTAGCCGGTCACGCTCTCCCCGGGCGTGGCGGCCTCCAGGGTCACCTTCGCCGCCCGGTGCACGGTGACCGCGGGGTGGGCGAGGTGGGTGCCGCGGTAGACGCGCGGGAAGACCCTCAGCAGGGTGGTCCGGTCGCACTCCCCCACCACCGTGACGTCCAGCAGGCCGTCGTCGAGGCGGGCGTCCGCGCAGATCTTCATGCCTCCGCCGTAGGAGGGGCCGTTGCCGACCGCGACCAGTGTCGCGTCGGTCTCCAGCGGCGGGCCGTCGTCGAGCACGAGGCGGTACGGGACGGTCCGCAGCCCGGCCAGTTCGGCGAGTATCGCCGCGTCGTAGCGCAGGCGCCCGGCCGGCCACCGCATGCGGTTGGCCCGGTCGTTGACGCGGGAGTCGAAGCCGGAGGCCAGCACGCTGCCGTACCAGCGCCCGCCGACCCGGCCGAGGTCGATGCTCCGGTGTCGCCCTTCCTTGAGCGCCTGCGCGATCACCCGTCCCGCCCCGGCCGGGTCGCGTACGGGCAGGCCCAGGGAACGGGCGATGTCGTTGCCGGTGCCGACGGCGACCACGCCCAGCGGGGTGTCGGTGCCGGCCACCGCCTGGAGGGCGAGGGAGGCCATCCCGTCCCCGCCGACGGCTATCAGCGCGCCGGTGCCGCCGCGCACGGCCCGCCGCGCCCTGGTGAGCGCGTCGTCGGCGTCCGCGCCGACGATCGTGCGCACCGAGAAGCCCGCCGCGCGCAGGGCCCGTGCGGCGGGCTGGGCGGCTCCCGCACCGCGGCCACCGCCCGCGGTGGGGTTGACGAACAGGGTGGTCTCACCGGTCACGCGCGGACCATACCGGCTCAGGTGGCGTCGTCGTAACCGTTGCGCCTGGTCGGAGCGTCCTCGGAGGCGCCCTCGGGCAGTGCGGAGGGGCCGTCGGCGGAGTCGATCGCCCCGACCTTCTCCGGGGTGTGGTCGAGCGGGGACGCCTCGTCGTCGCTCAGCCCGGCGTAGGGGTCCTTGCGGCTGCGGCGCCGGTCGTTGAACAGGGAGACGCCGACGGCGACGAAGTACAGCAGCACGATCGGAGCGGCCAGGGCGCCCATGGTCAGCGGGTCGCCGCTGGGGGTGGCGACGGCGGCGAAGACCGTGATGCAGATGACCATCACCCGCCACCAGCCCAGCATTCTGCGGCCGGTGAGGATGCCGCTGAGGTTCAGCATCACCAGCACCAGGGGCAGCTCGAAGGCGAGGCCGAAGACGACGACCATCCGCGTGATGATGTCGAGGAGGTCGTCCAGGGGTACGAGGTTGCCGGTGCCGTCGGGGGTGAACTCGATCAGGGTGGCGGCCATCGTCGGCAGGACGATGTAGGCGAGGTAGGCGCCGCCGAGGAAGAGCGGCACGCCGGCCGCGACGAAGGAACGCGCGTACTTCTTCTCGTGGCTGTGCAGGCCGGGGGCGAGGAAGGCCCACAGCTGGTAGAGCCAGACCGGGCAGGCCAGCACGATGCCGGTGGTGAGCCCCACCTTCAGCATGACGGTGAAGGGGGCGATCAGGCCGTTGAGGGTGATCTCGGCACAGGCCTCGCCCTTCTCCGCGGCCCGGCCGAAGCCCTCGGTGCAGCCGACGGCGTCGCGGAGCGGCTCGGTGAGGAAGTCGGCGATCTGCTTGTAGTACACCAGCCCGACGACGGTGACGGCCAGGATGGCCAGCACCGACTTCATCAGGCGGTTGCGCAGCTCCCGCAGGTGCTCCGCGAGCGGCATGCGCCCCTCGGGATCCCTCTGCGGCTTCCCCTGTCTGCGGGCGGACTTGAGCAACCCACGTCCTCGGTGTCAGTGGCGGTGTGCCGGGTGTCTGGGCTCGGACGGCACCGGGCCCGTCGCCGGGCCTGGGGCCGGGTCAGTTCTTGGTGGTCTGCTGGCCGGGCTCGTTCACCGGACGGGAGCTGGTGACGTCACCGGGCGCGGCCTGGATCGTCCTGGGCGCGGCCTGCTGGGCGGAGGTGTCCTGCTGGGCGGCCTCGTTGTCGTTCTCGTTCTCCTTCTTCATGGCCTTGGCCTCGCTCTTGAGGATGCGGGCCGACTTGCCGAGGGAACGGGCCATGTCGGGGAGCTTCTTGGCGCCGAACAGCAGCAGGACGACGAGGAGGATCAGTACGATCTCCAGGGGCCTCAGATTGCCGATCATGTGCCACTACCTTCTCGCCGGGGCGGCGTGTCCGTGCCTGCCCTACTGATTCGGACGGGCTTCCTCGTACTGGTGCGCTGGCAGCGATCGTAACCCCGGGGGGTGAACGCGGGGCAATGCCTCCGCGTCATCCCGGTGCCGGTCACGGACACCACGTTCACACCGTCTTGAAGGGTACCGCCCCGGCGCCCGGACATGGAGGGGGCGACGCCCGGCCGCGACCCCGGGGGCACACGCCGGCGTGCGGCCGACGCACCCCCGGTGCCCCGGTCAGCGCTCGATCCGCGCCCGTGCGGCCAGGGGGGTCGCGGCCCGCTCCAGGTCATCGGCGGCTCTGGCGAGATGCTCGCAGCCGTCGCCGACCGCCCGGGCGAAGCGCCGTACCTCCAGCCCCACCCGGACGGCGAGGACGCCGAGCACGGCGATTCCGCAGAAGGCGAGCGTGAGGAAGAACATGGGCCAGAGCATGGGGGCGAGCGTAGTGGACGGCCGCGGCCGGAGCGGGGACGCCCCGTCCGGCCGGGCTCGCCGGCCGGGGCCGGACCTGGCCGGCCCTCAGTCGCCGTACGCGGCCAGCGCGGCCCGCGCCGCGTCCCGGGCGCTGTCGGCCAGCTCGCCCGGGGAGACGATCCGGCCGTCGCGGCCCAGCCGCAGGGCCAGGCGGCGCAGGGAGGCCGGATCGGGGGCGCGCAGCGTGATGCGCAGACCGCCCTCGGGCAGCTCCTCGGCACTGTCGTGCGGGTAGTACTCGGCCACCCAGCGCCCGCCCGGCCCCACCTCGATCACCACCTGCGGGTCCTCGGCGGAGGGCTGGACCAGCCCCTCCGACAGGTCGCGCAGCTCCACCGGCGGCGGGTCGGAGGGCTCGTCCAGCAGCCTGATCTCGGCCACCCGGTCCAGCCGGAAGGTGCGGTGCGCCTCGGACAGACGGCACCAGGCCTCGACGTAGGTGTGGCCGACGGCGAACAGCCGGATCGGGTCGATCTCCCGCTCGGTCAGCGTGTCGCGCGTCGGCGAGTAGTAGCGGATCCACAGCCTGCGGCGCTCGGAGATGGCCCGGTCGACGTCCGCGAAGACCCCGCCCTCGGACTCGAAGCTGACCGACAGCCGGGAACTGGCCCCGGCACTCTCGCCCGCCGCCGCCTCGATCTTGGCGGTGGCGCGCTGGAGGGCCTCGCGGTCGCTCTCGCGCAGCCCCGGCAGGGTGGCGACGGCCCGCGCGGCCACCAGCAGCGCGGTGGCCTCGTCGGCGGCCAGCCGCAGCGGCTCGCCGGTGCTGGAGCCCACCGCGTCGGCGTTGTGCCACCAGATGCGCTCGCCGTCGGTGTCGATGTCCAGCAGGTCCCCGCCGCGGAAGCTGGTGCCGCACATCGGCAGGACGTGGAGGTCGGAGATCAGCTCGTCGGTGGTGATGCCGAAGGCGCGGGCGACGTCCTCGACGCGGGCGCCGGGCCGCTCGCGCAGATACGTCACCAGGGACAGCATCCGGCGGGTCTGGTCGATGGCGTTGGTGGCCATGTCGGTGGTGCCTCTTCCCCTGAGTTCCCTCAAGCCCTCGCCGGCCCCGTGCCGGGCCGGCCGGTCCTGTGCGGCCCCTTGCCGGGGCCGGTCATCCCTTGGCCACGGCGCGCAGCCGGTCCACCACGTCGGTCCGCAGCTCGGCGGGCTCAAGCACGACCACGTCCGGCCCGAACTCCACCAGCCAGGCGTCCAGCCCGTGGCCGTAGGGGATCTCCAGCTCGTCCCAGCCGTCCCCGGCCTCGCGCGTGTGCAGGGCCCTGGCCCGCAGCGGGTAGCCCGCGCCCTGCCGAAGCCGGATGCGGGCGGTGGCGGTGGCGATCTCCCCGGCCCACCGCTCGACGGTCTCGCGGACGGTGACGTGGTCGGGCACCTCGGCGGTGTAGGCCCCGGCGCGGGAGCGGACCGGCCCGGTGATGCGGGAGAGCCGGAAGACCCGCTCGGCGCCCCGGTCGCGGTCATGGCCGGCCAGGTACCAGTGACCTCGCCAGCACTCCAGCGTCCACGGCTCCACGTGCCGGGTCTCGGGGCGGGCGGCGTTGGACTTGCGGTAGGCGAAGGTGACCGGGCGCCGGTCGCGGCAGGCGAGCATCAGCGGTTCGAAGGCGGCCTCGCGCACGGGGATGCGCGGCTCCAGGGCGCTGTGGCCGCCGTACGGGTCCTCCGTGCCGGTGTCGGCCAGCGGCATCCCGGCGGCGCGCAGCTTCTGCAGGGCGCCGCTGGCGGCCCCGGCCAGACGGGCCTGCTGCCAGACCTTGGCGGCCAGGGTGAGGGCGGCGGCCTCCTCGGCGTCCAGGGCGACGGGCGGGAGGCGGTTGCTGTCGCGGCGGGCCTGGTAGGCGATCTCGCCCTCCAGGTTCTCCACCGTCTCGATCACCAGGCCGAGCTCGCGCAGATCGTCCTTGTCCCGCTCGAACATCCGGTTGAAGGCGTCCTCGCCGCCCCTGCCCGGGCCCCCGCCGACCTCCAGGTACGCCTCGATCGAGGCCCGCAGCTCGCGCTTGGTCAGCGGGCGCCGCGTCCCCAGCAGGCACAGCGCCAGATTCATCAGCCGCTCGGCCTTGGCAATGGCCATCGACGCCCTCTCTCGTACTTGTCCCGATCGTCGACCGTACCGCTCCGGACGTGCCCGGTACAAAGCCCGGGCCCCCGCCGTACGGCGGGGGCCCGGGCGGGTGCTCGACCGGTCTCAGACGGAGACCAGGTCGCAGACGAAGATGAGCGTCTCGCCCGGCTTGATCCGGCCACCGGCGCCGCGGTCGCCGTACGCCATGTGCGGCGGGATGATCAGCTGGCGGCGTCCGCCGACCTTCATGCCCTGCACGCCCTGGTCCCAGCCGGAGATGACCTGGCCGACACCGAGCTGGAAGCTCAGCGGGGTGCCGCGGTTCCAGCTGGCGTCGAACTCCTCGCCGGTGGAGAAGGCGACGCCCACGTAGTGCACGGAGACGGTGTCGCCGGCCTTGGCGACCGGTCCGTCACCCTCCCAGATGTCCTTGATCTCCAGGTCGGCCGGGGGCTCGCCGCCCGGGAAGTCGATCTCGGGCTTGTCGATGCTCACGAAGTTGCTCCTACGAACGTTTCCATCGGTCAACCGGGACAGTCTCGCAGACCCGGCGGACCGCCGGCGAGGAAGATCGTCAGACCTTGCCGACGATGTCCACGACGAACACCAGCGTGTTCTCGGCCAGCTCCGACTGCGGATTGCTCGCGTAGGCGAGGTCCGGCGGGATGACCAGGAGGACACGGTCCCCGACCTTCTTGCCGACCAGGGCGTCGTCCCAGCCCTTGACGACCTTGCCGGTGCCGATCTGGAAGGCGGTGGCGCCACCGTGGTCCCAGGAGGAGTCGAACTTCTTCCCGTCCTCCCACTTGACCCCGGTGTACTGGGCGATCAGTCCGTCGCCGGCCTCCACCTCGGGCCCGTCGCCCTCGATCAGCACCTGCTCCTTCAGCTTCCCTGGAGCCTTCTCGCCCTTGGGGACGGTGATGGTGGCGGCCTTCTGCTTGTTGGCCTTCACCTCGGGCATGCCCTCGCCGGTGGCCTCCTGCTCGCCGCTGGCCTCGGCCTTGGCATCGGTCTTGGCGGAGGCGACCGCGTCGACCACCCAGACCATGCTGTCGGCTCCGTCGATCCCCAGCTGCGGGTTGATCGAGTCGCCCATGATCGCCTCGGCGGTGCCCTCGATCAGGACGCGGCTGCCGGCCCGCTCCCCGATCAGGGACTGGGCGACCGGCTCGGGGAGCCCCTGGGCCTCACCGAGACGGAGGACCTCCTGGCGGCGGGCGTCACCCTCGGAGGCGCCCTCCGGCTGCTGCTTCCAGGTGTTGATCAGCTCCTGGCCGTTGCTGGTCATCAGGATGTCGATGCGGACGAAGTCGCCCTCGGCGAGCTTGTCGCCCTTGCCCTCGGTGACGGTCCGCACCGCGGCCTCGTCGGGGGCCTCGGCGTCCTCGGCGACGGTGACCTTGGGCTCCTCGCCGACCTTGCCGGAGACCTTGGTGGCGGCTTCGGAGGAGCCCTCGGATCCGTCGGAGCCGCACGCCGCGGTGAACAGCACGGCGGGCACGACCAGGGCCGCGGCGACGCGGCGGCCGACCTTCGCCAGGGGGCGGGGGTGTGGGGGGCGTCCCCCTCGAGATTGCAGCATCTGTCCAACTCGTGGTGTAGGAGGTGTCCGGGCGTTCCGGGCGTGCCGGCCACTCTACGGGCCGCCCGGCCCACCTCCCACAACTCGCGGAAGGACCGATTTCGTTCCCGGGCCGGGCGCTGATCCGGTCCCGGGCCGGCGGCCCGCGCCCGGGGCCGCGCCGGTGTGCCGCGGCCCCGGGCGCGCCGCCCGCCGAGCTCACATGCCGGAGATGAGCTTCTCCACACGCTCGTCCACCGAGCGGAACGGGTCCTTGCACAGCACCGTGCGCTGGGCCTGGTCGTTCAGCTTCAGGTGCACCCAGTCCACCGTGAAGTCACGGCGCTGCTCCTGGGCCCGGCGGATGAAGTCGCCGCGCAGCCGGGCACGGGTGGTCTGCGGCGGCACGGTCTTGCCCTCGAAGATCTTCACGTCGTTGCAGATCCGGGCGGCCTGCCCCTTCCGCTCCAGCAGGTAGTACAGCCCCCGGCGGCGGTGGATGTCGTGGTACGCGAGGTCTATCTGGGCGATCCGGGGATGGGACATGGTGATGTTGTTCTTGGCCCGGTACCGCTCGATGAGCTGGTACTTCATCACCCAGTCGATCTCGGTGTTGACCTTGTCGAGCTCCTCGGTGCGGACCGCCTCCAGGGTGCGGCCCCACAGCTCCAGCACCTGGTCCACCACGCCCGTGCGGATACCCCGCCGCTCGCAGAAGTCGGCGGCCTTCTCGTAGTACTCCTGCTGCACCTCCAGCGCGGACGCCTCGCGCCCGTTGGCCAGCCGGACCTTGCGCCGGCCGGTGATGTCGTGGCTGACCTCGCGGATCGCCCGGATCGGGTTCTCCAGGGTGAGGTCGCGCATGACCGTGCCGGCCTCGATCATGCGCAGCACCAGGTCGGTGGCGCCGACCTTGAGCAGCATGGTCGTCTCGGACATGTTGGAGTCGCCGACGATGACGTGGAGACGGCGGTAGCGCTCGGCGTCGGCGTGCGGCTCGTCGCGGGTGTTGATGATCGGCCGGGAGCGGGTGGTGGCGGAGCTGACACCCTCCCAGATGTGCTCGGCGCGCTGGCTGACGCAGTAGACCGCGCCGCGCGGGGTCTGGAGCACCTTGCCGGCGCCGCAGACGAGCTGCCTGGTCACCAGGAACGGGATGAGGACGTCCGCCAGACGCGAGAACTCCCCGTGCCGGGCCACGAGGTAGTTCTCGTGACAGCCGTAGGAGTTGCCCGCCGAGTCGGTGTTGTTCTTGAACAGGTAGACGTCGCCCGCGATGCCCTCCTCGTGGAGGCGTCGCTCGGCGTCGACGAGGAGTCCTTCGAGGATGCGCTCGCCCGCCTTGTCGTGGGTGACCAGCTCGGTCACGTTGTCGCACTCCGGAGTGGCGTACTCCGGGTGCGATCCCACGTCCAGGTAGAGGCGGGCACCGTTACGGAGGAAGACGTTGCTGCTGCGGCCCCATGACACGACACGGCGGAAGAGGTACCGCGCCACTTCGTCAGGAGACAGGCGCCGCTGTCCCCGAAACGTACACGTGACGCCGTACTCGTTCTCCAGCCCGAAGATTCGGCGGTCCATGAATGAACTTTACGCCTGATGCCCGGTTTTGAAACCGGCTCCGGCGCCCCCGTTCCGATCACTTTCCATCCGGGCGACGGCGCCGGAGGGCGGGGCGGAGGGCGGGGTGGGAGCCGGGCGCGTGGTCAGGGCGGGGGCCGTCAGGACACGCCGGGTGGCCAGCAGGACCAGCAGTGCGGCCAGGCCGCCCGCACCGGCCACGAGGAAACCCGCGGGCGCCCCGCCCCGTTCGATGACCGGACCCACCACGGCCGTCCCCGCCGCGGCCCCGACTCCGAAGGACGTCACCAGCCAGGAGAACGCCTCCGTGACCGTGCCGGCCGGTGCGTGCCGGTCCACCACCACGAAGGCGCAGGCCAGTGCGGGGGCCAGGAAGAGGCCCGCGACCCCGGACAGGAAGGTCATCGCCACGGGGCCCGGCGCCAGCGCCAGCGGCAGGTAGCCGGCCGCCAGGGCTGCCACCAGGGCGCGCAGCCGGGCCTCGGGCTCCCCCGCCCAGGTGCGGGCTCCGTAGGCCAGGCCGCCGACCAGGGCTCCGGCGCCCAGTGCCGAGAGCAGATAGCTGGAGATCAGCTCGTCGCCGTGGCCGTCGGCGTAGGCGACCGCGGCCACCGCGATCGTCCCCAGGGCGAGGCCGACGAAGAAGAACGAGCCGAGCAGGGCGAGCAGGCCGCCGGAGCGCAGGGCCCCCAGCCAGTGCGCCTCACGCGGTTCGGAGCGCCAGCGGCGGGAGGGCGGCGAGACCACCACGGACAGGGCGCCGAGCACTCCCAGGGCGTTGATCACCAGCAGGGCCGCGGCCTCGCTCCAGAGGGCCACCAGCACCGTGACGGCCAGCGGCCCCAGGGTGAACATCACCTCCTGGGCCACCGCGTCCAGCGCGTAGGCGGCGTGCACCCGGTCGGGGTGCTTCAGGACGGACGGCCACAGGGCGCGCAGGCCGCCTTCCAGGGGCGGGGTGAACAGGCCGGCGACGGCCGTCGCGGCGTAGGCGACGGGCAGCGGTTCGATGCCGGCGAGAGCGAGGGTGGCCATGCCGAGGCCGGAGAGCAGCGCGGCGGGCAGCATCACCGGCGGCTGGCCCCACAGGTCCGCCGCACGGCCCAGCAGCGGCTGCCCGACGGCGTTGGACAGGCCGTAGACGGCCGACAGCACGCCCGCCAGGGTGTAGCTGCCGCCCTCCGCACGGGTGAACAGCACGATCGCCAGGGCGGCGGTGGCGTTCGGCAGCCGGCCGATCAGGGTGCCGGTGAGCAGCCGCGCGGCGTGTCTTACGCGCAGCAGTTCGGCGTAGCCCGTCGCCATGGATCGGCTCCTCTTCCCCGGATTCCTCCGGCAGCCTGTGGGAGTGTTACGTATAACCCGCTCCGTTATACGTACCATGAGCCCGCCCCCGGGTCCACGCCGGCCCGGGCGCCGCCCGTACCGTCCGTCCACCCCGGGAGCCGGCCAGTGACCACCGACCGACCCCGGCCCACGAGCCGGGACGTGGCGCGTGCCGCAGGTGTCTCCCAGGCGGCCGTCTCCCTGGTGCTGGGCGGCAAGTGGCGCGGCCGGGTCTCGCCGGGCAAGGCCGAGGCGGTGCGGGAGGCGGCACGGGAGCTGGGCTACCGGCCGAACCTGGCCGCGCGCAGTCTGCGGCTGGGGCGCACCCGGACCGCGCTGCTGGTCGTCCCGGCGCTGACCAACGAGTTCTTCGCCCGGCTCCACGCGGGTGCCGCTCGGGTGGCCGCCGAGCACGACTTCGGGGTGGTGCTCTACCCCTCCCCGGAGGGTGTCGGGCCCGCCCGGGACCCCTTCGACTCCGCCGGCGCCGCTCTGGACGGCGTGATCGCCTCCTCCATGGCCTCCGAGGCGCTGGCCGCCCTGCGCTCCGGCGGCGAACTGCCGCTGGTGATGCTCGACAGCGATCCCGAGAACACCCAGGCGGCGGCCACCGTCAACCTCGACATCGCCGACGGCATGCGGCAGGCGGTGGGGCATCTGCTGGAGCTGGGCCACCGCCGGGTGGCCCACATCGCCGCGGCGGTGGACTCCTGGACCTTCGAGGTGCGGGCCGCGGCACTGGCCGAGGCCCTGGACGCGGCCGGCTGCCCCCCACCGTCCACCTGGACGGCCGGCCTGGACGTGGCCGCCGGAGCGCGTGCCGCCGCGCAGGCGCTGGCGGCGGTCCCCCGGCCGACCGCGCTGGTGTGCGACGACGACGTGCTCGCCGCGGGCGCGTGCAAGGCGGTACGGCGGCTGGGGCTGCGGGTGCCGCAGGACGTCTCGGTGACCGGCTTCGACGATCTGGCGCTCGCCCGGGCCGTCGAGCCGGAGCTGACGACGGTGCGGCTGCCCGCCGAGGAGGCGGGGGCGGCCGGGATGCGGAGTCTGCTGGCCGTTCTGGACGGCCGGAAGGAGGGCGCCGTTCCGGACGGCCGGACGCGGGAGGCCGGCGGCTCCGGATCCACCGCCCGGGTGACGACCCTGCCGGTGCGGCTGACCGTACGGGACTCCACCGCCCCGCCCCCGGACGCGCCCGTGGGCCCCGACCGGCGCTGAGCACGGCCGGGGCCCACGGGCGGCCGGCGGGAGCGGCAGGGGTGCGCGCGGGCTACTCCTCGGAGGCGGAGGACTCCCCCGAGGAGGCCCCACCGGACGACTCACCGGACGACTCCCCGGAGGACGCGGACGTACCGTCCTCCTCCAGCAGCCGGGAGAGCTGCCGGCCGAGCACGCGCTTGAACTTGCGCTGCTGGGGCCGGGTGCGGTCCAGGACGGCGACCTCCAGCTGGTCGGCCGTGAGGGTGCGCTCGCCGCCGTTGCTGTCCCGGCTCAGGGACTCCACCGCCAGCTTGAGGGCCTCGGCCAGGGTCATCCCGTCCCGGTGGCGCTGTTCGAGGTAGCTGCCGATCTGGTCGGAGTTGCCGCCGACCGCCACCGAGCCGTGCTCGTCGACGATGGAGCCGTCGTGCGGCAGCCGGTAGATCTGGTCGTCCTCGGGGCCCTCCCCGACCTCGGCGACGATCAGCTCCACCTCGTACGGCTTCTCCGCCGCGCTGGAGAAGATGGTGCCCAGGGTCTGGGCGTAGACGTTGGCCAGGCCCCGCGCGGTGACGTCCGTGCGGGCGTAGGTGTAGCCGCGCAGGTCGGCGTAGCGGACGCCGCCGATGCGCAGGTTCTCGAACTCGTTGTACTTGCCCACCGCCGCGAAGGCGATCCGGTCGTAGATCTCGCTGACCTTGTGCAGTGCCCGAGAGGGGTTCTCGGCGACGAACACGATGCCGTCGGCGTACTGCAACACGACCACGCTGCGGCCGCGCGCGATGCCCTTGCGGGCGTACTCGGCGCGGTCCGCCATGGCCTGCTGGGGTGAGACATAGAACGGCGTCGACACCGGCTATCGGTCCCTTCCTGATCTAGAGCACAGGGGCCTGGGGCCCGTTGGGCGACTGGAGCCGGCCGTCGTGCACCGAGCGGGCGATCTCGGCGACCTCCTCCTCGGTGAGCCTGCGGAAGCCGTCCTCGGTGATCACCGCGACGACTGGGTAGATCCGGCGCACCAGGTCGGGGCCGCCGGTGGCGGAGTCGTCGTCGGCGGCGTCGTAGAGGGCCTGGACGACGGCCGTGACCGCCTGCCGCTCGCCGAGGTCGTCGCGGTGCAGCTTCTTGAGCGAACCGCGCGCGAAGACCGAACCGGAGCCGACCGCCGCGAAGCCCTGCTCCTCGGAGCGCCCGCCGGTCACGTCGTAGGAGAAGACGCGGCCCCTGCCCCGGTCCACGTCGTACCCGGCGAACAGCGGGATCACCGCCAGCCCCTGCATGGCCATGCCGAGATTGCCGCGGATCATCGTGGACAGGCGGTTGGCCTTGCCCTCCAGGGAGAGCTGGGTGCCCTCGACCTTCTCGAAGTGCTCCAGCTCCAGCTGGAAGAGCCTGACCATCTCCACGGCGAGTCCGGCGGTCCCGGCGATGCCGACGGCGCTGTACTCGTCGGCCGGGAAGACCTTCTCGATGTCGCGCTGGGCGATCATGTTGCCCATCGTCGCGCGCCGGTCGCCGGCCAGCACCACGCCGCCGGGGAAGGTGACCGCGACGATCGTCGTGCCGTGCGGCGCCTCGACGGCGCCCTTCACGGGCGGGAGCGGACGGTTGCCGGGGAGCTGCTCGGGCGCGTGCTCGGACAGGAAGTCCATGAACGAGGACGAGCCCGGCGTCAGGAAGGCAGCAGGCAGACGCCCTGTGCTACGGGTGTTGGCTTCCACACGTTTCCTTCCACCAGATCGTGAGACCGGATCTTGAGAATCCTGCACGGACCTTACCCGTGGCGGCGGATGTCATCCGTCCCGCACCCCCGCCGTCGCGGGGGTGCGGGACGGACGGGCACGCCCTACTCGCCGCCCTTCTGCACGAAGGAGCGCACGAAGTCCTCGGCGTTCTCCTCGAGTACGTCGTCGATCTCGTCCAGCACGGAGTCCACCTCGTCCGACAGCGCCTCCTGGCGCTCCTTGAGGTCCTCCGAGACCTGCGCGTCCTGCGCCTGCTCGTCGGTCTCCTCGGTGGTGCGTGCCGCCTTCTGCTGACCGCCGCCGGTGTCCTTGGTCGCCATATACCTCACCCCGCTCGGTTGGACGGTACAAGATCAGACCCTACAAGCCGGGCCTGACATCGGCCCTTCTCCTGCTCTGTGGCACTTCCCGCCATGCCATTGCCATGTCGCCGCCGTGCCACTGCCGTGCCTCTGCCACGCCGCCGGCGTTCAGAAGCCGTCTCCATGATTCCCGCGTCCGCGGGCTTTCAGCCGTCCCCTCTCCCCCGGCTCACTTCCCGGACAGCGCCCTGACCAGCTCCTCCGCCGTGGCGCAGCGGTCGAGCAGATCGCTGACGTGGGCGCGCGTGCCGCGCAGCGGCTCCAGGGTGGGTACCCGCTGGAGGGAGTCCCGACCCGGCAGATCGAAGATCACCGAGTCCCAGGAGGCCGCCGCCACCGCGTCGGCGTACCGCTCCAGGCACTGACCGCGGAAGTAGGCCCGGGTGTCCTCCGGGGGCTGGGAGCGGGCCCGCTCCACCTCCGCCTCGTCCAGCAGCCGCTTCATCCGGCCGCGGGCCGCCAGGCGGTTGTACAGCCCCTTGTCGGGACGCACGTCGGCGTACTGCAGGTCCACCAGGTGCAGCCGGGCCGCGTCCCAGTCCAGACCGTCGCGGCGCCGGTAGCCCTCCATCAGCTCCCGCTTGGCGACCCAGTCCAGCTCGCCCGCCAGGCTCATCGGATCGCCCTCCAGACGCACCAGGACGTCCTCCCAGCGGGCCAGCACGTCCCTGGTCTGCTCGTCCGCGTCCTGCCCCCAGCGCTCCTCCACGTACTTGCGGGCCAGCTCGTAGTACTCCATCTGGAGCTGTACGGCGGTGAGCGTCCGTCCGCTGCGCAGCGTGACCGGCCGGCGCAGCGACGGGTCGTGGCTGACCTGGTGGAGGGTGCGCACGGGCTGGTCGACGGCCAGGTCGACGGCGATGAAGCCGTCCTCGATCATGGACAGCACCAGGGAGGTGGTGCCGAGCTTGAGGTAGGTGGAGATCTCCGAGAGATTGGCGTCTCCGACGATCACATGCAGCCGGCGGTACTTCTCGGCGTCGGCGTGCGGCTCGTCACGGGTGTTGATGATCGGCCGTTTGAGGGTGGTCTCCAGGCCGACCTCCACCTCGAAGTAGTCGGCCCGCTGGCTGATCTGGAAGCCGTGCTCGGAGCCGTCCTGCCCGATCCCGACGCGCCCGGCCCCGGTGACGACCTGGCGGGAGACGAAGAAGGGCGTCAGGTGGCGCACGATCTCCGAGAAGGGGGTCTCCCTCTTCATCAGGTAGTTCTCGTGGCAGCCGTAGGAGGCGCCCTTGTTGTCGGTGTTGTTCTTGTACAGGTGGATCGGCTGGGCGCCGGGCACCTCGGCGGCGCGCCGGGCGGCCTCGGCCATGATCCGCTCACCGGCCTTGTCCCACAGCACGGCGTCCCTGGGGTTGGTGACCTCCGGGGCGCTGTACTCGGGGTGCGCGTGGTCCACGTACAGCCGCGCACCGTTGGTGAGGATCACGTTGGCCAGGCCGATGTCCTCGTCCGTGAGCTGGCTGGAGTCGGCGGCCTCGCGCGCGAGGTCGAAGCCCCGGGCGTCCCGCAGCGGGTTCTCCTCCTCGAAGTCCCAGCGGGCGCGGCGCGCCCGGTGCATCGCCGCCGCGTAGGCGTTGACGACCTGGGACGAGGTGAGCATGGCATTGGCGTTCGGGTGACCGGGGACGGAGATCCCGTACTCCGTCTCGATGCCCATCACTCGCCGTACGGTCATGCGGCCCTCCTTGCCCGGCGGCGGCCCGCCTTTGGGCCACCGCTCAAGTCCCGCTGCGCATCCGGCCCGTTCGCGGCCCCTGGCCTCGCACTCCGCATGGCGGCGGTACGGACGAGCCTAGGGCGGTCGGGCCCCGGTTGGGAGATCACTGCGGACTTCCCGTGTTTCCTCGGTGGAGATCGGTCCGAAAAGATCCGGCTGCGGACACCCGCCCCGCCTCTCGACGGGGACACGGGTATCCGCAGCCGGACGGTGTCTTCTACAGGTACTGACCGGTGTTGGCCACCGTGTCGATGGAGCGTCCGGTGTCCGCGCCCTGCTTTCCGGTGACGAGGGTGCGGATGAAGACGATCCGCTCGCCCTTCTTGCCGGAGATACGGGCCCAGTCGTCGGGGTTGGTGGTGTTGGGCAGGTCCTCGTTCTCCTTGAACTCGTCCACGCACGCGGCGAGCAGATGGGAGACCCGCAGGCCCTTCTGGTTGTGGTCGAGGAAGGCCTTGATCGCCATCTTCTTGGCCCGGTCGACGATGTTCTGGATCATCGCGCCGGAGTTGAAGTCCTTGAAGTACAGGACCTCCTTGTCACCGTTGGCGTAGGTGACCTCCAGGAAGCGGTTCTCCTCGGACTCGGCGTACATCTGCTCGACGACCGACTGGATCATCCCGGCGACGGTGGCCTCGGGGTCCTTGTTGTGTTCCGCGAGGTCGTCCGCGTGCAGGGGGAGGTTCGGGGTCAGGTACTTCGAGAAGATGTCCTTGGCGGCCTCGGCGTCCGGGCGCTCGATCTTGATCTTCACATCGAGGCGTCCCGGCCGCAGGATCGCCGGATCGATCATGTCCTCGCGGTTGGAGGCGCCGATGACGATGACGTTCTCCAGCCCCTCCACACCGTCGATCTCCGACAGCAGCTGCGGGACGATGGTGTTCTCCACGTCCGAGCTGACGCCGGAGCCGCGGGTGCGGAACAGGGAGTCCATCTCGTCGAAGAAGACGATGACGGGCGTGCCCTCGCTCGCCTTCTCCCGGGCCCGCTGGAAGACCAGCCGGATGTGCCGCTCGGTCTCGCCGACGTACTTGTTCAGCAGCTCGGGGCCCTTGATGTTGAGGAAGTAGCTCTTCCCCTGGGGCTGCCCTGTCACCTCGGCGACCTTCTTGGCAAGGGAGTTGGCCACGGCCTTGGCGATGAGGGTCTTGCCGCAGCCGGGCGGGCCGTAGAGCAGGACGCCCTTGGGCGGGCGGAGTTCGTGCTCCTTGAACAGGTCCGGGTAGAGGTAGGGGAGCTCCACCGCGTCGCGGATCAGCTCGATCTGACCGCCCAGGCCACCGATCTTGTTGTAGTCGATGTCCGGGACCTCTTCGAGGACGAGCTCCTCGACCTCGCTCTTGGGCACGACCTCGTAGACGTACCCCGAGCGCGGCTCCAGCAGCAGCGCGTCACCGGCCCGGAGCGTGGCGTTCATAAGGGGCTCGGCGAGCCTGACCACGCGCTCCTCGTCGGTGTGCCCGATCACCAGGGCGCGCTCGCCGTCCTCCAGGACCTCCTTGAGGGTGACGATGTCCCCGGCGCGTTCGAACTCCATGGCCTCGACCACATTGAGCGCCTCGTTCAGCATGACCTCCTGGCCACGCCTGAGCTCACCGAGATCGAGACTGGGGCTGACGTTCACCCGGAGCTTGCGCCCGCCGGTGAAGATGTCGGCCGTGCCGTCCTCGTTCGCCTGCAGAAAAACCCCGAAGCCGGCCGGTGGCTGGGCCAGCCGGTCGACCTCCTCCTTGAGGGCCACGATCTGGTCACGGGCCTCACGGAGGGTGTTGGCGAGCCGCTCGTTCTGTGCGGACACACCGGCCAGATTCGTCTGCAGCTCGACGATCCGCTCCTCGAGAATCCGAGTGTGGCGCGGAGAGTCGGCGAGCTTGCGGCGCAGGACGGCGATCTCCTGCTCGAGATGGGCAACCTGGCCTGCCGGGTCGTCGGAACCCCGTTCGGGCCGGATGCCGCGGTTGATGTCGTCGTCGTGGGCTGCCACGGTCCTCACCTCCTCCAAGGGGAGCTGGACGCTTCCTGACCCTACCTGGACCCGTGGGGGTTGAAACCCCTAGATCACAAACACGGTCGGGGTGTGTCTGATCTTCACCCTTGCGCACTCCCTTACCCCGGGTGAATACCCACCCAACCTCTCCGGAAAGCGGCCGGTTGTATCGTCTGAAGCGTCAACCCCCGTCACGGGTGGCTCTATTCCGCCAAGATCACACCGACAATCCCTCACACGGTCCGGTCACGAGCGCAGGAACGGCAGGCAGCAACATGGGCTCGCACAACGAGCAGACCGCAGAACTGGAAGTCTGGATCGACCAGGAACTCTGCACCGGCGACGGGATCTGCGCGCAGTACGCGCCCGAGGTCTTCGAGCTGGACATCGACGGGCTCGCCTACGTGAAGGGCCCCGCCCCCGCGGGCGAGGAGGCGGAGCTGCGCACCGAGCCGGGCGCCACCGCCCCCGTCCCCCTCCCGCTGCTCGGCGACGTGGTGGATTCGGCCAGGGAGTGTCCGGGCGAGTGCATCCACGTGCGCCGGGCGGCCGACGGCGTCGAGGTGTACGGCCCCGACGCCGGGTAGTACGGCGGCGCCGCGGCCTCCGGCCGCGCCGGGTGTCACGTGACCGCTCAGACACTCCGTGCGGTCGGCGCCGCCTCCAGCACGAACTTCCCGCCCCGCCACTCCCATTCGACGTCCCGCGCCTGGTCGGGACAGCAGCGGGGCACGTCCGGCGACGAGTAGCCCAGCAGCCTGGCGGACACCGTGCGGTCGCGGACGGCCAGGTCCTGCACCGTCATCCCCTCCTCCGGATCCACCAGGGTCTCGGCGATCCGGGGTCCGCCTCCCCCGCTCGCGGGGTGTGCCAGGACGTACACCCCGCTGGGCGGGGTGCCGATCCCCGCGGCGCAGCGGACCACCGCGACGGTCTCGGCGCGGCCGTCGCCGTCGAAGTCCACGGCCGCCCTGTCGATCACCTCGGCCTCCACCGGGCCGCACTCCAGCGGGTAGCGTGCCGTGTCCGCGTCCGGCCCGGGAGCCACCGTGGCGGTCTCCCGCGGCTGGGTGGCGTCGGCGCCGGCGGGCTCCAGCAGCGCGACCGCGCCCAGCAGTGCGCCCAGCGCCGCGGCGGTGGCGAACCAGTGCGGCGCGCGGGTCCGGGTGTGGGCGGGGGCCGCGGGGGAAGGCACGGGGGAGGACGGTGTCCGGCCCGCCCCGAGGGCCTCGGCCGGACCGGGCTGGGGCGGGACGCGGGAGGCGGCGTCCGTCAGGGGCGGGGCGGAGGGAGCGGGCGCAGAGTCTGCCGGAAGCTGCACGCGGGACGACTCCTGTGAGGTGCGGGCGGCCGGGGGTGCCCAGCATCGTGCCATACGTCACACCCCGGTGGAACGGCCGGGTGCGCTTCGCCGCCGCCCCGTCTCCCGCCCGGCCCGCACGGGGCCGCACCCGCACCTGCCGCAGGCCGCTGCCCGGCTCCCGTGGGAGCCGGGCAGCGGCCTGCGGCAGGTGCGGGTCGTGGGTCGCGGATGGCGGAAAAGAGCCGTCTCAGCCGCGGCCGGAGCCGCTGCCCGGACCGCTGTAGTCCTCCCCGTAGGCGCCCTTGGCCGGGCGGCGGCGGCGCATGGGGGGCTCCACCCCGTCGGCGAGCCGGCGGGCGGTGAGCAGGAAGCCGGTGTGCCCGATCATGCGGTGGTCGGGGCGGACGGCCAGGCCCTCGACGTGCCAGGTGCGCACCATGGTCTCCCAGGCGGCCGGCTCGTTGAAGGTGCCGTGCTCGCGGATGGACTCCACGGTGCGGGCGAGCTGGGTGGTGGTGGCGACGTAGGCGCACAGGATGCCGCCGGGGACGAGGGCCTTGGAGACGGCCTCCAGGCACTCCCAGGGGGCGAGCATGTCCAGGATGACCCGGTCGACCTCGGTGTCGGACAGGTTGTCCTGGAGGTCCCCGACGGTCAGCCGCCAGGCCGGGTGCGGGGCGCCGAAGTACCGCTCGACGTTCGCCTGCGCGATCTCGGCGAAGTCGGCGCGGCGCTCGTAGGAGTGCAGCATGCCCTGGTCGCCCACGGCCCGCAGCAGGAAGGTGCTCAGCGAGCCGGAGCCGACGCCCGCCTCGACGACGCGCGCGCCGGGGAAGATGTCGGCCATCGCGAGGATCTGCCCCGCGTCCTTGGGGTAGACGACGGCAGCGCCGCGCGGCATGGACAGGACGTAGTCGGGGAGCAGGGGACGCAGCGCGAGGTAGGCGACGTTTCCCGTGGTACGGACGACCGTGCCCTCGGGAGCACCGATCAGCTCGTCGTGGGGGAAGGCTCCCTTGTGGGTGTGGAAGCTCTTCCCCGCCTCGAGCGTGAAGGTGTAGTGGCGTCCCTTGGGGTCGGTGAGCTGGACCTGGTCCCCGACCTGGAAGGGCCCGCGACGGCGGGCGGCACCGGTCGGTTCGGACATGGGGGCAAGGGTAGTCCAGGCACGCCCTCCGGCCGTAATCGAGGCCCGTCCCTCCTCGCCCCCGCCCCCGGGAGGCCCCGGACGGACGGGCGGGCGGGGCGCGCGGGACCGGGTTCCCTGGAGGTCAGGTGGCGGGCTTGGCCATGGCCGCCACGAAGGCCCGCTCGACGTCGCCGGCCGACAGCACCCCGTAGATCTCGCCGCTCCCCTCCACCACCAGGTACTCGGTGGCGGGGGTGGCGCGCAGGTGTTCCAGCAGTTCCTCACCGGCCAGCTCGGCCCACACCCGCATGCCCTCGGTGAGGTCCTGGGCCAGGGTGCTCACCGCCACCCAGGGGCGCCGGTGCTCGGGCACCCCGGCGATGGCCGCCTCGCGGACGAGGGCGACCGCCTCCCCCTGGCCGTCCACGACCACCAGGGCCCTGGCCCCGGCCTCGTTGGCGCGGCGCAGGCCCTCCGACAGGGGGGTGTCGGAGGAGACGGGGACGGCGCGGCGGGTCAGGGCCCGGGCGCTCAGCTCGGGCAGGCGCTCGCGCAGCCTGGCCATGCGCAGGCTGTTGCCGGCCCCGGTCCAGATGATCGCGGCGAGGATCGCGGCGAGCAGGGCGTCGGTGATGGAGTCCACCCCACCGAAGCCCTCCTCGGCGCCGTAGCCCCCCGCGTAGCTGAGCAGCGGCATCCCGATCAGGACGGCGACGGCGAGCGCACGGCCGGTCCAGGCGGCGGCGACGGTACCGGTCATCGGCTTGCCGCTGATCTTCCACACCACCGCGCGCAGCATCCGGCCGCCGTCCAGAGGCAGGCCCGGCAGCAGGTTGAAGATCGCGACGATGAGGTTGGAGACCATCAGCCCGGCCAGCAGCACCGCGGGCACGGTGCCGGGCTCGACGGCGAACAGCCCCAGGTAGAACACGCCCGACAGCACCAGGGAGAGCAGCGGGCCGACGAAGGCCAGGACGAACTCCCGGCCCGGGGTCTCGCTCTCCTTCTCGATCTCCGACACCCCGCCGAAGAACTGGAGCTGGATGCGGCGCACCGGGAGCTTGAAGCGCAGCGCGGCGACGGTGTGGGCCAGCTCGTGGACCAGCACCGAGGCGTAGAAGGCCACCGCGAAGAACAGGGACACCAGG
Organism: Streptomyces sp. SS8; assembly: GCF_054072955.1. NCBI lineage: Bacteria > Bacillati > Actinomycetota > Actinomycetes > Kitasatosporales > Streptomycetaceae > Streptomyces > Streptomyces sp. SS8. Next base: position 128,820 of record NZ_JBSVCZ010000016.1, read on the forward strand.
TAGCGGGCGCCGCCCAGCTCCGGGAGCACGCGCTCCAGCTGCCCCCCGAAGACCCAGGTGATCAGCGCGGCGACGACGAACCAGCTCGGCGCCACGTACACGGGCACGCCGAAGGGGCGGCCCATGAGGATGCCGCCGCCGCTCTCCCGCGGGCGCTTCGGCCTGCCGTCCGCCGATTCACCGGGGCCGGGCCCCGGCCGCCCGCCGTTGTCCGTGTCCGCCACGGGTTCCCCTCGTAGAAGATGCCCTCGCACCCGGTGGTCGGCCCCCGCGGCCTTGTGGTGCGGGGAGGGTGCGAAGGGGTACGCCATCGATGGTAAGCGGCGGTGTGTCGGTGGCGGGCCGTAGGGTCGTGTCCATGGTCTCCCATCCGGCATCCGGCAAGGCGTCCTCGCCCGCCTCGCCGCCCAACTCCCTGTCACCTTCGCGGGCCGCCGACTTCATGCAGTGCCCGCTGCTGTACCGCTTCCGGGTGATCGACAGGCTGCCCGAGAAACCGACGCCCGCGGCCACCCGGGGCACGGTGGTGCACGCGGTGCTGGAGCGGCTGTTCGACTCCCCGGCCGCCGAGCGCAGCGTACGCCGGGCGCGCTCGCTGGTGGTGCGGGAGTGGGAGCGGCTGCTGGCGAAGCGGCCGGAGCTGGCGGAGCTGTTCACGGAGGAGGGCCGGGCGGCCACGGGCGAGGGCGCGGCCGACGGCACCGAGCTGGCGCGGTGGCTGGCCCAGGCGGAGGAGCTGGTCGAGCGGTGGTTCTCCCTGGAGGACCCCACCAGGCTGGAGCCGGCCGAGCGCGAGCTGTTCGTGGAGGCCCGTCTGGAGTCCGGGCTGCGGCTGCGCGGCATCATCGACCGGGTGGACGTGGCGCCCACCGGCGAGGTCCGCATCGTCGACTACAAGACCGGAAAGGCGCCCCGGCCTCAGTACGCGGCCGAGGCGCTGTTCCAGATGAAGTTCTACGCCCTGGTGCTGTGGCGGCTGCGCGGCACGATCCCGCGCCGGCTGCAGCTGGTCTACCTGGGCAGCACCGACGTGCTCACCTATGACCCGGACGAGAACGACCTGCGCGGTGTGGAGCGCAAGCTGCTGGCCCTGTGGGAGGCGATCCGGCAGGCCACCGAGACCGGCGACTGGCGGCCCAGGCCGGGCCCGCTGTGCGGCTGGTGCGCCCACCAGGCGCTGTGCCCGGAGTTCGGGGGCACTCCCCCGCCGTATCCGCTGATGATCCAGCCCCGGCTGCCGCTGGATCCGGACGGCGGCGGGCACGGCGGCACGGACGGTGGCACGGGCGCCGGCGGGAGGTCCTGACGGCGGCGGCCGGCCGGGCCCCCTCCCGGGGGCGGGGGGCGCGGCCGGCTGGGCGAGAATGGGCCTGCCGAGCCCCCGTTCCCGATAGGAGTTCCCGTGGCAATCCGCGTCCTGCTGGTCGACGACCAGCCGCTGCTGCGCACCGGCTTCCGGATGATCCTGGAGGCCGAGGGCGACATCGCCGTGGTGGGCGAGGCCGGGGACGGCCTGCAGGCGCTGGAGCAGGTGCGCGCCCTCCAGCCGGACGTGGTCCTGATGGACATCCGGATGCCGCGGATGGACGGTGTGGAGGCGACCCGGCAGATCACCGGCCCGGAGCGGGACGGCCCCGCCAAGGTGCTGGTGCTCACCACGTTCGACCTGGACGAGTACGTGGTGGAGGCACTGCGCGCGGGCGCGTCCGGCTTCCTCCTCAAGGACGCCCCGGCCGCCGAGCTGGTGCAGGCGATCCGGGTGGTGGCGGCCGGCGAGGCGATGCTCGCCCCCAGCATCACCCGGCGTCTGCTGGACAAGTACGCCGGGAAGCTGCCCTCGGGCGAGGAGGAGGTGCCCGACGCGCTGGGCAGGCTCACCGACCGCGAGGTCGAGGTGCTCAAGCTGGTGGCGCGCGGCCTGTCGAACGCCGAGATCGCCGCGGACCTCTTCGTCAGCGAGACGACGGTGAAGACCCATGTCGGCCATGTGCTGACCAAGCTGAGCCTGCGCGACCGGGTACAGGCCGCCGTCTACGCCTACGAGAGCGGGCTGGTCCGCCCCGGCGACCGGTAAAGGACATCCAGGGCCGGAGACGCCGGAGACGCCGGTGCGCCGCCGGCCGCGGGGAGGCGGCGGGCGGCGCACCGGCGTCGGCGCCGGCCGGAGAGGGAGCGGGTCAGCCCGCGCCGCCCTTGCCGATCTCCCAGAAGCGGAAGACGGTGGAGGCGTCCAGCGTCCACTCCAGCCCGGAGATGTCCTCGTGCGCCACGGCGTACTGCTTGCCCTGCCAGACGGGCAGGATCGGCAGGTCCCGGGCGACGATGTCCTGGATCTCGCCGAAGTCCTCGACGGTGGCGGCGCGGTCGCTCGCCGCGGCCGTGCGCGGCAGCAGCCTGGAGGTGATCCGCCCGGCGTCGTAGCCGTTGCCCAGCACGTTGTCCTCGCCGAAGAAGGGCGCGGTGAAGTTGTCGGCGTCGGGGTAGTCGGGGACCCAGCCCTTGACGTACACCCCGTACTCGCCCGCCTCGACGCCCTTCTCGTACTCCTCCAGCTCCACGCTCTTGACCTTGGCCTCGAACAGGCCGCTGGCGTTGAGCTGCTGGGCGATCTCCTCGAACTCCCGGACGGTGGCGGGGCCGTAGCGCACGGGGGTGGCCCACAGGGTCAGCTCCACCTTCTCCGTGATGCCCTCGGCGCGCAGAGCCGCCTTGGCCTTGGCCGGCTGCGGGCGGCTGCCGTAGACGTCGAAGAAGGCCGTGTTGTGGCCGGTGATCCCGGCGGGCACGATCGAGTACAGCGGCTCGGCGGTGCGCCGGTAGACGTCGCGGATCAGCGTGGAGCGGTCCAGCAGGTGCGCGACGGCCTTGCGCACCCCCGGCTTGCCGGTGACCGGGTGCTCCATGTTGAAGACCAGGTGGTGGACCTCGGCGCTGGTGCCCTCGACGACATCCACCCCGTTCTCGGCGCTCGCCGCCGCGTCCAGGTCGGCGATGTCGTCCATGGCCAGGCCGCGGTAGGCCAGGTCCACCTCGCCGCTGCTCAGAGCCTCCTTCAGCGCCGCCTGGTCGCCGTGGAAGAGCCTCATGGTCATACCGGAGTTCCTCACCTCGGCGGGCCCGACGTAGTCCGGGTTGACGGAGAAGACGGCCTCCTTGTCGCCGTAGGAGTCCAGCCGGTACACGCCCGAGCCGACGGCCTTGCCGTCGGTGCGCAGTTCGTCGGCCGGGTAGGCGCGGTGGTCGACGATCGAGCCCGCACCGGAGGCGATCTTCTGCGGGAAGGTGGCGTCGGGCGAGGAGAGGCGGAAGACGACCGTCCTCGCGTCCGGGGTCTCGATCTTCTCGATGCCCGACAGCATCACGGCCGGGCCGTCGGGGTCGTCGATGCGCAGGGTCCGCTCGAAGGAGAACTTCACGTCCTTCGAGGTGAGCGCGTTGCCGTTGGTGAACTTCAGCCCGTCCTTGAGGACACACCGGAAGACCTGGCTGCCGTCGTCGGTGAACTCGCAGCTCCGCGCGGCCTCCGGCTGGGGTTCGCCTCCGTTCCTGGGGAAGCTGAGCAGCGACTGGAAGACGTTGTTGAAGACCAGCCAGGATCCCGGGTCGTAGCCGGAGGCGGGGTCGACGGCCATGACCTCGTCGGTCATGCCCATCACGATCCGCTCCCCCTGCCCGGCGCTCGTGCCCTGCTCGTCACCGCAGCCGGTGAGCAGTGCGGCGACCAGGGTCGTACCTACCGCAAGCGCCCGGAAACGGGCCCTTTTCCTCACGTTCGCATCCTCATCCGTGGTGTGCCGTTCTCTGAACCCCCGTTCACACAGCTCCGCGCCACCCCCGCGACCGGGGGCGGCGCGGAGGAAGCTCAGTCCTGGACGCTTCTGCCCAGCTCCCACAACTGGAGTACGGAGGAGGAGTTGAGCGCCCACTCCACCCCGGTGACCCCGTCGCGGGCGGCGACGTACTGCTTGCCCTGCCACAGCGGCAGCACGGGCACCTCCTTGGCGACGATGTCCTGGACGCGGACGAAGTCGTCGACCGCCTTGTCGCGCCGCTCCTCGACCCGGGTGCGCGGGATGAGCTGTTCGCGGATCTCGTTGTTCTCGTACGGGGAGCCCAGGAAGTTGTCCTCGGCGAAGAAGGGCGCGACGAAGTTGTCCGGGTCCGGGAAGTCCGGGAACCAGCCCATGCCGTAGACCGCGTACTCCTGCTCGGCCGAGGCGGGCCGGTAGGTCTTCCACGGCACGCCCTTGACCTTCGCCCGGAACAGTCCGGAGTCGTTGAGCTGCTCGGCCAGTACCTCGAACTCCTCGGCGGTGGCGGGGCCGTAGTGGTCGGTGGTGTAGGTGAGCTCCACCTCGACCGGGGTGTCGACGCCGGCGCGTTCGAGGACGGCGCGGGCCGCCTTGACGTCCGGCTCGCCGTAGACGTTGAAGAAGGAGTTGTGGTGGCCGGTCAGCCCGCTGGGGACGATGGAGTACAGGGGCTCGGCGGTCCGTGCGTACACGTCGCGCACCAGCTCGCCGCGGTCGACGGTCCGGGCGATGGCCTGGCGTACGGCCTTGCGGCCGACGACCGGGTCGTCGGTGGCGAAGACGAGGTAGCGGATCTCCTGGCCGGACATCTCGACGACGTCGATGCCGTCGCCCTTGTCGCTCCCGAGCCGGTCGATCTGCTCGGGCGACAGGCTCCGGTTCATCACGTCGATCTCACCGTCGCGCAGGGCTTTCTCCATGGCCTCGGAGTCGTCGAAGAAGCGCAGCTCGACACGGTTGTTCCGCAGCTCCAGGTCGCCCTTGTAGGTCTCGTTGCGGGCGAGGACCGCCCGGCCGCCCTCGGCGTCGAAGGACTCCAGGACGTAGGGGCCGGAGCCGGTGAGCGAGTACCCCTCGTGGAGCTTGTCGGCCGAGTAGGCCTCGCTGTCCAGGATCGCGGCCGCGGGGGTGGCGAGCTTCTGGGGGAAGGTGGCGTCGGGCTTCTTGAGGTGGAAGACCACCTTGTCCCCGGAAGGCGCCTCGACCCGGTCGAGGTTGCTCAGCAGCGACGCGGGGCCGCCGGAGTCGTCGATGCCGAGCATGCGGTTGACGGAGAACACCACGTCCTCGGCCGTCAGCTCGTGCCCGTTGGAGAACGTGAGCCCCTCGCGGAGGGTGCAGCGGTACTGCGTACTGCGCTGGTCGGCGAATCCGCACTCCTGCGCGGCCTCCGGCTCCGGCTGGGTGCCCGCCCGCGGCAGACGCAGCAGGGTCTGGAAGGTGTTGCGGAAGATGTTCCACGTGCTGACGTCGTAGACCGCCGCGGGGTCGAGCGGGGCGGGCGCCTTCGCCGTGGCCTCGATCCGGTCGGTGGTACCGACGACGATCGTTCCGCCGTTTCCGCCGCCGGCACTGTCGTTGCCGCATGCAACGACCAGCGGTGCCAGCAGGCCCGCGAGGGCGGGCAGCAGCAGCGTCTTGCGGTTCATCGGTGACGGTCTCCTCGTCCAGCCGGGTTGTCGCCGAATTCTCCGGCCGGGAGACAGACATTAGTAGCCGCGGGGTCCGTCACTTCCCCGGGCCACCGGCGTGGAATTATCACGCTCCGATAACTCCGTCACGCGATCCGATAACCGGACGCCGGAGCGATCGACGCGAGTAGGCATCAAACGGGACACATGGACGCGCGGAAAACGGGCCAACCGCCCTTGCCGCCACCCGACCCCCCGCCTCGCACCCCGGGTCCGCGTGATGAATGTCACGCGTTCAACCACCAGGCGAAAAGCGGGAATTCGGCCACGGTATTCGTCACTGATAATGAACGGCCCGCTGCTCACGGTTTTCGATGCATTCATCGTGCAGCGAACGGCGCACGCTCAGTACGCGGAAGCGATCAGGGAGTGCAGAAAAGGCAGATCCACTTCCTCCAGGGACGGCACGACCGTGCGCCGGTGCGCGGGCTCGATCCGCGTCACCGACGGCACCGCCACCACATGGCAGCCCGCGGCCTCCGCCGAGGCCACACCGGTCGCGGTGTCCTCCACCACCACGCAGCGCCCCGGGTGCGCCCCCAGCCGCGAGGCGGCCAGCAGATACGGATCCGGGTGCGGCTTGGTCCGCTCCACCTCGTCCCCCGCCAGGGTCAGCGCGAAGTGCTCCGGCCCCAGGGAGACCAGCATCCGGTCGATGACCCGCCGGTGCGAGGCCGACACCAGGGCGGCGGGCACGTCGTGCGCGGCCAGCTCCGTCAGCAGCCGCCGGGCACCGGGCATCAGGGACACCCCGCGCTCGACCCGCTCGATGAACTTGGAGTTGAGCAGCACCGTCAGGTCTCCCAGGGAGATGTCCGCCCCGGTGGCCTGAATCAGATGGGTCGCGCTCCGGGACATCGGCCCGCCGACCACCACCTCACGGTGCTCGTCGGCCAGCGCGTACCCCAGTTCGGCGAACACCTCGACCTCCGTCTCCCACCAGAACCCCTCGGTGTCCACCAGCGTGCCGTCCATGTCCAGCAGGACGGCCTGCAGGCCGGTCGCGGCGGCCCCGGACACGGTGGACGCGGCGGGCGAAGCGGCGCTGGACGCGCCCACCGCGGCCGGTCTCCCCCCTCCGCCCGGGAGCCGTACGGGCGCGGAGACGGGAGCCGGAGCGCTGCCGCCGAAGGCGGGCGGGACCTCGGCGCGGGAAAGGGGACGAGTCATCCGTGTGCCTCCTACGGGGACGCGAAGGCCGGTCGCCCGCATCTGACGGATGCGGACGACCGGCCTGTACCGGACAGATCAGTCTACGTCGGGCTGCGAACTATCGCGCGTTGAAGTATTTGGCCTCGGGGTGGTGGAGGACGATGGCGTCGGTGGACTGCTCGGGATGGAGCTGGAACTCCTCGGACAGCTTCACCCCGATCCGCTCGGGCCGCAGCAGCTCGGCGATCTTGGCGCGGTCGGCCAGGTCCGGGCAGGCCCCGTACCCCAGCGAGAACCGGGCTCCGCGGTACTTCAGGGCGAACATGTCCTCGATCGCGTCGGGGTCGTCGCCGGCGAAACCGAGCTCGGCGCGGACCCGGGCGTGCCAGTACTCGGCCAGCGCCTCGGCCAGCTGCACCGACAGGCCGTGCAGCTCCAGGTAGTCGCGGTAGGCGTCCGCGGCGAACAGCTCCGCGGTGGCCTGGCCGATGCGGGAGCCGACGGTGACCACCTGCAGGCCCACCACGTCCGTCTGGCCGGACTCCCTGGGGCGGAAGAAGTCCGCCAGGCACAGCCGGCGCCCGCGGCGCTGGCGGGGAAAGGTGAACCGGCACCGCTCGGATCCGTCCTCGGCCAGCACCACCAGATCCTCGCCCTCGGCGTGGCAGGGGAAGTAGCCGTAGACCACCGCGGCCTCCAGCAGGTTCTCGGTGTGCAGCCGCTCCAGCCAGCCCCGCAGCCTCGGGCGGCCCTCGCGCTCGACCAGCTCCTCGTAGCCGGGCCCGTCCCCGGTGCGCGGCGCCTTCAGCCCCCACTGGCCCTTGAACAGCGCGCCCTCGTCCAGCCAGGACGCGTACTCCTTCAACGGAATGCCCTTGACCACCCGCGTGCCGAGGAACGGCGGGGCGGGCACCGGGTTGTCGACCGCCACGTCCGAACGCACCGGGCCGGCCTCGGCCGGCTCGGCGACCTGGACGGCCGCCGCCTTGACCCGGCGCTGCTTGAGCTCCGGCAGCTTCGCGCCCGGCACCCCGCGCTTGACGCCCATCAGCGCGTCCATCAGCCGCAGCCCCTCGAAGGCGTCCCGGGCATAGCGGACCTCCCCGTCGTAGAGGGCGTGCAGATCCTGCTCGACGTAGGCGCGGGTCAGCGCGGCCCCGCCCAGGATCACCGGATACCTCGCGGCCAGACCGCGGGCGTTGAGCTCCTGCAGGTTCTCCTTCATGATCACGGTGGACTTCACCAGCAGCCCGGACATGCCGATCACATCCGCCCGGTGCTCCTCGGCCGCCTCCACGATCGCCGCCACCGGCTGCTTGATCCCGAGGTTGACCACGGTGTAGCCGTTGTTGGACAGGATGATGTCGACCAGGTTCTTGCCGATGTCGTGCACGTCTCCGCGCACCGTGGCCAGCACGATCGTGCCCTTGCCCTCCTCGCCCTCGACCTTCTCCATGTGGGGCTCCAGATAGGCCACGGCCGTCTTCATCACCTCGGCCGACTGCAACACGAACGGCAGCTGCATCTGCCCGGAGCCGAACAGCTCCCCGACCACCTTCATGCCCGCCAGCAGGGTGTCGTTGACGATGTCCAGCGCCGGACGCTCGGCCAGCGCCTCATCCAGATCCTTCTCCAGGCCGTTCCGCTCCCCGTCGATGATCCGCCGCTTGAGCCGCTCCTCCAGCGGAAGCGCCGCCAGCTCCTCGGCCCGGGATGCCTGCACACTCCTGGTGTCCACGCCCTCGAACAGCGACAGGAACCGCTGCAGCGGGTCGTAGCCCTCCGCCCGCCGGTCGTAGATCAGATCCAGCGCCACCTGGACCTGCTCGTCCGGGATCCGCACGATGGGCAGGATCTTGGAGGCGTGGACGATCGCCGAGTCCAGGCCGGCCTTGACGCACTCATGCAGGAAGACGGAGTTGAGCACCATCCGCGCGGCCGGGTTCAGACCGAAGGAGATGTTCGACAGCCCCAGCGTGGTCTGCACGGCCGGATGCCGCCGCTTGAGCTCACCGATCGCCTCGATGGTGGCCACCCCGTCCCGCCGGGACTCCTCGGTGCCGGTGCAGATGGTGAACGTCAGACAGTCGATGAGGATGTCCTCCTCCCGAATGCCCCACCTTCCCGTCAGATCCGCGATCAGCCGCTCGGCGACGGCCACCTTGTGCTCCGCGGTGCGGGCCTGCCCGTCCTCGTCGATGGTCAGCGCGATCAGCGCCGCACCATGCTCCCGGGCCAGCGCCGTGATCCGCGCGAACCGGGAGGTGGGCCCGTCGCCGTCCTCGTAGTTCACACTGTTGATCACCGCACGGCCGCCCAGCTTCTCCAGCCCCGCCGCGATGACGGCCGGCTCGGTGGAGTCCAGCACGATCGGCAGCGTGGAGGCCGTCGCCAGCCGCCCGGCCAGCTCGGCCATGTCCGCCACACCGTCACGCCCGACATAGTCCACGCACAGATCCAGCATGTGCGCGCCCTCGCGGATCTGCTCCCGCGCGATCTCCACGCAGTCCTCCCACCGCCCTTCCAGCATGGCGGTGCGGAACTTCTTCGACCCGTTGGCGTTGGTGCGCTCCCCGATCGCCAGATACGAGGTGTCCTGCCGGAACGGCACCGCCTGGTACAGCGACGCCGCCCCCGGCTCCGGCCGCACCTCCCGCCCCGCCGGCGCCGCCCCACGCACCCGCTCGACCACCTGCCGCAGATGCTCCGGCGTCGTCCCGCAGCACCCGCCCACCAGCGACAGCCCGTACTCGGCCACGAACGACTCCTGCGCATCCGCCAGCTCGCCCGGCGTGAGCGGATAGCGCGCACCGTCGGCGGTCAGCTCCGGCAGCCCCGCGTTCGGCATACAGGACAGCGGAACGCGGGAGTGACGGGCCAGATACCGCAGGTGCTCGCTCATCTCCGCCGGACCGGTGGCGCAGTTCAGCCCGATCATGTCGATGCCCAGCGGCTCCAGCGCCGTCAGCGCCGCCCCGATCTCACTGCCCAGCAGCATCGTGCCGGTGGTCTCCACCGTCACCGAGCAGATCACCGGCACCGACCACCCGGCCGCGTCCAGCGCCCGGCGCGCCCCCAGCACCGCCGCCTTGGTCTGCAGCAGGTCCTGGGTGGTCTCCACCAGCAGCGCGTCCGCCCCGCCCGCCAGCAGACCCTCGGCATTGCGCTGATAGGCGTCCCGCAGCGTGCGGTACTCGACATGGCCGAGGGTGGGCAGCTTGGTGCCCGGCCCCATCGCCCCCAGCACCCACCGCTGCCGCCCCGTGCGCTGCGTGAAGGCGTCGGCCACCTCCCGCGCCACCCGGGCCCCGGCCTCGGACAGCTCCCACACCCGGTCGGCGATGTCGTACTCCGCCAGCGCCGCGTGGTTGGCACCGAAGGTGTTGGTCTCCACACAGTCCACACCCACCGCCAGATACGCCTCGTGCACCGAGGCCACGATGTCGGGGCGGGTGACGTTGAGGACCTCGTTGCAGCCCTCCAGCCGCTGGAAGTCCTCCAGCGACGGATCGGCCGCCTGCAGCATCGTGCCCATCGCCCCGTCCGCCACCACCACCCGCGAGGACAACGCCTCACGCAGGGCGTCGGCGCGGGGGGTCTTCGACGTGCCGGCAAGGGCGGGTCCGGCGGTCGGCGTCGGGTCGAGGTCGTGCGGGGTCGGCGAAGCTGCCATGGAAGGGCTCCCAGAGATGCGACGGCTGTCGGCTTTGCGTCTTCCATCGGGAAGCGCACCCGGCCAGGGTATCTGTCGGCACCGTGAGAGCCGCAGGTGTTCCGAGGCGTGGACTTCGGGCATCGGACGGCTACCGCGGCATCGGCATGATCCGATAGCGTTCGGCATTGTCGAATGCCGTCTTCCGGCCCACCGAGAGAAGCGAACAGAGGAGAGGTGCGCGATGGCCCGGACCATCCAGTCGCTGGAGCGGGCGGCGGCGGTGCTGCGACTGCTCGCCGGAGGCGAGCGGCGCCTCGGGCTGTCCGACATCGCCTCCACCCTGGGCCTGGCCAAGGGCACCGCCCACGGCCTGCTGCGCACCCTCCAGCAGGAGGGCTTCGTCGAGCAGGACCCCGCCTCGGGCAGGTACCAGCTGGGTGCGGAGCTGCTGCGGCTGGGCAACAGCTACCTGGACGTCCACGAGCTGCGGGCCCGCGCCCTGGTGTGGACCGACGACCTGGCCCGTTCCAGCGGAGAGAGCGTCTACCTGGGGGTGCTCCACCAGCAGGGCGTGCTGATCGTGCACCACGTCTTCCGCCCCGACGACAGCCGGCAGGTACTGGAGGTGGGTGCGATGCAGCCACTGCACAGCACCGCGCTGGGCAAGGTGCTGGCGGCGTACGACCCGGTGGCCCACAGCGAGGCGATGGACTCCGGGCGCGAGGCGCTGACCGCGCACACGATCACCGATCCGGAGCCGTTCGAGGAGGTCCTGGAGCTGACCCGGTCCCGCGGCTGGGCCGCCGACGTCGAGGAGACCTGGGAGGGGGTCGCCTCCATCGCCGCCCCCGTGCACGACCGGCGGCGGATGCCGGTGGGCGCCGTGGCCGTCACCGGCGCGGTGGAGCGGGTGTGCGCGGACGGGGAGATACAGCCGCGGCTGGTGGCGGCCGTACGGGACTGCGCGCGGGCGGTCTCGCGCGACCTGGGCGCGGGCCGTTTCTGACCCGTCGCTCCCCACGTCGTTCCGCCCGCACCGGCCCGCCCCGTTCGTACCGGCCCGTCGACACCGGAAGTCCGTTCATCTACTTGGCACATTATTTGTTCGATTCGGAACTCCGCCCGGTTCGGAGCGGTCACCCATGGGCAGTGTCCGGGGGCGCCCCGCACCCAACCTCGCCCACCCGGTCCCGTCCGGTCGCTTTCGCACGGTTTCGGCCGTGTGACCCGTGCCCGCCGTCACGATCCGCCGCCCACGCCCTTGACGAGATGTTCGACTGAGGTAAAACTGCCGTTCGGCGGTCGACAATGTCGAACAGCGAACGGAACTCGGTCCGCCTCCCCCACTTCTTCCATCTGGCTCCCTCCGGACAAGAGCAAAGGAGTCGCGGGTGTCCAGCTCCGACATATTCCTGGGCGAGGTCATCGGCACCGCCGTCCTGATCCTGCTGGGTGGCGGCGTCTGCGCCGCCGTCACGCTCAGAAGATCCAAGGCCGCCGGCGCCGGCTGGGTCGCCATCACCTTCGGCTGGGGATTCGCCGTCCTCACCGCCGCCTACATCTCCCTGGGCCTCTCCGGCGCCCACCTCAACCCGGCGGTCACCGTGGGCATCGCCGTGCAGAGCGGGGAGTGGGGCAAGGTGCCCGTCTACTTCGCCGGCCAGCTGCTCGGCGCCATGGCCGGCGCCGCCCTGGTGTGGATCTCCTACTACGGCCAGTTCCTGGCGCATCTGACCGACCGCGAGGTCGTCGGCGGCCCCGGCGCCCAGACCACGGCCGCCGCCGACCGGCAGCGCTCCGACGCTCCCGGCCCGGTGCTCGGGATCTTCTCCACCGCCCCCGAGATCCGCAGCCCTGTGCAGAACACGGCCACCGAGGCCATCGCCACCGCCGTACTGGTCCTGGCCATCCTCACCCAGGGCCTCACCGAGGGGCTGGCCCTGTCCGGCACCGGCGTCCTCGTCACCGCCCTGGTCGTCGTCGGCATCGGCCTCTCCCTGGGCGGCCCGACCGGATACGCGATCAACCCCGCCCGCGACCTCGGACCGCGCATCGTGCACGCCCTGCTCCCACTGCCCAACAAGGGCGGGTCCGACTGGGGCTACGCCTGGGTCCCGGTGGCGGGCCCCCTGCTGGGCGGAGCGCTCGCGGGCCTCCTCTACCGGCTCGCGTTCGCCTGACGTCCTCCCCGCCCCCACTCCCCTCGATCCCCCGGCGCCATCCCGCCGCCCATCCTTGGAGCACCCCGACATGAGCGACATCCGCCGCGAGTTCATCGCCGCCATCGACCAGGGCACCACCTCCAGCCGCTGCATCGTCTTCGACCGGGACGGCCGCATCGTCTCGGTCGGCCAGAAGGAGCACGAGCAGATCTTCCCCGAGCCCGGCCGGGTCGAGCACGACGCCGCCGAGATCTGGGCCAACGTCCAGGAGGTGATCGCCGAGGCCCTGGACAGGGCGGGCATCACGCGCGAGGACGTACGGGCACTGGGCATCACCAACCAGCGCGAGACGACGCTGCTGTGGGACAGGGCCACCGGCGAGCCGGTGCACAACGCCATCGTCTGGCAGGACACCCGCACCGACGCGCTCTGCCGGGAACTGGGCCGCAACGTCGGACAGGACCGCTTCCGCCGCGAGACCGGCCTGCCGCTCGCCTCCTACTTCGCGGGCCCGAAGATCCGCTGGCTGCTGGACAACGTCGAAGGGCTGCGCGAACGCGCCGAGGCCGGCGAGATCCTCTTCGGCACGATGGACTCCTGGGTGATCTGGAACCTCACCGGTGGTACGGACGGCGGCGTGCACGTCACGGACGTCACCAACGCCTCCCGCACCCTGCTGATGAATCTGCGCACCCTGGACTGGGACCCGCGCATCTGCGAGTCCATCGGCGTGCCCATGGCGGTGCTGCCCGAGATCCGCTCCTCAGCCGAGGTCTACGGCGAGGCCCGCGGAGCACTGGCGGGCGTGCCGGTGGCCTCCGCGCTGGGCGACCAGCAGGCCGCGCTGTTCGGCCAGACCTGCTTCTCGCCGGGCGAGGCCAAGTCGACGTACGGAACCGGTACGTTCCTGCTGCTCAACACCGGCTCCGAGGCCGTCAACTCCTACAACGGCCTGCTGACCACCGTCGGGTACCGCATCGGCGACCAGGACCCGGTGTACGCGCTGGAGGGATCGATCGCGGTCACCGGTTCGCTGGTTCAGTGGATGCGCGACCAGATGGGCCTGATCAACAGCGCCGCCGAGATCGAGACGCTGGCCAGCTCGGTCGAGGACAACGGCGGCGCCTACTTCGTCCCCGCCTTCTCCGGGCTGTTCGCCCCCTACTGGCGCTCCGACGCCCGGGGCGTCATAGCGGGCCTGACCCGCTACGTCACCAAGGCGCACATCGCCCGCGCGGTGCTGGAGGCGACGGCCTGGCAGACCCGCGAGATCGTCGACGCGATGGAGAAGGACTCCCGCGTCGAGCTGACCGCCCTGAGAGTGGACGGCGGCATGACCAGCAACAACCTGCTGATGCAGTGCATCTCCGATGTCCTGGACGCCCCGGTCGTCCGGCCGATGGTCGCCGAGACCACCTGCCTGGGCGCCGCCTACGCGGCCGGCCTGGCCGTCGGCTTCTGGCCGGACACCGAGGCCCTGCGCGCCAACTGGCGGCGGGCCGCGGAGTGGACGCCCCGGATGGAGGCCGACGTACGCGAACGCGAGTACAAGAACTGGCTCAAGGCCGTGGAACGGACCATGGGCTGGCTCGAAGAGGAGAACTGATCCGTATGAACACCCTCAAAAGCGCCCCCACCCTCGGGGCGCACCCGGCCGCCGGCCCGGACCCGGGCCGTGCCGAGAGGCGGGAGGTGCTGAACGGCGCGGTCTTCGACCTGCTGGTCGTCGGCGGCGGCATCCTGGGGACCTCGGTCGCCTGGCACGCGGCGCAGTCGGGGCTGCGGGTGGCGATGGTGGACGCCGGCGACTTCGCCGGCGCCACCTCCTCCGCCTCCTCCAAGCTGGTCCACGGCGGGCTGCGCTACCTGCAGACCGGCGCGGTGAGGCTGGTCGCCGAGAACCACCACGAGCGGCGGGTGCTGGCCAAGGACGTGGCCCCGCACCTGGTCAACCCGCTCACCTTCCACCTGCCGGTCTACCGGGGCGGCCCGCACGGCGCGGCCAAGCTCGGCGCCGGCGTCTTCGCCTACTCCGCCCTGTCCGCCTTCGGCGACGGGGTGGGCCGGCTGATCTCCCCGGCGAAGGCCGCCGCCGACAACCCGGCGCTGCGCACCGAGGGCCTCAAGGCGGTCGCGGTCTACGGCGACCACCAGATGAACGACTCCCGGGTGGCGGTGATGACCGTCCGCGCCGCCGTGGACTCCGGCTCGGTCGTCCTCAACCACGCCGAGGTCACCGGTCTGCGCTTCACCCACGGCCGGGTCACCGGCGCGGAGCTGAAGGACCGGCTGGACGGCACGGAGTTCAAGGTGGACGCCCGGCTGGTGCTCAACGCCACCGGACCGTGGGTGGACCACCTGCGGCGGATGGAGTACGCGGGCGCGGCGCCCAGCGTCCGGCTGTCCAAGGGCGCGCACCTGGTGCTGAGGCGTACGGCGCCGTGGCGGGCGGCGCTGGCCACGCCCGTCGACAGGTACCGCATCACCTTCGCCCTCCCCTGGGAGGACCACCTGCTGCTGGGCACCACCGACGAGGCCTACGAGGGCGACCCGGCCCAGGTGTCGGCCACCGACGCCGACGTCCGGCAGATCCTGGACGAGGCCGCCTTCTCCGTACGCGACGAGCAGCTCTCGCCGGATCTGGTGACCTACGCCTTCGCGGGCCTGCGGGTGCTGCCCGGCGGTCCGGGCGGTGTGGAGTCGGCCAGGCGGGAGACGGTCCTCACCGAGGGCCGCGGCGGGATGCTCTCGGTCGCGGGCGGCAAGTGGACCACCTACCGGCACATCGGCCGCACCGTCCTGCGGAAGCTGGCGGCGCTGCCGGGCACCGCGCGGACGGGTTTCGCCGAGGACGCCGTGCCGGTCTCCGAGCTGGTGCGGCGGGTGCCGCTGCCGGGGGTGGCCAATCCGGACGCGGTCGCCCACCGGCTGCTGGTGGACCGCGAGCCGGGCACCCGGCTCGACCCGCTGACCGCCAGGCACCTGGCGACCCACTACGGGGCGCTGGCGTTCGACATCGCCCGCCTGGTGCACGAGGACCCGGCGCTGGGCCAGCGCGTCCATCCGGACGCCCCGGAGATCTGGGCGCAGGTCGTCTACGCCCGCGACCGTGAGTGGGCCGCGACGGCGGACGACGTGCTGCGCCGCCGCACCACGCTGACCGTCCGCGGTCTGGACACCGAGGAGGTCCGCGCCAAGGTCGCGAAGGTGCTGGAGGGGCGCCGGTCCTGATCCCCGCGCCCCGGTGCTCCGCGGGCCCGTACGGCGCGGCCTGCCGCCCGCCGTACGGGCCCGCGCGCCGTGGTGGCTGCGGCGGTATCCGGACGGATCACCGCCGCACGGCCCGGGAAGGAGTGCCATGGCTGCGGCGCGGGCACGGTCACGCCGTAGGCTGGGCCCGCACGGTAATGGAACGTCAGCCGGTACGGAGCGAGTGCTCCGGTCGGCCGGAAGGAGGCACTGGGTGATCGAGCTCGAGGGAGTTCCCGAGCTGGTCGACCCGGTCATGGTGGCCGCGTTCGAAGGCTGGAACGACGCCGGTGACGCCGCCTCCGCCGCGGTCGCGCATCTGGAGCGGGAGTGGAAGGGCGAGGTGTTCGCGGCGCTGGACGCCGAGGACTACTACGACTTCCAGGTCAACCGCCCCCAGGTGTGGCTGGAGGGCGGTGTGCGCAGGATCACCTGGCCGACGACCCGCCTGTCGGTGGTACGGGTCGGCGACGCCGACGGCCGGGGCCGCGCCCGTGATCTGGTGCTGGTGCGCGGTATCGAGCCGAGCATGCGCTGGAGGTCCTTCTGCAACGAGATCCTGGGGTTCGCCCACGAGCTGGGCGTGGAGATGGTCGTCGTGCTCGGCGCGCTGCTCGGGGACACCCCGCACACCCGGCCGGTCCCGGTCACGGGCGTCACCTCCGACCCGGACCTGGCCCGCACGATGGATCTGGAGGAGTCCCGGTACGAGGGCCCCACCGGCATCGTCGGCATCCTCCAGGAGGCGTGCGGCCACGCGGGCGTACCGGCGGTGAGCCTGTGGGCCGCGGTGCCGCACTACGTCTCGCAGCCGCCCAACCCGAAGGCGACCCTCTCCCTGCTCAACCGTCTGGAGGACCTGCTGGACGTGCGGATCCCGCTGGGCGAGCTGCCGGAGGACGCCCGGGCCTGGCAGCTGGGCGTGGACCAGCTCGCCGCCGAGGACAGTGAGGTGGCCGAGTACGTGCAGTCGCTGGAGGAGGCCCGGGACACCGCGGAGCTGCCGGAGGCGTCGGGCGAGGCGATCGCCAAGGAGTTCGAGCGCTATCTGCGGCGGCGGGACGGCCAGCCCGGCGGCCACGCCGGGGGCGGTACGGCCGCCGAGGGCGGTACGTATCTGCGCGACACCTCGGCCGGGGGGCGCACCCGTCCGGCCAGGTCGCCGGAGCCGCCGGAGGGCGGCCCGGAGCACGGTACGCAGGGCCCCGAGGACGGGGGCGGCGGCCCGGAGGGCGGCTCGGAAGGCGGGGACGGCGGAGAGGGCGGCCCTCAGGGCCCGGAGAAGAGCGGCTGAGCGGACAGCGCACGGCGGCACGGTACGAGGCGTCGGAGGCGCCCGCCGTTCGGCGGGCGCCTCCGACGCCTTCCGTCACGCGGCCGGACGTTCAGAGCGCGACGCCCAGCAGGGCGTCCACGGCCCGTGACACCAGGCCGGGCGCGCCGGTGTCCGTACCGCCCTCCGCGTTCTGGCGCTCGGCCCAGCGGTCGACCGCGGCCAGCGCGGCGGGGGCGTCGAGGTCGTCGGCGAGGGCGGCGCGGATCTCCTCCACCAGCGCGTCGGCCGGCGGACCGTCGGGCCGGGAGACGGCCGCCCGCCAGCGCCCGAGCCGGGCCACCGCCTCGTCGAGGACGGCGTCCGTCCACTCCCAGTCGGCGCGGTAGTGGTGGGCCAGCAGGGCCAGGCGGATGGCGGCCGGGTCGGTGCCGTCGCGGCGCAGCGCGCTGACGAAGACCAGGTTCCCCTTGGACTTGGACATCTTCTCGCCGTGGAGGGCGACCATCCCGGCGTGGACGTAGGCGCGGGCGAAGGGGTGCTGACCGGTGAGCGCCTGCGCGTGCGAGGCGCCCATCTCGTGGTGGGGGAAGGCCAGGTCGGAGCCGCCGCCCTGGACGTCGAAGCCCATGCCCAGGTGGTCCAGGGCGATGGCGACGCACTCGACGTGCCAGCCGGGGCGGCCGGGGCCGAGCGAGCCGCCGTCCCAGGAGGGCTCGCCCTCGCGGGCGGCCATCCACAGCAGCGGGTCGAGCGGGTTCTTCTTGCCGGGGCGGTCCGGGTCGCCGCCGCGCTCGGCCGACAGGTGCCGCATCGTCTCGGCGTCCAGACCGGAGACCTCGCCGAAGTGGGGGTCGGCGGCGACGGAGAAGTAGACGTCGCCGTCGAGGTCGTAGGCGGCGCCGGTCTCCCGCAGCCGCTCGATGACGGGGACGATCCCGGGTATGGACTCCACGGCCCCGATGTAGTGCCTGGGCGGAAGCATCCGCAGGGCGGTCATGTCCTCGCGGAAGAGGGCCGTCTCGCGCTCGGCCAGCGCCGTCCAGTCCTCACCGGTGGCGACGGCCCGCTCCAGCAGCGGGTCGTCGATGTCGGTGACGTTCTGCACGTAGTGGACCTGCCGCTTGGTGTCGAGCCACACGCGCTGCACGAGGTCGAACGCGTTGTAGGTCGCCGCGTGCCCGATGTGGGTCGCGTCGTACGGCGTGATGCCGCAGACGTAGATGCGGGCGACGGGACCGGGGGCGAGGGTCACCCGTCCGCCGGTCGCGGTGTCGTGGAGGCTGAGGTCTCGGCCCTGACCTGGCAGGGCGGGCACCTCGGAAGCGGGCCAGGCATGCATGGTCATGAGCGTAACCGGCACGCTGTGCCCTCCACGAACGGGATGCGCTCAATGGCCTGAACCGGATGCCGCGGCCAGTGTGGCCCGCTTGACGGGGCGTCGCCGGTCCGATCTCCGCACGGGCGGCCGGGCGGAGGGACGGACCGGACAGAGGGAACGGGCGGACCGGACGGGCGGATCAGACGGGCGGCCAGGGGATCGCGGGCCAGTCGCCGCCGGGCAGCGGGTGGCGGCCGGCTGCGATCAGGGCGTCGGTCCGCTTGCGCAGGGCGTCCAGCTCGGCGGGAGTGATCAGTTCGGTCAGCCGGGTGGCGAGCGGCCCGCCGCCGGCCAGTGCGGCGGACAGGCCGCGCAGCGCTTCCAGCGCCTCCCCGGGCAGCGGCTCGCCCGCCCAGCCCCACAGCAGGGTGCGCAGCTTGTCGTCGGTGTGGAAGGTCACACCGTGGTCGATGCCGTACAGCTCCCCGTCCGCGCCGGTCAGCAGGTGCCCGCCCTTGCGGTCGGCGTTGTTGATCACCGCGTCCAGGACGGCCAGCCGGCGCAGGCGGGGATCGTCGGCGTGCACCAGCAGCGCGGTGCGGTCCCCGCCCGCGCCGACCGGGACGACGGGTTTCCAGCCCGGCCCCGGCTCCCCCTCCTCCACGAGCGCGAGCAGTTCCGCGGTGGCGGGCCCGCCACCGCCTTCCGGCTCCTCCCGCCCGTCCTGCTCGTGTGCCCCGTCCTGTTCCTGTGTTCCGTGCGGCTCCTGCGCCCCGTCCGGTCGGGGCCCGATCCACAGCTGGCACATGCCCTCGCCGTACGGGCCGTCGCGCAGCACGGTCGGCGGCACCAGATGCCAGCCCAGGGCCTCGCAGACCTCGTAGGCGGCCACCTCGCGCCGGGCGAGACAGCCGTCGGGGAAGTCCCACAGCGGGCGCTCCCCGCGCACCGGTTTGTAGACGCAGGGCACCTCCCGCCCGCCGTCCCCGCCCGCCTCGGCGACCGTGCAGTACAGCACCGTGTTGGAGGCGCCGCCGAGGCGTCCGCGCACCGTCAGCTCACCGCGGGCCAGCAGTTCGGCCGGCGGTGCGCCGCCGAGGTCCGCCTCCGGCCTCACAGGCCGCGGCGGTATCCGTTCTGGCGCGGGCATACGTGTCCCTCCGGGTCGAGCGGCAGACTGCACAGCGGGCACGGCGGCCGGCCGGCCTTGACGACCTCCATGGCGCGTTTGGCGAAGGCCCGGGCCATGGTGCCGCTGATCCTCACGCGCAGCACCGGCGGGCCGTTCTCGTCGTCCCTCAGCAGCCTCTCCTCGGCCTCGGCCAGGTCCTCGTCGGAGTCGGCCTCGATCTCGACGAGGGCCTGCGCCTCCACGATCACGCACTCGTCCTCGCCGTCCCAGGCCAGCGCCATGGTGCCGACCCGGAACTCCTCCTCCACCGGAGTCCGCAGAGGGGCGTTGTCGGCCGTCTCGGCGGGCGCGACGGCCGGGACCGGGGCGCTGCCGCCGGTACGCCGCACGACCTCGTCCAGGAGTTCGTCTATGCGCTCGGCCAACGCCTCGACCTGCGCCTTCTCCAGGGCGACGCTGGTGGTGCGGCCGGCCGCGGACGCCTGGAGGAAGAACGTCCGGCGGCCAGGCAGCCCGACCGTGCCGGCCACGAAGCGTTCCGGGGGGTCGTAGAGGAACACCTGACGGGACACGTTCCTGCTCCATCGGTCGACTGCTGGGACACTGGCACCCTACTGCGCCCGGCGATCACCGTGCCGACCACCGCACCCGCCACCGTGTCAGGCGCCGCCCCCGACGACCGCCCCGCCGTCGCCGCCCGCCTGCGGCGTGCCGTGCGCGGCGTCCGCCTCGCGCGGGGCGAGCGAGGCGAGGTCGCCGGTGTCGCCCAGCCGCAGCAGGAAGGGGCGCAACGGGGTGTAGCGGATGGCGGTGACCGAGCAGGGCTCGACGTGGAGGCGCTGGAAGAGGTCCAGATGCATGCCGAGGGCGTCGGCGACCAGCGACTTGATGATGTCGCCGTGCGAGCACACCAGATAGGTGGCGTCCGGCCCGTGCTCCCGCTCGATCCGCTCGTTCCACTCCCGCACGGCCTCCACCGCCCGGGCCTGCATACCGCGCATCGTCTCGCCGCCGGGGAAGGCCGCGGCCGAGGGGTGCTGCTGGACGGTGGCCATCAGCGGCTCCTCGTTCAGCTCGGCGAGCTTGCGGCCGGTCCAGTCGCCGTAGTCGCACTCGCCGACGCGCTCCTCGGTATGCAGCGGCAGATCCGGCCTGGCGGCGGCCAGCGGCGCCAGGGTCTGTCGGCAGCGCTCCAGCGGGCTGTGGACGGCGGCGGCCAGCGGGAGCGCCGCCA
The DNA here is from genome assembly GCF_054072955.1 of Streptomyces sp. SS8. NCBI lineage: Bacteria > Bacillati > Actinomycetota > Actinomycetes > Kitasatosporales > Streptomycetaceae > Streptomyces > Streptomyces sp. SS8. The sequence goes on from NZ_JBSVCZ010000016.1 coordinate 149,501, forward strand.
GGCGCGCGGGGAGGGCGGCGGCCTGGGCGGCGCCGAGCTCGTCCAGCTCGACGCCGGGGGTGCGCCCGGCCAGCAGTCCGGAGGTGTTGGCGGTGGACCGGCCGTGCCGGACGAGGAGCAGCGTGGGCATGGCAGCCAGCGTAGGCGAGGGCGGCGGGACCGAGTAGGGGCGGGGCCCGGAGGCCGGCCGGGCGGCCGCCGGGCCGGCGGGGGAGAATCGTGGGTGTGATTGTGGACTGTGCGATCTACCGGGACGGGCGCCGCACCGGGGACCCGTCCGGTCTCGCCGAGGCCTTCCGGGCGGCCCGCGTGGACCGCGACGCCTTCGTGTGGATCGGGCTGCACGAGCCCACCGAGGAGGAGTTCGGCCAGGTCTCCCGGGAGTTCGGGCTGCACCCGCTGGCGGTGGAGGACGCCCTGTCGGCCCACCAGCGGCCCAAGCTGGAGGTCTACGAGGACTCGCTGTTCCTGGTGCTCAAGCCGGTGGACTACGACGAGGCGGCCGGCACGGTGGCCACCGGGGAGCTGATGCTGTTCCTCGGCGACTCCTTCGTGGTGTCGGTGCGGCACGGCGCGACCAACCCGCTGGGCTCGGTGCGCGAACGGCTGGAGCGCGACCCGGGGGTGCTGCAGCACGGTCCGACGGCCGTGATGTACGCGGTGAGCGACGCGGTGGTCGACCACTACATGGAGGTGGCCGCCGAGTTGCAGGCCGACCTGGAGGAGCTGGAGGAGGAGGTCTTCACCCCCGGCGGGACCGCGCGCGGCACCACGGCGGGCCGCATCTACGCCTTCAAGCGCCAGGTGCTGGAGTTCCGCCGGGCCACCGGGCCGCTGGCGGAGCCGATGGAGCGGCTGGCGGGCATCGGCGTACCGTTCGTACACGACGACTCGCGCCCGTTCTTCCGCGACGTCAGCGACCATCTGACCCGGGCGAACGAGCAGGTGGAGGCGTTGGACCGGCTGCTGTCGGACATCCTGTCGGCCCACCTGGCGCAGGTGGGCGTCCGGCAGAACGACGACATGCGCAAGATCTCGGCGTGGGCGGCCATGGCGGCGGTGCCCACCATGATCGCCGGGGTGTACGGCATGAACTTCGACCACATGCCCGAGCTGGCCCACCCGCTGGGTTATCCGGGGGTGGTGGTGCTGATGGTCACGGTGAGCGCCGGCCTCTACCGGCTCTTCAAGCGCCGGGGCTGGCTGTAGCCGCGTCCCCGGACGGGGTACGCGTCCCGGTCCCGGGCTCCGCGTCGTTTCCGGACTCCGCGCCGGGCCCGGCGCCCGGGTCGTCCCGCACCGTTTCGCGCCGGGGCCCGGGTTCCGGTCCGGTCCGCATTTCCGACAGTCCAGGCAGCTCGGGCAGCGGGTCCAGGCGCACGGCACGGCGCCGGGCGACCAGCCGCTCGCGGACGTACCGGGCCTGGACACCTCCCTCCAGCACCACCGACCTGGCCATGCTCCAGTCCAGCAGATGACCGGTGCGGGCCAGGACGGCGAGGGCGGCGTCGCGATGGGCACGGGCCTCCGCCAGCGCGTTCTCCCTGAGCACCAGCTCGACGGCGGCGACATGGCCGGCGCGGGCGAAGCCCAGCATCCCCTCCCGGCACCAGGCCAGGTACTCCCGTTCGGCGCAGAAGACCTCCCGGACCGCCTCGCCGACCCCGGGGCGGACAAAGGCGTGCCCGGCAAGACGGGCGAGCCAGGCGGTGGCACGGGCCGAGGCCGCGTGCCCGTGGGCGAGGTGGGCCAGGACGTCCCGCTCGCTCAGTGGCTGCCCGCACCTCATCCGGGCGTGTGCCGTGCAGCTCCCCCGCCGCTCCAGGAGGGCGGCGTGGTCCGCCTCGGGGGGCACCTCGGCCGGTTCCAGACCGCAGGCGGCCAGCAACCCGGTCAGCAGCCGGGCGTGCCGCTCCTGAATCTCGCCGTACCGGGCCATGGCGGGGGCGAGGCCGCGGCGGCCCTGGGGGACGAGGGCGGCGATCCGGCGGTTCTCCCGGCCGTTGCGCGCCTGGGCCGCGACGGCCAGCGAGCACAGCAGCCGGAAGGACGCGTCGTCGTCGAGGACCTCCCGCACCGGGTCCCTTCTGCGCAGCATGGCCCGACACCTTCCGTGGACGTATCCGCAGAGGTCCGAGTCAACCGGTGCGGGCGGGCGGCGGCAACAGCTCACCCCCTCCCCTGCGCCGAACGGACGTGTCCGCCGCGCCGGGCGTAACCCCGGCGGCTCCGCGCCGTTGTGCCGGGGGACGGCCGTGGCGGGGAGGACCCCCGAGCCCCCACCACGGCCGTGGACACGCCCCGGCGCGGGGTGCGACCGGACCGAGCCGTCCGGTCGCACCCCGCGCGGCGTTCACGGCGGGGGCGGGACAGGCGAAAGCGGACGGGGGACGGCCCCTCAGGAGGCGGCCCCGGACCGCTCCAGGGCCTCCACACCGGCCCGCAGCGCGGCGATGCGCTCCTCCAGGGTGAAGCCGGCCGGCGCCAGCGACAGGGTGGTCACCCCGGCCTCGGCGTAGGCCCGCATCCGGTCGGCGATCCGCTCGACGGGGCCGAGCAGCGTGGTGGAGTCGATGAGCTGCCGGGGCACGGCGGCCGCGGCGCCCTCCTTGTCGCCGGACAGGTACCTGTCCTGGATCTCGGCGGCCTCCTTCTCGTACCCCATGCGCCCGGCGAGCCGGTTGTAGAAGTTCTGCCTGCGGCTGCCCATACCGCCGACGTACAGCGCGGTGTACGGGCGGAAGGTGTCGGCCAGGGCGTCGATGTCGTCGCCGACGGCCAGCGGCACGGTGGGCACCACGTCGAAGCCCTCCATGGTCAGGCCCGCCTTCTCGCGTCCGGCCCGCAGGGCGCCGAGCGTGGTCTCCTCGGCGTGCTCGGGGGCGAAGAAGATCAGCAGGGCGCCGTCGGCGATCTCGCCGGTCTGCTCCAGGTTCTTCGGGCCGATGGCGGCGATGTACAGCGGGATCCGCTCGCGGACGGGGTGGACGGTCAGCTTCAGCGGCTTGCCGGGGCCGTCGGGCAGCGGCAGCGTCCAGTGCTCACCGGAGTGGGTCAGCCGCTCGCGGGACATCGCCTTGCGGACGATCTCCACGTACTCGCGGGTGCGGGCGAGCGGCTTGTCGAACCGCACCCCGTACCAGCCCTCGGACACCTGCGGTCCGGAGACGCCCAGACCCAGGCGGAAGCGTCCGCCGGAGAGGGCGTCGAGGGTGGCGGCGGTCATGGCCGTCATGGCGGGGGTGCGGGCGGGGATCTGGAAGATGGCCGAGCCGACGTCGATCCGCTCGGTCTGGGCCGCCACCCAGGCCAGGACGGTGGGGGCGTCCGATCCGTAGGCCTCGGCGGCCCAGCACACGGAGTAGCCCAGCCGGTCGGCCTCCTGGGCGACCGCGAGATTGTCGGCGTCCATCCCGGCGCCCCAGTAACCGAGGTTGATCCCGAGCCTCATCCGCGTCCCCTTACCGATCGGTAACGTGCCCGTCGCCGGGACTCTAGCGCGCGGCCGCAAGTACTCTCAACGCCCGTGACTCCACCCACGCGCA
>NZ_JBSVCZ010000017.1:0-136226 GCF_054072955.1 Streptomyces sp. SS8
TTCCAACCTTACCAGAATCATTTTCCGGTCCGTTTCCGTCCCGTTCACTGATTCCGGCTGCCGGGAACCTGTCAGTGCAAGACTGCTTCCGGTTCCCGTTCGGCGGAGCCCTAAACGTACTGGAGCGGGGCGCCCGGATGCAAATCCGGGTGCCCCGCCCCTGGTTGAGCCTCAGACCTCGACGACCACGGGGAGGATCATGGGCCGGCGGCGGTAGTTGTCCGACACCCACCTGCCCACCACACGGCGGACGAGCTGCTGCACCTGGTGCGGCTCGGAGATGCCGTCCTGAGCCGACTTGGCCAGGACCTCGTCGATCTTGGGGATCACCGACTCGAAGTCCTTGTCGTCGATGCCGGAACCCCGGGACTGGATGTGCGGACCACCCGTGATCTTGCCGGTGGTGCTGTCCACCACCACGAAGATCGAGATGATCCCCTCCTCGCCCAGGATCCTGCGGTCCTTCAGCGATGTCTCGGTGACGTCGCCGACCGACAGACCGTCGACGTATACGTAGCCCGCCTGGACCTTTCCGACGATCTTGGCCCTGCCGTCGACCAGATCGACCACCACGCCGTCCTCGGCGATCACGATGTGGTCCTTGGGTACACCGGTCTGCGCGCCCAGTTCCGCGTTGGCTCGCAGATGGCGCCACTCGCCGTGGACCGGCATCAGGTTCTTCGGTCGGCAGATGTTGTAGAAGTACAGCAGTTCACCGGCCGAGGCGTGGCCGGAGACGTGGACCTTGGCGTTGCCCTTGTGGACGACGTCGGCGCCCCAGCGGGTCAGCCCGTTGATCACCCGGTAGACCGCGTTCTCGTTTCCCGGGATCAGCGAGGAGGCCAGGATCACCGTGTCGCCGGGGACGATGCGGATCTGGTGGTCGCGGTTGGCCATCCGCGACAGCGCCGCCATCGGCTCGCCCTGCGAACCGGTACAGACGAGCACCACCTCGTCGTCCGGCAGGTCGTCCAGCGTCTTGACGTCCACGACGAGCCCCGCGGGCACCTTGAGATAGCCCAGGTCCCGGGCGATGCCCATGTTCCGGACCATCGAGCGGCCGACGAAGGCGACACGGCGGCCGTACTCGTGAGCCGCGTCGAGGATCTGCTGGATGCGGTGGACGTGACTGGCGAAGCTCGCCACGATGATGCGCCTGCGCGCTCCGGCGAACACCTGGCGCAGCACCTGGGAGATGTCGCGCTCGTGCGGGGTGAAGCCCGGCACCTCGGCGTTCGTGGAGTCCGACAGCAGCAGATCGATGCCCTCCTCGCCCAGACGCGCGAAGGCACGCAGGTCGGTGAGGCGCCGGTCCAGCGGGAGCTGGTCCATCTTGAAGTCGCCGGTGTGCACGGCCATGCCCGCGGGGGTGCGGACGGCGACGGCCAGGGCGTCCGGGATGGAGTGGTTGACCGCCACGAACTCGCAGTCGAAGGGGCCGATGCGCTCGCGGTCGCCCTCGGTCACCTCGAGGGTGTAGGGGCGGATGCGGTGTTCCTGGAGCTTGGCCTCGATCAGGGCCAGGGTCAGCTTGGAGCCGATCAGCGGGATGTCCGGCTTCTCCCTCAGCAGGTACGGGACGCCGCCGATGTGGTCCTCGTGGCCGTGGGTCAGGACGATGCCGTCGATGTCCTCCAGCCGGTCCCGCACGGAGCTGAAGTCCGGGAGGATCAGGTCGACTCCGGGCTGCTCCTCCTCGGGGAAGAGCACGCCGCAGTCGACGATGAGCAGCCGTCCGCCGTACTCGAAGACGGTCATGTTGCGGCCGATCTCCCCCAGGCCGCCCAGCGGGGTGACGCGCAGGCCGCCTTCGGGCAGTGGCGGCGGCGGGCCGAGTTCGGGATGCGGGTGGCTCAAAAGTCTCTCCTCACCACGCGCGCCACGCACCCTGGCGGGCACGTGGCGCGCGATCGTCGTGCACTTGCAGTTGTTGGTCCTTATCCAGTTGTGAAGTCTGTTTCAGAGCTGTACCCCGCCGGCGGCGAGATCGCGCTTGAGCTGCTCGGTCTCCTCAGGGCTCAGCTCGACGAGCGGCATGCGCAGGGGGCCGGCCGGCAGCCCCTGGAGCGCGAGAGCGGCCTTGGTGGTGATCACGCCCTGGGTGCGGAACATACCGGTGAAGACCGGCAGCAGCTTCTGGTGGATCTCCGTCGCCTTGGTCACGTCGCCGCTGAGGTGGGCGTCCAGCAGGGCGCGCAGTTCGGGGGCGACCACATGGCCGACGACCGAGACGAAACCGACGGCGCCGACGGACAGCAGCGGGAGGTTGAGCATGTCGTCACCGCTGTACCAGGCCAGTCCGCTGGTGGCGATGGCCCAGCTCGCACGCCCCAGGTCACCCTTGGCGTCCTTGTTGGCGACGATCCTGGGGTGCTCGGCCAGCCGGACGATGGTCTCGGTGTTGATGGGGACGCCGCTGCGGCCCGGGATGTCGTAGAGCATGACCGGCAGGCCGGTGGCATCGGCGATGGCGGTGAAGTGCCGGTACAGGCCCTCCTGCGGGGGCTTGCTGTAGTACGGCGTGACGGCCAGCAGGCCGTGGGCGCCGGCCCGCTCGGCCGCGCGGGCCAGTTCCAGGCTGTGCCGGGTGTCGTTGGTACCGGCTCCGGCGACGACGTGGGCGCGGTCTCCGACCGCCTCGACCACGGCCTTCACGAGCTGGGCTTTCTCCGCATCGCTGGTGGTCGGGGACTCACCGGTGGTGCCGTTGACGACGATGCCGTCGTTGCCGGCGTCCACCAGGTGGACGGCGAGCTGCTGCGCGCCGTCGAGGTCGAGATCGCCGTCCGCGGTGAACGGCGTGACCATCGCGGTCAGGACCCGCCCGAAGGGCGTCTGCGGTGTGGAGGTCGGAGCCATGGGTCCCACGCTACTCGCAGCCTGAGGTCCGGCGCGCCCTCGGGAGGCGGTTGAGGAGCCCGGCACTGTCCGCTCGGGGGTTCAGACAGTGCCGGGTCCGTGAGAAAAGCGTAGACGAACATTCCCGAAGGCCGCAATCCGGACATATGGCGCAGTGGTCCGTGTATTACGGGGCGACCCGCCCGTTGGCGTTGAACGCCTCGTGCGTCAGCGGCATGAGACCGGCCCAGTGCGCCTCCATCCGCTCGGCGACCATCTCGATCTCCCGCTGGGGGAAGGAGGGCACCTTCGCCAGTTCGTGCCGGGTGCGCAGCCCCAGGAAGTGCATCAGCGACCGGGCGTTGCAGGTGGCGTACATCGAGGAGTAGAGGCCGACCGGAAGGGCCGCGCGGGCGACCTCGCGAGCGATGCCGGCGTCCAGCATCTCCTGGTACGCCTCGTAGGAGCGGCGGTAGCTGTCCTCGAGGGTTCGGACGGTGCCCCGGTGCTGCTCGGCCGTGCCCTCGACGAACCGGTACTTGCCCGGACGCCCCTCCTGCACCAGCTTGCGGGAGGTGTCCGGCACGTAGAAGACGGGCTCCAGCTCCCGGTACCTGCCGCTCTCCTCGTTGTAGCTCCAGCCGGCCCTGTGACGGTGGAACTCGCGGAAGACGAACAGCGGCGCGCTGATGAAGAAGGTCATCGAGTTGTGCTCGAACGGGCTGCCGTGCCGGTCGCGCATCAGGAAGTTGATCAGCCCCCTGGAACGCTGCGGATCCTTCTCCAGCTCCTCCAGGGACTGCTCACCCGCGGTGGAGACCCGCGCCGCCCACAGCACGTCGGTGTCTGCGGCCGAGTGTTTGACCAGCTCGACGGTCATGTCACTGCGGAAGCGGATGTCGGGGGCGTCGGACACCGGGAATCCTTTCGGTCGTGCCACGCGGGAAGTCGGGGCGGCGCACAGCCTATGGCGGGGGCGAACCGGGGGGCGACCTCGCCCCCTCGGCCCGCCTCCGCCGGCACGGCGGCGGGCACGGTCGCTGATATTCTTCCGCAAGCAGCAGAAAACGGGCACTCGACCGAACGTCTGGGCGTTCTCCCCGTGGCAGTACAGATCACCCCTGAAGGAGCAGCAGCAGATGGCCCGCCGCGAGGAGTCCGTTCCCTTCGCCTTCGTCGCCGACTCCGGGCGATTCCGCAGTAACGTCACTCCCCCGCGCAGCCGTCCGTCGAGGGCTGACATGGCCGGTCGCGTACTGCTGGGAGTGGTCGTGGTCGCCGGCCTCGTGGGTTCCCTGCTCCTGGGGATGCCGGCCCTGGACACCCCACGGCCGCAGGACGGCGGGCCGCACCAGCCGACCGCCGCCGAGAGCCGCTGATAATCTCCTCGCTCACAGGCCCCCACCCACTGTGTCCGTGAGCGAGGAACCCGTGCCACTGCACTTCCTGACGGCCGACGGCGAACTGGACGCCACCGCCTCCGACGCACCGCTGCCGTACGAGGAACGGGAGAGATGGCGTCGACCGTACCGGCCGGGCCCCTGGCGGGTCGCCGGGGCGGCGCTGACGCTACTGCTCGCCGCCTACATGCTGATGTCCACCCTGATCATCGCCATGGCGGGCGGCACCGTGGAGGCGGTCGTGTGCCTGCTGGTGGCGGTGCTGGTGATCGTGTACGCGCTGCGGCTGCTGCGGATGGGGGTGTGGGTCAGCGCCCGCGGGATACGCCAGGTGGGCCTGGTCTCGACCACGACGCTGTCCTGGCGCGAGGTCTCGGCCGTGCGCACCGTGCAGCAGCCGGTGAAATGGCTGGGCCTGCCGCGGACGGTGCAGGGGCAGGCCCTGCTCGTCGAACCGCGGCGCGGCGAGGCGCTGAGGCCGGTGCTGACCGACCACAACGCCGACTTCCTGTCCCGCCCCGACTCCTTCGACCAGGCGGCGGACGTGGTCGAGGGCTGGGCCGCGGAGAACCGCCGCCCCTAGCCCACGCCGATACGGCGGGCCCCGGGGCGGCCGGCTCCCTTCAGGCGGCGGTCTCCCGCACGGGGCCTGCCGTCGTGCAGCGTGATGGCGCGCTGCATGGCCTTGCGGGCCCGCGGGGTGTCCCGGGCGTCGTGGTAGGCCACGGCCAGCCGGAACCAGCAGCGCCAGTCGTCCGGGGCGGCCTCGGTCTCCTCCTTGCGCCGGGCGAAGACCTCGTCCGCCGACGCCCTGTCCACGCGTCCGCCCGCCGTCCGCGCGGGCCCGTCCTGCGGCAGCCCGCCCTCGGCCTCCAGCTCCCGTGCCAGACGGCCGGCGTTCCGCGCGAAGCGGGTGTTGTGCCACAGGAACCAGGCGCCGACGCACGGGAGGACGAAGGCGACGACCCCCATCCCCATCGCGGCGGGCTCACCCGTCCTCAGCAGCAGCACGCCCTGCATGGCCACCACCGCGAAGACGGCGACCAGGGAGACGGCGAGGAAGGCGTAGGTGATCTTTCCGCCCATGGTTGTCAGTCCAGTTCCATGAAGTGCTCCAGCCCCACGGTGAGGCCGGGCGTGTCCGTCACACGGCGCACTCCCAGCAGGATGCCGGGCATGAAGCTGCTGTGGTGCAGTGAGTCGTGGCGGATGGTGAGGGTCTCGCCGGTGTCGCCGAAGAGAACCTCCTGGTGCGCCAGCAGTCCGCGCAGCCGCACCGCGTGCACCGGGATTCCGTCCACGTCCGCGCCGCGGGCGCCGTCGAGTGCGGAGGTGGTGGCGTCCGGCTGCGGCGGGCAGCCCGCCTCGGCCCGTGCCTCGGCGATGAGCCGGGCGGTGCGGGTGGCGGTGCCGGAGGGCGCGTCGGCCTTGTTCGGGTGGTGCAGTTCGACGACCTCGGCGGACTCGAAGAAGCGGGCGGCCTGACGGGCGAAGCGCATGGTCAGCACGGCGCCGATGGAGAAGTTCGGCGCGACCAGCACTCCGGTGCCCGGGGACGCCTCCAGCCAGGTGCGCAGCCTGCCGAGACGCTCGTCGGCCCAGCCGGTGGTGCCGACGACGCCGTGGATGCCGTGGCCGACGCAGAACTCGAGGTTGCCCATCACCGCGTCGGGGTGCGTCAGGTCCACCGCGACCTGGGCGCCCGCCTCGGTGAGCGCCTCCAGGGAGTCGTCCTTGTCCAGGGCGGCGACGAGCTCCATGTCGTCGGCGCCCTCCACGGAGCGGGCCGCCTCGGAGCCGATGCGGCCCCTCGCGCCGAGGACTGCTACGCGGAGCTTGCTCATGTGCGTGTTCCCTTTCACGGGTACGGGCCCGGCGGGGCCCGGATCGGGCGGACCGGCCAGGCCGGGCGGGCCTGTGGTCAGGCGACGGCTTCGTCCAGGCGGGCGCTCTGCCGGTCGGTCAGCGGCCCGATGACCGACAGCGAGGGCCGCCACCCCAGGATCTCGCGGGCCACCGAGCGGATGTCGTCGGGGGTGACGGAGGCGATCTTCGCGAGCATCCCGTCGACCGACAGCTGTTCGCCCCAGCACAGCTCACCCTTGCCGATGTGGTTCATCAGCGCGCCGGTGTCCTCCAGGCCCATGACCGTGGAGCCGGAGACCTGGCCGATGGCGCGGCGCAGCTCCTCGTCCCCCAGGCCGTGCGAGGCGACGTGGTCGAGCTCGTCGCGGCAGATCTTCAGCACGTCGTGGATCAGGTTGGGGCGACAGCCCACGTACACGCCGAACAGACCGCAGTCGGCGAAGCCGGAGGTGTAGGAGTACACGCTGTAGGCCAGTCCGCGCTTCTCGCGCACCTCCTGGAACAGCCGGGAGCTCATCCCGCCGCCCAGGGCCGCGCTGAGCACTCCGAGCGCCCAGCGGCGCTCGTCGGTGCGGGACAGGCCGGGCATGCCGAGGATGACGTGGGCCTGCTCGGTGGCGCGGTCCAGCAGGTCGACGCGGCCCGCGGTGCGGATACGGCGCGAACCGCTCCGGGGGGCGACGGGCTCGGCGTCGGTGCGGCCCAGGGCGCCCGCGCGTTCGAAGGCCTCGCTCACCTGACGTACGACCGTGTCGTGGTCGAGGTTGCCTGCGGCGGCGACGACCAGATGGGTGGGATCGTAGTGCCGGCGGTAGAAGCGGGCGATCTGGTCGCGGGTGAGGGCGTTGATGGTGTCGGTGGTGCCCAGGACCGGGCGGCCCAGCGGGGTGTCGCCGAGCATGGTCCTGGCGAACAGGTCGTGGACGCAGTCCCCGGGATCGTCCTCGGTCATGGCGATCTCCTCCAGGACGACGTTGCGCTCGGCGTCGACGTCCTCGGAGCGGATCAGCGAGCCGGTCAGCATGTCGCAGACGACGTCGACCGCCAGCGGCAGGTCGGTGTCCAGGACCCGGGCGTAGTAGCAGGTGAACTCCTTCGCCGTGAAGGCGTTCATCTCGCCGCCGACCGCGTCGATCTCCGCGGAGATGTCCAGGGCGCTGCGCCGTCCGGTGCCCTTGAAGAGCAGATGCTCCAGGTAGTGGGTGGCACCGCCCAGCGCGGGCGTCTCGTCGCGGGAGCCGACCCGCGCCCAGATGCCGAAGGTGGCGGAGCGGACGGTCGGCACCGACTCGGTGACCACCCGCAGGCCCCCGGGTAGCACGGTCTTGCGGACGGTGCCCGTGCCGTTTCCGGCCGTGGTGGCGGACGGGGACCAGCGCCCGAAGGCGGGCCCGGCGGCCGGGCGGGGGGTGTGATGGGGACGGGCGACGGCCCGCCCCACCGGGGCGGTGGGGCGGGCCGTCGTACGGGGCGTGCGCGTCACTTGGTCGCGGTGTCCTTCGCGTCGGTGGTCTCGGCGCCTTCCTTCTCGTCCTCCTCGAGGACCGGGATCAGCGACAGCTTGCCGCGCTGGTCGATCTCGGCGATCTCGACCTGGACCTTCTGGCCGACCCCCAGCACGTCCTCGACGTTCTCCACGCGCTTGCCGCCGGCGAGCTTGCGGATCTGCGAGATGTGCAGCAGGCCGTCCTTGCCCGGGAGCAGGGAGACGAAGGCTCCGAAGGTGGTGGTCTTCACGACCGTGCCCAGGTACCGCTCGCCGACCTCGGGCATCGTCGGGTTGGCGATGCCGTTGATCGTGGCGCGGGCGGCCTCGGCGGCCGGGCCGTCGGCGGCACCGATGTAGATGGTGCCGTCGTCCTCGATGGTGATGTCGGCGCCGGTGTCCTCCTGGATCTGGTTGATCATCTTGCCCTTGGGGCCGATGACCTCGCCGATCTTGTCGACCGGGATCTTCACGGTGATGATCCGCGGCGCGTTGGGGGACATCTCGTCCGGGACGTCGATGGCCTCGCTCATCACGTCCAGGATGTGCAGGCGGGCGTCGCGGGCCTGCTTGAGGGCCGCGGCCAGCACGGAGGCCGGGATGCCGTCCAGCTTGGTGTCGAGCTGGAGGGCGGTGACGAACTGGCGGGTGCCGGCGACCTTGAAGTCCATGTCGCCGAAGGCGTCCTCCGCACCGAGGATGTCGGTGAGGGTGACGTAGTGGGTCTCGCCCTCGATCTCCTGGGAGATCAGGCCCATGGCGATGCCTGCGACCGGGGCCTTGAGCGGCACGCCGGCGTTCAGCAGCGACATGGTGGAGGCGCACACCGAGCCCATGGACGTCGAGCCGTTGGAGCCCAGCGCCTCGGAGACCTGGCGGATGGCGTACGGGAACTCCTCGCGGGTGGGCAGCACCGGGACGATCGCCCGCTCGGCCAGCGCGCCGTGGCCGATCTCGCGGCGCTTGGGGGAGCCGACGCGGCCGGTCTCGCCGGTGGAGTACGGCGGGAAGTTGTAGTTGTGCATGTAGCGCTTGCGCGTCACCGGCGAGAGGGTGTCGAGCTGCTGCTCCATGCGGAGCATGTTGAGCGTGGTGACGCCCAGGATCTGGGTCTCGCCGCGCTCGAACAGCGCCGAGCCGTGGACCCGCGGGATCGCCTCGACCTCGGCGGCCAGGGTGCGGATGTCGGTCAGCCCGCGGCCGTCGATGCGCTTCTTCTCCTTGATGACGCGCTCGCGGACCAGGGCCTTGGTCAGCGAGCGGTACGCCGCGGAGATCTCCTTCTCGCGCCCCTCGAACTGCGGCAGCAGCTTCTCGGCGGCCAGCGCCTTGACGCGGTCGAGCTCGGCCTCGCGCTCCTGCTTGCCGGCGATGGTCAGCGCCTGGGACAGCTCGTCGCGGACGGCCGTCTGAAGCGCCTCGTACACGTCGTCCTGGTAGTCCAGGTAGATCGGGAACTCGCCGACCGGCTTGGCGGCCTTGGCCGCCAGGTCCGACTGGGCCTTGCACAGGGCCTTGATGAAGGGCTTGGCGGCCTCCAGGCCGGCGGCGACGACCTCCTCGGTCGGCGCCTCGGCGCCGCCCTTGACCAGCTCGACGGTCTTCTCGGTGGCCTCGGCCTCGACCATCATGATCGCCACGTCGCCGTCGGGCAGGACACGGCCGGCGACGACCATGTCGAAGACGGCCTCCTCCAGCTCGCTGTGGGTGGGGAAGGCCACCCACTGGCCGCGGATCAGGGCGACGCGGGTGCCGCCGATCGGGCCCGAGAAGGGCAGGCCGGCCAGCTGCGTGGAGCAGGAGGCGGCGTTGATGGCGACCACGTCGTAGAGGTGGTCGGGGTTGAGGGCCATGATCGTCTCGACGATCTGGATCTCGTTGCGCAGGCCCTTCTTGAAGGACGGGCGCAGCGGGCGGTCGATCAGGCGGCAGGTGAGGATCGCGTCCTCGCTCGGGCGGCCCTCGCGGCGGAAGAAGGAGCCGGGGATCTTGCCCGCGGCGTACATCCGCTCCTCGACGTCGACCGTCAGGGGGAAGAAGTCCAGCTGCTCCTTGGGGTGCTTCGAGGCGGTGGTGGCCGACAGCACCATGGTGTCGTCGTCCAGGTAGGCCACGGCGGACCCGGCGGCCTGGCGGGCCAGGCGGCCGGTCTCGAAGCGGATGGTGCGGGTGCCGAAGGATCCGTTGTCGATGACGGCCTCGGCGTAGTGGGTCTCGTTCTCCACCAGGGAATTCTCCTCGTCTGCGTCCGCGCCCGTGTGGCCCGGACGGTGTCGGTGGAGCGTCTTCCCGTACGGGCCGGTCTTCGATCGAAGCTCCCGGGACCTTTCGCCCGGGGGCCACTACCGAGGACCGGCGGCGTGAAGGCGCTCCGCCTCGTTCTCGTATGTCGTTGTGGGACCAGACTACAAAGCTTCCGGCCTCCGTGAGTGCCTGTGAGGTGCCGCGAGTACGGCGAAGGGAGCGGTTCCCGGCCGGGAACCGCTCCCTCTCACGGCGTACTACCGGGCGCCGGCCGCACCGCGGCGGATGCCCAGGCGCTCGACCAGCGCGCGGAAGCGCTGGATGTCCTTCTTCGCCAGGTACTGCAGCAGGCGGCGGCGCTGGCCGACCAGGAGCAGCAGGCCCCGGCGGGAGTGGTGGTCGTGCTTGTGGGTCTTCAGGTGCTCGGTGAGGTCCGAGATGCGGCGGGTGAGCATCGCGACCTGGACCTCGGGGGAGCCGGTGTCGCCCTCCTTGGTGGCGAACTCGGCCATGATCTGCTTCTTCGTAGCGGCGTCGAGCGACACGCGATACTCCTTGGGTTCTTCGTCGAGGCCACCGAGTGCCCCTGGTCTTCCGCGCAGGGGATCTTCCATGACTCGGGAGGCGGGGTCCGCTGGGCGCTGCCTCCAGGTGATCACCGGAAGACGCGTACACAAACGGCCGCCGACAACCCTACCAGCCGTGCGACGGGTCACTCACCGCAGGTCGCCGCCGGACCCCGGAGGCCGCCGGGGCGGCCCGGACGTCCGTCTCAGCCGGTCATGCTCCGTGCGGCGGAGTAGGCGTCCAGCACCGCCAGGCACAGCGGGACCAGCGACAGCAGGACGAAGCCCTCGGCGAAGTCGAGGAAGCGGCCCCAGAAGGGGGTGACACCGCGCCGCGGCACGATCAGGCCGACGGCGGTGGCCAGTGCCGCCGCGCCGGCCAGGGCCGCCGACAGCCAGACGGTGCGCAGGTCCAGCGGGCCGCTGTCCCCGGCCAGCAGTTCGCCCACCAGGTCGACGGGCGGGTTGAGGGCCAGGCCGAGGGCGAGGAGGGACAGGGCGGCCAGTCCCGCGGCGAGGGTGCAGGCGACCTGGGCGGTGTAGCGGAACAGGCGGGCGCGCGTCAGCGCCGCCAGGCCGGCGGCCAGGGCCAGGAGCTGTCCCCAGCCGGAGTCGGAGAAGCCCAGGACGGCCGCGGAGGCGACGGTGACGGCCGAGCAGCCTCCGACGAGACCGAGCAGCGTCTCGTGGCCGCGGCGGGCCTGGGCCGCGATGCGGTCCGCGTCGACGGGGCCCGCGGTGTCGGGAGCGGCGTCGGGGTCCTCGTCGTAGCGCATGCTGCCGGTGCGCGGCGCGTTGTAGCCGATGGGGAGCCGGGCGAAGCGGGCGGACAGGCCGGGCAGGAAGGCGATGGCGCCGATCGCCACGGGTGCGCACACGGCCGCGGTCTGCACCGGGCTCAGTTCGGCGAGGATGCCGGTGAAGGTGACCAGGGTGCCGACGACGGCGGCGAAGGCCGCGGCGACGAACGGGCCGTCCCCGCCCGGCATGGCGGCGATAAGGGCGACGGAGGCGACGAGGACGGCCACGCATCCGAGCAGGAACTGCAGTCTGCCGATGCCGCCGCCGTCCGCCAGGGGCAGCAGCCCGGACCCGGCGATCATCACGTGCGGCAGGGAGGCGAGTCCGAGCGCCGTCGCGGAGGGCCGGTCGTCGTACACCCGGGCCCGTACCGCCGCGAAGGCGATCAGCAGCACTCCGGTCACGGCGGCGAGGACGCCCGGCAGGCCGTGCATGTCGTGGCGGACGGGGTCGGCGAACCACAGCACGAAGGCCATCAGCGACAGCAGCACCACGCCGCCGGCCAGACCGGCGCCGCGCATCAGGTCGTCGCTCCACATCCTGCGGTCCTTGGAGACCGCGGAGGCGACCGCGTCGGAGACGTCGTCGAAGACGGCCGGCGGCAGCGACTCGGCGAACGGGCGGAGGCTGAGGACCTCGCCGTCCAGGACCTGCTGGGCCGCCAGGGAGCGGGCACTGTCGAGTACTCCGCCGTCGCGGCGCACCAGGTGGTAGCCGACGGGGGCGCCCTCCGCGGAGGTCTGGCCGCTGAGGCGGAGGATCTCGGGGTACAGGTCGGCGGCCGGCACGTCCTCGGGGAGGGCCACGTCGATACGGCTGTCGGGTGCGACGATGGTGACCCGGCAGAAGCCGGTGGCGGCTGCCGGTGCAGTCGTACTCACCTTGAGATCCCCCTCGTGGGCTGCTCGCTGGCTCACTGGCTCCACACGATGCGCACGGGCATTTCGCCGGAACCCCGCGTTCTCCCGCGGCTTCTCACCCCTGGTCGGCCGCTCACGCCGCGCATGCGCCGCGCGCCACCCTACCGCCCCCCGGCATCACCGGCTGCCAGTAGTATCGCCCCGCGCGGACGGGGTCCGTCGCCACGGGGGCGTCGGCAGGCACACCACCGTCCCGCTCTGCCCGAGGGATTGATGCTTCCGTGAGCCAGATCGTCGTCAAGCGTCCGCCGCGGGTGCTGCCGCCCAGCGTGCCCGGCGAGGATCTGAGGCTCGAACCGCCGCCCGAACTCCCGCGCGGGCAGCAGGAGAGCGTGCTGTTCCAGCTTCTGCCGATGCTGGGCATGGGCGGTTCGGTGGTCTTCTTCTTCATGCCGAACGCACATCCCTTCATGCGCATCATGGGCGTGATCATGATCGCGTCCACCCTGGCCATGCTCGTCGCCACCATCGTGCGGTACCGGCGGGGCACGCAGGGCGAGATGGCCCAGATGCGCCGCGACTACCTCAAGTACCTGGCGCAGACCAGGCGCAAGGTCCGCAAAGCGGCGCGGACGCAGCGGGACGCGCAGTACTACCTGCACCCCTCGCCGGACCAGCTGTGGGTCCTGGTCGCCGAGTCCTCCCCGCGCTTCGCCGGGGAGGCGCCCAGCCGGGTGTGGGAACGGCGCGCGAGCGACGACGACTTCGTGCATGTGCGCGTCGGCCTGGGCGAGCAGCGGCTCGCCACCCCTCTGGTGGCTCCGGAGACGGCTCCGGTGGACGAACTGGAGCCACTGACGGCCGGTGCGATGCACCAGTTCCTGCAGACGCAGGGCACCGTCGCGAACCTGCCGATGGCCGTGTCCCTGCGTGCCTTCTACCACCTGACGGTGAGCGGCGACCCGGAACCGGTGCACGGTGCGGTCCGTGCCATGGTCGCCTCCCTGGTCACCCTGCACTCCCCCGAGGACCTGGTGGTCGGCGTGGTGACCGGGCGGGAGGGCGCCGAGCGCTGGGAGTGGGCCAAGTGGCTGCCCCACGTCCAGGTCCCCGGTGTCGCCGACGGCGCGGGCAGCGGACGGCTGATCACGGGCGACCCCGCGGGCCTGGAGCATCTGCTGGGCGCGAAGCTGGAGGGCCGCCCCCGCTTCAACTCATCCGCACCGCCGCTGCTGGACCAGCCGCATGTGGTGGTCGTGCTGGACGGCGGCTCCGTGGTGCCCCCGGACTCGATGCTGGCCTCCGCCGAGGGGCTGCAGGGGGTCACCGTCATCGAGGTCGTCCCCGGTGACATCGGCAGTCCGCGCGGCGGCCTGTCAGTGGTCGTACGTCCCGGCGAGCTGCGGCTGGAGTCGCCGCACGGTGCGGTGTACCGGGGCCGGCCCGACCACCTCTCCGTCGAGGCCGCCGAGGCTCTGGCCCGCCAGCTCGCCCCGCTGCGCATGGGCACGGGCGGCGACGACGACGAACCGCTGCTGGCGAACCTGGAGTTCACCGACCTGCTGAGCCTGGGCGACGCCGCCTCGGTCGACGTACGGCGCACCTGGCGGCCGCGGTCGACGGCCGAGCGGCTGCGGGTGCCCATCGGTGTGGGCGAGGCCGGCCAGCCGGTCATGCTGGATTTGAAGGAGGCCGCGCAGGACGGCATGGGCCCGCACGGCCTGTGCGTCGGCGCGACCGGCTCGGGCAAGTCGGAGCTGCTGCGCACCCTGGTGCTGGGCCTGGCGGTCACGCACTCCTCGGAGACGCTGAACTTCGTGCTGGCGGACTTCAAGGGCGGCGCGACCTTCGCCGGGATGTCGCAGATGCCGCACGTGGCGGCCGTCATCACCAACCTGGCCGACGACCTCTCACTGGTCGACCGCATGGGCGACTCCATCCGCGGCGAGCTCAACCGCCGGCAGGAACTGCTGCGCGACGCCGGCAACTACGCCAACATCCACGACTACGAGCGGGCCCGGGCCGCGGGCGCCCCGCTGATCCCGCTGCCCTCGCTGGTGCTGGTCATCGACGAGTTCAGCGAACTGCTCACGGCCAAGCCGGACTTCATCGACATGTTCATCCAGATCGGCCGCATCGGCCGTTCGCTGGGCGTGCACCTGCTGCTGGCCTCGCAGCGTCTGGAGGAGGGCCGGCTGCGCGGCCTGGAGACCTATCTGTCGTACCGGATCGGTCTGCGCACCTTCTCCGCGGCCGAGTCCCGCGCGGCGCTGGGCGTGCCGGACGCGTACCACCTGCCGTCGGTGCCCGGTTCGGGGTACCTGAAGTTCGGCACCGACGAGATGGTCCGCTTCAAGGCCGCCTACGTCTCCGGCACCTACCGCTCCGGCGTCTCCGCCTCCGCCGGGGCCTCCGGCGGGCCGCTGCCCGCCGAGCGCCGGCCGGTGCTCTTCACCGCCAGGCCGGTGCCGGTGCCCGCCCCCCGGCGCCCCGAGCCCGTCCCGGCCCCCGTGCCCGCCGCCCCGGCCGACGACGACGCGCTGGCCGACACCGTTCTGGACGTCGTCGTGCGCCGGCTGGAGAACCAGGGTCCGGCCGCCCACCAGGTGTGGCTGCCGCCGCTGGACCAGGCTCCGCCGCTGGACGAGCTGCTGCCCGGTCTGGCGGTGGTCCCCGGCCGCGGCCTGACCCAGCCGGACTACCAGTACGCGGGCCGGCTGACGGTCCCCCTGGGTCTGGTGGACAAGCCGTTCGAGCAGCGGCGCGAGACGCTGCTGCGCGACTTCTCCGGCGCCGCGGGCCACATGCTGGTCGTCGGCGGTCCGCAGGCGGGCAAGTCCACCCTGCTGCGCACCCTGATCACCTCCTTCGCCCTCACCCACACCCCGCAGGAGGTCCAGTTCTACGGGCTGGACTTCGGCGGCGGCGGTCTGTCGGCCGTGCGGGAGCTGCCGCACGTGGGCGGCGTCGCGTCCCGGCTGGACCCGGAGCGGGTGCGGCGGACCGTGGCCGAGGTCGCCGGTGTGCTCAACCAGCGAGAGGAGTACTTCCGGGCCACCGGCGTCGACTCCATCGCCACCTTCCGGCGCCGCCGGGCCCGCGGGGAGATCACCGACCAGCCGTGGGGCGATGTGTTCCTGGTCATCGACGGCTGGGGCGCCTTCAAGCAGGAGTACGAGATGCTGGAGGCCGTCGTCACCGACATCGCCTCCCGCGGTCTGGGCTACGGCATCCACGTCGTGGTGGCGGCCTCCCGCTACATGGAGGTGCGTCCGGCCCTGAAGGACCAGCTGCTGAACCGGCTGGAGCTGCGGCTGGGCGACACCATGGACTCGGAGTTCGACCGCAAGGTCGCGGCGAACGTGCCCACCGGCGTCCCCGGGCGCGGCCAGACGCCGGAGAAGCTGCACTTCATGACCTCGGTGCCGCGCATCGACGGCGTCGCCTCCGACGAGGAACTCTCCGACGCCACCGCGGCGCTGACCCGGGCGGTGGCCGAAGCCTGGCAGGGCCCCGCGGCCCCGCCGGTGCGGCTGCTGCCGCGCGAGCTGCCCGCGGCCCGGCTGCCCGGGGGAGGCGACCACCCGCGGCACGGTGTCGCCTTCGGCATCGACGAGAACACCCTGCAGCCGGTCTTCGTCGACTTCGAGACCGACCCGTTCTTCCTGGTCTTCGGCGAGAGCGAGTCGGGCAAGACGGCGCTGCTGCGCCTGCTGGCCAAGCAGATCTGCGAGCGCTACACGCCCGCTGAGGCGCGCATCGTCGTCGCCGACTACCGGCGCTCGCTGCTGGGCGACATCCCCGACTCCCACCTCATCGTGTACGCCGCCATGTCCAACGCCATGGACACGCACATGGCCGCGATGAAGGACCTGATGGAGAAGCGCACCCCGCCGGAGGACGTCACCCCGCAGCAGCTGCGCGACCGCAGCTGGTGGCACGGCCCGAAGATGTTCATGATCATCGACGACTACGAGCTGGTCTCCACCTCCAGCGGCAACCCGCTGGCGATGCTCGCCGAGCACCTGCCCTTCGCCCGGGACATCGGCGTCTGCTTCATCATCGCCCGCAGCTCCGCCGGGGCCTCCCGTGCCTCCTACGAGCCCTTCATGCAGCGCATCAAGGAGCTCGGGGCCCAGGGCGTGGTCCTCTCCGCCGACCCCGGCGAGGGCGACCTCCTCGGCAACGTCCGCGGCAGGCCGATGCCCCCCGGCCGGGGCCACTTCGTCTCCCGCAAGCGCGGGGCCCCGCTGGTCCAGGTGGGCTGGCTGCCTCCGAACTGACCACCGCCCGGACCGGCGTTCCCCGTGGTCCGGAGGTTGTGCGGACGCCCCGCGGAGCGCTTACCGGGCTGTTATCTTGCCCGGGGGCCGTGAGCCGCGCAGTGCCGCGCCGTGCCGTGCCCCCACGTTCACCGACGCCGCACCTCGGATACGCGGTGCGGCGTGGCACGGGGGCACGCTCCCGTCGCCGGCGTCCATCGAGGAAGGACACTGATGGGGACTCAGCAGGAGAAGGACGAGCTGTACGCGATGGACATCTCCGACGCCGTGTGGGAGAGCGCGCCCGGCGGTCCGGAGGACGAGAAGGTGGAGATCGCCCATCTGCCGGGCGGCGCCGTGGCCATGCGCAACTCCAAGGATCCCGACACCGTGCTGCGCTACACCGCCGCCGAGTGGCGGGCCTTCGTGCTCGGGGTCCGCGACGGGGAGTTCGACCTCAAGCCCTGAGCCTTTGCGCCCGGCCTCTCACGGCCGGGAGACGGGCGGAAAACGGGCGGGCGCGGCAGACCCGAGCGATCAGAACTCGAACCGCTGGGCCGCCTTGCGGTCCGTCCGCTGGTAACCGCTGGTCGACTCGACCAGGTTGTCGGCGATGGCGTTGAGGGTGGTGTTCAGGCCGCTGACGTCCCGGCTCCAGCCGGCGTGCTTGGCCCTGAACGCCTGCTTCGCCTCACCGTCCCAGGTGTTGACGACCTTCATCACCTTGTCCTCGAGCGCGTTGAGCTGGCTCGTCAGATCCCTGGCCGCACTGCGGACATCCTCCGCCGCGTTGATGACGGTGGCGTATGTGATCTTGATGGTCATATCGACCCCTACCTTCTTCGTGCGGCTCGTTACTTGATGGTCGGGGTGTTGCCCGTACCGGCGAAGTCGCTGATCGGGCTCGCCTTCGCCAGGTGGTTGAACTTCTCCATCTGGTCGATCTCGTTGGCGGTGAACCCGTCCTTGCTCGCCTCAAGGGCGTCCTCGATCAACTGGAGCCTGCCGTCCAGCTTCTGGCCGTACTCGTTCGTCTGCCGCTGGAGCCTGTCGTAGGAGTTCGCGGCATCTCCCTTCCAGGCCCGCTGGATCGTGTCGACCACGTCGTTCAGGTTGGAGAGCTTGGTCCTCAGCTTGACCTGCATCTCGTTGACCTGCTTGATCAGGTCATTGAGTTCGGCCTCGCTTGACTGGAAGTCGCCGCCACCTTCTCCGGACATACCGTTCTCCTCGAATCGGGTTGATGGTGTTCACTGACTGGTCTTCGTGGGTGCTCCGCGTACGGGCCCCCGTCATGTCCCGCGGACCGTCCTCCGCACGAGAACGAACGCGCCGACGACCACGATGGCCGCCGCGGCCCCCGCCCCCAGGTAGATCCACAGACTGCCGTCGTCCTCCGACACGGCGGCCGCGGCCTCGCCCTGGTCCTTCCGGTCCCCGGCCGTTCCCCCGGCACCGTCCCGGTCGTTCTTGCCGTCGCTCTCCCCCTCGGAGGATGACGCCTCCGGCGGGAGGGTCGGTTCCGAGGCCTCGATCGGGTTCGTGCCCGGGTCTCCGGGGTCGCCCTTGCCTTCGAGGAGGTGGATGCGGGGCCGGACGGCACCGTATCCGATGTAGACACTGGAGGCCCCCTCTTTCCGGTCCTTGCGCCCGGCGGTGTCCACGAGCACGCGCAGGACCTGGTTGGCCGTCCAGTCCGGGTTCTTGGCCCAGATCAGGGCCGCCGAGGCGGAGGCGATGGCCGTGGCGGCACTGGTGCCTCCGTCTCTGACGCAGTACTTCTGGAAAGTTTTGTCACACCACCCGGGCATCTCGCTTCCCGGAGCGGAGAGATCCACGTTGACGCCGTACTGGGAGAAGCCCGTCACCTCGCCCTTCTCATCGGTGGCGCCCACACCGACGACGCCGGGGTACGAGGCGGGATATTCCGGCCTGTTCTTTCCCTCGGCGTCGTTTCCGACGGAAGCGAAGAGCAGTTTCCCTTTGCTGATGGCGTACTCGACCGCCTCTGCTCTGGCCGGGTCGTAGTACGGGCCCCCGAAGGACATATTAATGATCTTGGCGTCGCTGTCGGCCGCCGCACGGAGCGCCTTCACATAACCACTGGTTTTGGACTTGCTGTCGAGGCCCTTCAGCGGAATTCGGTACGGGATGACCTTCGCTCCGGGAGCCAGTCCTCGAACGCTTCCGTTCCTCCCGGTACCAACGATGACTTCAGCCATGTCCGTCCCATGGCCGAGGTAGTCGTCAGTAGCCTCCCCTGGAGTCCCGGTCATGTCCTCCCCGGGCAGCACCTGGCCCCGAAGAGCATCGGTGGAGTCGTTGACGCCGCTGTCGATGACGGCCACCTTGATGCCTTCGCCCGTGCTGACCTTCCACATCTCCTCGGCCCGCATGGCGTCCAGATACCACTGCTGCGAACGGACGTCGTCCGCCTGGGCCACAGGTGCCGTCCCGACGAGGCATACGGTCCATGCACCGGTTACAGCCAGCACGGAGAGCAGGCGCCGTCGCATCCGCCGCGACGGCAACCTGGGGCCGTGGTCGTGTCCTGCCGTCATCGCCGCTCTCTGTCGTGGGTTAGTCGATAACCGGAGGGGCGATTCCGTTGCGCCCCGTCCGCCAGGTCTCTTCGTCCTCGGTGAGATAGTCGGGCCTGCGGGAGTCCTTCCGGTTCTCCTCGCGGGGGCTCGTGCCTCCGCTGCGGGGCGCCGCGCCCGTCGTGCTCTGGCCGCTCCCACCCGTTCCGCCTGTGCCACCTCTCGCCAGTCCGGAGCCGCCGGGTGTGAAGGGGCGTACCGCGCCGCCCTGGCCGGGGGCGCTCCGGGGAGCTCCGACGGCACCGCCGCCGGTCGCCGCGCCCGGTCTGCGCCCGGTGGAACCGCTGCCCGTCCCTGAGCCGATCGCTCCCGTGCCCGAGGCCCCCGCCGGAGGGCGTCCCGTCATGCCGTGTTCCGCTCCGACCACGGTTCCGCGCGGGAGACGCGGGCCGCTGGACGTCCCTCGGCCCTGCTGCGGAGTCCCTCCGAAGATGCCGCTGCCGCCCCGCCCCATGGGCGGTGTCGTCGCGGTGGGTGCCCTTCCTGCCGGAGGGCCGGAGCCCGTGACCGGACGGGGACCGGTGTTGTTCGCCGGCGGAACGGTGGGCGGGCCACCTGCTCGTCCTGTGCCGGGCTGGCCGGGCCCCTGACCTGGAGCGTGTGTGGTCGGGAGCCTGGAGGTTCCCACCTGCTTGAGGTTCCCTCCTCCTCGACGAGTGGGAGCGGGCGCAGGTCCGGGCGGGACAGGGCCGGGTACGGCAGGCCCGCCACCCGTCGGGGCGGACGGAGTGCGCGGACCGGCGTCGGCGGGCGCGGGAGGCGCCACAGGAGCGGCAGTGTTGAGGTCCGTGCGCACAGGCCCCTGAGATGCGGGCGCTCCCCCGGCGAAGCCGGGCTCGCCCGGAGCGGAAGGCATCGCTCCCATGCCGGTGGCCTGCGAGGCGCTCACGGTCCCCCCACCTCCATGGCCAGAAGACGCGGAGGAACCCCCGCCCCCGGGGACGGGTTTCCTCCCCTCCTCGTGCGGCGCCGGCGGCATGCCGACGTCCGGCATCGGGCCGAACTCCGGCTCCTCCAGGTCCTTCATGTTGTCGTGCGAGACCTTGTAGTAGGAGGCCAGGCGGTTCATCTGGTTGATGGCCTCCTGGCGGTTGTCCTCCTTCTTCCTGGCCAGCTTGTACTTCTCGTTGGACTCGTCGCGCTCCTCGGGCGGAATGCTCTCCAGTCGTGGCGCTGCCATGACCGCCGGGTCCCGCTCGGGCATGCCGCCGCGCACCATGGACAGGCCGACTCCGGCGGCCTTCAGCTGGGTGCTGGCCTTCTCGGTGAAGTCCGCGAGGAGCAGGGTGTTCCTGCTCAGCTTCCGGCCCCACTCGCGGAAGCTGTCACCGAACTCGCCCTCCCAGTCGACCTTGTCGATGTGCTTCTTGAGGTCGTCGCCGACCTGCCTGATCTTGCCGCCCGCGTCCCAGAGCGTGTCGGCGGCGTTCTCGATGTCGGCCGGGTCCGCGTCGTCCACCAGGGAGAACATCTCTTCGAGATCCTTGTCCTCGAAGTTCGTGGTGCCCATGGTGCTGTTGCGCGCGGCCGTGCCCCCGAACAGGTCGACCGGGGCGAGGGCGCCCTTCCGCCTGAGGTCGGTCATGACGAGCTGTGCCGCGACGAACGGCTCCTCGGGCCTGGCCGGCCCGCTCTGCCCGCTCTGCCCGTCCTTCTGGTCGGTCATGGTCGTACCTCCCCCCGTCAGTAGGTGACCCCGGTGGCCTCGTCCCTGGGCGGCTGCTTGCTCGCCGCCTGCTGCTGGTGCTGGTGGGCCCTGGTCTGGAGCTCCCAGAAGCGCCGCTTCAGGTCGTCCTCCAGGTTGCCGAAGCCGACGTCGGCTCCGTGGACGGCGATGCGCATGGCCTCGATCTGGCCGCCGAGGACTCCGGAGAGTCTGGTGAGCTGGGCGTGGACCCGGGCGTACTGCGAGTAGACGCCGTCCGCCTCTGCGAACTCGCCCCCGAAGGAGGACCGCTTCACTTCCTGCTGTCCGACCCTCGTGGGGGAGGCGGGAGAACTCTCCAGCTCCTCCAGGATGTTGTCGACCCGGTTCTTGAAGTCCTTGAGCGACTCCAGTTCACCCTTGAGCTTCTCGGCCGGCACCCCCATCAGGCTCCCCCTCCGCCTGCTCCGACGCGCATCCCGATCCGTGCACCATCACTCTAGCCACTGTCTGTGACACGACGGCAACCCGGTTCTCCGGCACGTCACATGGGCATCCCGGCGCCGCGGACGCGTTCCTCGGCCGGTCCCCGCCTGCGCCGCCAGTCCCGGTACACCAGCGAGCCCCCGGCTATCACCGACACCAGGACGCCTCCGCCGACCACCGTGTAGGTGCCCAGGCGCCTGTCGCGTTCCTGCGGGGTCTCGCCGAGGTGGAATTCGGCGGGGGTGGGCGGTTCGGCCCGGTCCACGCCCTCGCGGGCCACCGGCTTCTCGATCCGCCTGTCGTCCTCGGTGAGCGCCCGGACGGGGTCGACGACGCCCCAGCCCACGTGGCGGTCGTGCCCGGGTACGGACCGCTCGGCGGTCTGCGCGATCTGGGCCGCGACGTGGTGCGGTTCCCAGTCCGGGTGCTCGGCCACGAGCAGGGCCGCCACGCCCGCCACGTAGGGTGCCGAGAAGCTGGTGCCGTTGTCGGCGCAGTGGCCTCCGCCCGGGACGGTGGAGATCATGTCGACGCCGGGCGCGGCGACGTCCACGAAGTCGCCGGACTGGGAGAAGGGCGCCCGCTCGTTGTTGCGGTCGGAGGAGGCGACGGCGATGACGCCCTCGTAGGAGGCCGGGTAGGTCTCCTTCACGTTGCCGCCCAGGCCGTCGTTGCCGGCCGAGGCGACGATGACGACGTTCTCGGCCAGCGCGCGGTTCACCGCCTGCTCGAGCTTCGAGTTGGGTTCGAGGGCTCTGGTGGTGTCCTGCGAGATGTTGACGACCTTCGCCCCGACGTCGACCGCGTGGTCGATGGCCTCCGCCATGCTGTCGGTGTTCCCCCTCCCGGCGGCGTCGTTCTGCTGGATGGGGATGATGGTCGCCCCGGGGGCGATGCCGACGAAGCCGGTGTTGTCGGCCGGGCGTGCGGCGATGATGCCCGCGACCTTGGTGCCGTGGCCGACGGTGTCCTCCGTGCCGTCCTTCGCGGGGGGCTTGGGGGTGTTGCCGTACTCGTCCTTCTTGGGGGCGGGCAGGTTGCTCATGCCCAGTCCGGCGTCGACCGCGTCCTTCAACTGGGGGTGGTCGTCGTCCACTCCGGTGTCGATGACCGCGACCTTGACGCCCTCGCCCCTGGTCTTCTCCCACAACTGGTCCAGGATCACCCGTTTCAGCGACCAGGGCCTGCCCTCGAAGGGCTTGGCGGGGAAGGTGCACTGCCCGGTGTCCGCGGCGGCCGGCGGTGCCCAGACCAGGGGACCGGTGACGGCGCCCAGGGCCGCCAGGCCGACCGCCGCGGCCGTCGGGAGCGCCGCCCACCTCGCCGGGGCGGGTGTGGTGGGGGCCGAAGTGTCCGTCATCTCGCGCTCCCCCGGTTCAGGAACCCTGCGGCTGCTTCGCCGCGCTCGTGCTCAGCCTCGGCCCGGTCGGCAGGAAGCCCGACCATGCGGCGGGCACCGGCACCGGCCGGACGCCCTGGTAACCGAGCATGATCTGGGCCTGGTTGCCCTCCTGGACGCTCTGCGCCGGTTCCTTCTTCCTGCCGTCCGTGCCGATCTCGGACTCGTCCCGGCCGCTGTCGGTGTTCGCCTGCACCGCGTAGCGCAGGCCGGTGTCGGTCACCAGGAAGACTCCGCCGGATCCGGTGTCACGCCCGGTGACCTGGCGGAAGAGCAGGCCCGATCCGGGGGTCACGTAGGCGTTGGTGGCACCGTTGGGCAGGGTGGCCGGATAGTCCTCGCCCGCCCAGGTGCTGAGCGTCGTGGTGCCCTTCTTCTCGTCGACGCCGCGCAGCACGCTGCACAGGGCGTCCCGGCCGCTGCCCGCCCGGTTGACCGCGCTCGGTTCCGCCTCGGGCCAGTTGAGGCTGTCGCCGTAGAAGGTGCTCTCGGGCCGGATGGCCCCGGCGCTGACCTCCCGGGCCCTGCCCTGCTGGCCGAGCACGGTGGCCTGCGGGCTGTTGAGCAGCAGCTTGGCCATGAAGTCGGTGACCGGCCTGATCTGGTCCTCGAGCACCACGTAGTGCTGATGGCCGGTGCCGGAGGGGGCGCGCAGCACCATGCCGACCTGGTTGGCCTCGGCGTCCAGGTCGCCGGGGGCGCCGGCCGGGGTGCCCATCTCCTTGAGTCCCTCGGGGAACTGGATCCGGTCGCCGTTCTTGAGGGTCTTGAGCCAGTCGCCGGTGACGTCCTGGGGGCGCGTGTTGCCGACGACGGTGCGCAGCAGCGTGTCGTCCGCCTCGATCGGGTACGCGGTGCCCTGCGCGTCGACGATGTGGAGTTCCTTGCCGGGGCCCCTGACGTACATCACCTGGCCGCCGCGCAGCCGGTTCCTCCCCTCGACCCGCTTGGCGTCCCGGTCGGCGAGGACGAAGACCGCCTTCTGCACGCCGTCGTCGCCGGGCTGGACGCACACGGCCCAGCGTTTGGCCTTCGTCGCCTCCTCCTTGCCGGGCAGCCGGTCGGGGGCGTAGGGGATGCCGATGGTGGCGCCGTGCGGGATCCTCCCGCTGTCGAGGACCTTCTCGTCGACCTCGACGATCCCGAACTTGCCCGGGTCCAGCAGGAGTTTCGCGGAGGCCAGGTTGAGTACCGGGTGGAGCTGCTTCTTCCCCCTGGTCTCGAGGACGACGTAGCGGGTGGTGGACTCGCTGCCGATGATGACCTTCTCACCGGTGTTGTCCCAGCCCTTGGGCGCCTTGGGCTTGAACATCCCCCAGGCCCCGAAGCCCGCCAGGATCACCACCCCGACGACCAGCCCGGGGAGCACAGCCCGCAGCGGGCGCGGTGCCCCCTCCTCGGTACCGGTCGGTGTGGGCTGGAGGAATGCCGAGACCAGCCGCTTCTTGGCGAAGGTGTAGGCGTTGAGCTCGTCCCGCCGTGATGCCATCTCTCGCTGCTTCTCCCCACTGGTGGGCCCAGTGTCCCCCGGGATTCCGGAGCACCGTCACTGCTGCCTTCTGTCGGTCCGGGCCCCTACTATGCCCGTTGGCGATCGGCCCCTGCTGCTCCGGTAGGGTGATCGCCCGACCAACGCCCTGGAGTGGCAGGGCGATTACGGACACAAGGGGATCTACAGGGGATGGGGACCGCCACGCGGGCCCGGACCGCCACGTCCGCGCCCGACAGCCCGGCGCCGGACGGCGCACGCCCCGAGCCCGCGCGGCCGCGTCCGGTGCGCTCGGCCACACCACGCGCCGAGGCACGCCGCCGCGGCCTGGGGCCTCTCCGGCTGCACCATCTGGTTCTGGCCGAGCTGGGCGCGGCGGGGGTGCTGGGCGCGGCCGCCGTGCACGAGGTCCTGGTGGTCCCGGCGGCCGTGGTGGCCGTCGCCCTGCTGCTCGTGACGGTGCTTCGGCGGCGCGGCCGTCCGCTCCCGGAGTGGCTGGGCACCGTCATGGCGCTGCGCCGCCGCAGGCGGCGGGCCGCCGCCGAGGTGCTGCCGCCGGACACCGACCCGGGCCTGGCCCCGGCCGTCGAGTGCGATCCGGCCCTGCGCAGCCTGACCTACGTCGACCGCGAACGGCGCGGCGTCGGCATGGTGGGTGACGGCACGTTCCTGACGGCCGTGCTGCGCGTCGGGCCCCGCCCCTCCGCCCTGCGTCACGGCCCCGGCGAGCGGCCCCTGCCGCTGCGGCTGCTCTCCGAGGCCCTGGAGGTGGACGGCATACGGCTGGAGTCGGTGCAGGCGGTGCAGTACACCCAGCCCGCCCCGGCGCCGCATCTGCCGCCGCGGTCGGTGGCCGCCTCCAGTTACGGCCCCCTGCAGGCGTCGTGCGGCGCACCGGCCGTACGTGTGACCTGGGTGGCCCTCAAACTCGATCCGGAGCTGTGCCGGGAGGCGGTCCGGGCGCGCGGGGACGACCTGGAGGGCGCGCAGCGCTGCCTGGTGCGCGCCGCGGACCAGTTGGCGAGCCGGCTGGCCGGTGCGGGATTCCGGGCGACGCTGCTGCCGGAGCAGGAACTGGTCACCGCGCTGGCGACGTCGGCCGGGGCGAGTCCGGCGGCCACGGCGCGGGCCGGGCGCCCCGACTCCGCTCCCGCGCGGCGCACCGAGGAGAAGGCCCGTGCCTGGCGGTGCGACGACCGCTGGCACACCACGTACGCGGTGTCGCGCTGGCCCGAGCTGGGGCCGGGGGCGGCTCCGCTGCCGTCGCTGGTGGCGTCGCTGACGGGGCTGCCCGCCCTGGGCACCACCTTCGGTCTGACCCTGAGCCGGGGCGGGAGCCGTTCGGTCGCGATTCGCGGGCATGTGCGCATCACCGCCCGCAGCGACGCCGAGCTGGTCAACGCCCGGCATGCGCTGGAGCGGCTGGCGCGGGAGCACCGCGTCGGGATCGCCCGGCTGGACCGCGAGCAGGTGCCCGGGGTGCTGGCGACGCTGCCGCTGGGAGGGACACGCTGATGCCCGGATCCGCCGACTCGGTGCGCACGGCCGCACGTCCCCGTCTGGGGTTCGGACTGCGCGGACCCCGGACGGCCCGTCACGTCCTGTCCGCGGAGCAGCTGGACGCACTCGCCCTGCCGGTCGGTGACGACGGGGTGGTGGCCGGGGTCGACGTCGAGGACCGTCCGGCCGTCATCGGCCTCCACCACCCGGCGCCTTACGACGTGGTGCTGATCGGCGGTCTGTGGACGGCTCAGGTGCTGGCACTGCGTGCGGCGGGCACGGGCGCGCGGGTGGCCGTCGAGACCGGCCGGCCCCAGGCGTGGACGGGTCTGGCCCGGGCCGCGGGCGGCGACCAGCAGTGCATGACGCTCCACGACGTCGGCCGGGTACCGCCGCTGGGTGCCACGGCCGTCTCGCCGGTCGTGGTGATCCGGGACTGCGGCATGAAGCCGCCGCGCGGCAGGGTCTCCTCCGGCCCCTGGCAGTCGGTGCTGACGCTGCTTCCGTATCTGAGCCCGGTGGCCCCCCGGCTGCTCAGAGGCGCCTCGCTCGCCGGTGTCCAGCAGGTCTCCCCCGAGGAGGCCCGGCAGGTGGGCAGGATCCTCTCCCTGTCCCGGCAGGAGTCCGAGGCGCTGTCCACGCTCGCCGACGGTGTGACGCTGTGGTGCACGGGCCGGGACCGGCGGTTCGTGCTGACCCGGCCGACCGACGCCGAGACGGGGCTGCTGGGCGTGGCCCGGCGACTGGACTGACGTCCGCCGCCGGCTCCTCCCGCTGCCCGCCGCACGTCTGTCGTCCCGTCACCGGGCCGTTGCCCGAGTGGGACAGGACCGGCATGCCGTTTCGGGGCCCGTGGCGACTAGGGTGGGCGTGCGCGCGGCAGGACATTCCGAAGGAACAGGCCCAAGACCGCGGCGGCGGGGAGCCGGTGGCCGCGCCCGCCCGTCGGCAGGGAGCGGTCCGCGCGGTTCGACCGGGGTGCTCGACCAGATCAGCAGGAGGCATTGTGAACAGCGACCGGGACGAGATCCGCGTCGACGGGATCGAACCCGGCGACGACCTGCCCAAGGACGAACTCGACGCCACGGGCGAGTTCACCATCGACTACACGCCGCCTGCCTGGTACACGCGGAACACCGGCCCCGCCCCGCAGCCGCCGGCCGCTTCCGCCGGTCCCGCGGACGGGGCGGAGACGGACAGCACGGACGCGGACGCCGGTGCCGGTGCCGGTACCGACGTGCCTCCCGCCTTTCCTCCGGTGACGCCGCCCGGGGCTGCGGTGGACGGTGCCCGGGAGGAGTCCGGTGAACCGCGGACCGGCCCGGCGCCGGGTGCCGCCGACGGCGACGGGGACGACCGGGGGGACGAGCAGGACGGACGGCAGGCGGAGCACTCCGCCGGCGACGGTCCCGTCACCGACGCGACCATGCGTTTCTCCTCCGCCGCACTGCGCCGGGAGATCGCCGAACGGCGGGCGGCGGAGGAGTCCGCCGAGGGCGGGGAGGGCCGGCGGGAGGACGCGGACGGCGAGCCGTCCGTCGGCGCGCCCTCCGCCGATGAGGCGGCCCCGGCGCCGTCCGCCGACTCCGAGGCCCTGCCCCGGCCCCGGTCCGAGGACGAAGCGGGCGATGAGCCCGGGACGGCCGCCGGTCCCGAAGGCGGGGCCGATGCCGGGACCGCCGGTGAGCCGCACGGCTCAGTTCCGCAGGTCCCCGCGCAGCCGCCGTGGCAGACCGCTCCGGAGGGCGGGGCGCCGATCGGACTGCCCCCTCTGCCGCCGCACTTCCAGCCCGCCGCTCCTCCGGCCGGTGCGCCGGCGCCTGCCGTGCCCGGCCCGCCCGCGCCTCAGGACGGTTACCCCCTCCCCCA
Source organism: Streptomyces sp. SS8 (assembly GCF_054072955.1). NCBI lineage: Bacteria > Bacillati > Actinomycetota > Actinomycetes > Kitasatosporales > Streptomycetaceae > Streptomyces > Streptomyces sp. SS8. Next base: position 27,312 of record NZ_JBSVCZ010000017.1, read on the forward strand.
GCCTCAGGCGCAGCCCCGGCCCCAGCCGCCTGCGACGCCCAGCCCTGCGGCGTCGCAGGGTGGTTACGGCTTCCCCCGGCCGCCCGCCACCCCCCAGGCCGAACCCGACCGTCCACAGCCCGCGGACACGCCCAACACCCCGGCACCGCAGAGCGGTTACGGCTTCCCCCAGCCGCAGGAACAACCGCGGGGACAGCAGCCGCCTCAGCCCATGCCTCCGACCGCGCAGCAGCCCGGTCCGCCTCCCGGCCCCGCGACCACCGGTCAGGCCGGAGCCCCCATGCCGCCCCCGGAGCCCGCCTCCCAGGACGGCTACGGCTTCCCCCGCCCGCAGCCGCAGCCGCCTGCGGCACCCGGCCCTGCGGCGCCGCAGAGCGGTTACGGCTTCCCCCAGGCCGGCCCCTCCCAGCCACTGCCTCCCGCCCAGCCCTCCTCCGCGCCCGGCCCGCAGCAACCGCTGCCGCAGCAGCCGCAGGACCCCCGTGCCGGCTCCGCCTGGCCCGACCCACGCCAGCAGCCTCCGAGCCAGCCCGGCGCGCTCGGGTACACCGCTTCGGTGGAGCTGTCCTCCGAGCGTCTGCTGAACCAGAAGAAGAAGCCCCGCCCGCAGAGCAACCGCGGCGGCTCCCGCTTCCGTATCGGGGCCAGGAAGGAGGAGGCCGAGCGGCAGCGCAAGCTCGACCTCATCCGCACCCCGGTGCTGTCCTGCTACCGCATCGCGGTGATCAGTCTCAAGGGCGGCGTCGGCAAGACGACGACCACCACGGCGCTCGGCGCGACGCTCGCCAGCGAGCGGCAGGACAAGGTCATCGCGATCGACGCCAACCCGGACGCGGGTACGCTCGGCCGCCGGGTGCGGCGCGAGACGGGTGCGACGATCCGCGACCTGGTGACGGCGATCCCGTACCTCAACAGCTACATGGACATCCGCCGGTTCACCTCGCAGGCGCCCTCCGGCCTGGAGATCCTCGCCAACGACGTCGACCCAGCGATCTCGACGACCTTCAACGACGAGGACTACCGGCGCGTCATCGGCGTGCTGGGCCAGCAGTATCCGATCATCCTCACCGACTCGGGCACCGGCCTGCTCTACAGCGCGATGCGCGGCGTCCTCGACCTCGCCGACCAGCTGATCGTCATCTCCACCCCGTCCGTGGACGGCGCCAGCAGCGCCAGTACGACGCTGGACTGGCTCTCCGCCCACGGTTACGGCGATCTGGTGCAGCGCAGCATCACGGTCATCTCCGGGGTCCGCGAGACCGGAAAGATGATCAAGGTGGACGACATCGTGGCGCACTTCAAGACGCGCTGCCGCGATGTGGTGGTCGTCCCCTTCGACGAGCACCTCGCGGCGGGCGCGGAGCTGGACCTGGACATGATGCGGCCCAGGACGCGCGAGGCGTACTTCAACCTCGCCGCTCTGATCGCCGAGGACTTCTCACGCCACCAGCAGGAGCAGGGCCTGTGGTCGCCCGGCGGGAACCCGCCGCTGACCGCGCCGCCCATCCCCGGTCAGCCCCAGCAGCCGCAACAGCCGCAGCCCGGTCAGCCCCACCCCGGCCACCAGCAGCAGCCGCAGGCCCCCTACCCGCCGCAGCCGCAGCCCGGGCAGCCGTACCCCCAGCAGCCTTACGGGCAGCCCCAGCCGTATCCCCAGCAGCAGCCGCCGCAGCCCGGTCAGCCCTATCCCGGCCAGGCACACCCCGGCCACCAGCCGTATCCGGGTCAGCCCGGCCCCTCCCAGCCGCACCCGCAGCAGCACCCCCACCAGCAGCCGCCCGGTGCCGCCGGGACGCCCGCGCCCGGCGCGCAGTGGCAGCAGCCGGAGCGGTGAGGGCGGCGCGCCGGGCGCGGAACGTGAACGGGCCCGCCGGTCCGGGCCCCTCAAGGGGTTCGGACCGGCGGGCCCGTCCGTACGCCCGTCCGCCGCGGGCGGGCCGGGACGTTCAGCCCAGCAGTTCCTTCGCCACCCGCACGTCCTCGGCCATCCGTTCCAGCAGCCCCTCCAGCGTGTCGAACCTCTCCTGGCCGCGGATGTAGGCGAGGAAGTCCACCGCGACGTGGAGGCCGTAGAGGTCGAGGTCCACGCGGTCGATGGCGTACGCCTCCACCGTCCGCTCGGTGCCCTCGAACTGCGGGTTGGTGCCGACGGAGATCGCGGCGGGCATCGACTCGCCCTCCACAACCAGCCATCCGGCGTAGACGCCGTCGGCGGGGATCGCGGTGTGCGGCAGCGTCTCGACGTTGGCCGTCGGGTAGCCCATCTCCCGTCCGCGCTGCGCGCCGCGGACGACCACGCCCTCCACCCGGTGCGGCCGGCCGAGCACCTCGGCGGCTCCCCGCACGTCGCCCTCGGCGACCAGCCGGCGGGTGAGGGTGGAGGAGAACGGCTCACCGCCGCCCGCCTCTCCGCGCTCGAACAGGTCGACGACCATCACGTCGTAGTCGTACGTCCGGCCCAGCTCGGCCAGGGTCTCCACGGTGCCGGCCGCCCGGTGGCCGAAACGGAAGTTGGGGCCCTCGACGACGGTGCGGGCGTGGAGCCTGTCGACCAGTACCTTGACCACGAACTCGGCCGGCGACAGCTTCGAGAACTCCTCGGTGAAGGGCAGGACCAGGACCGCGTCCACGCCCAGGCCGGCCATCAGCTCCGCGCGCCGGTGGTGCGGGGCGAGCAGCGGCGGGTGGCTGCCGGGCCGCACGACCTCGCTGGGGTGCGGGTCGAAGGTGACGACGACAGCCGGTACGCCCAGCTCGCGGGCGCGGTCGACCGCCCTGCCGATGATCAACTGGTGCCCGCGGTGCACCCCGTCGTAGGAGCCGATGGTGACGACGCTGCGCCCCCAGTCCTCGGGGATGTCCTCCAAGCCACGCCAGCGCTGCACAGTGCCCGCTCCTCGCCGAATGCCAGTGGATGGTGCCGGGTCCAAGGGTGCCATGACCCCCCGTCGTGTTCGCACGGGGACCCGCGCCGGAGGGCTCCCGCCGGAAAGCGCCCCGGTGCGCGCCGTGGTTCACTCCGCGCGCCCGCCCGGTGGGGTGATTCCGGGCCTCCGGGTGGACAGGGAACCGGATGCACACAGGAGGGGGATCGTGGGTGCGGATGCCGGACGCGGCGCCCGCACCCACGGTGCTTACCACCGTCCCGCCGGGACGGGTCAGGCGAAGACGGCCAGGCTCCTGGCCCTGCCCCCCTGCTCCTCGACCAGCGCGAGGAAGCGCTCCCCCGGCCCGAAGACCGCGACCGGCCCGGGGCGGCCGGACGGCGGCATGGCGATCCGCACGCCGTTCGCCAGCAGCCTCGCCTGCCGTTCGTCCACGTCCCAGCGCGGGAAGGCGGCCGCGGCCGCCTCGCCGGCGGGCATGACGGTCAGCGACTCCTGGTGCTGCTCCAGGGTGCGTGCCGCGTCCAGGCCGTACGGGCCGACCCGGGTGCGGCGCAGCGCCGTGAGGTGGCCGCCGACTCCCAGCCCGGCGCCCAGGTCGCGGGCGAGCGCCCGGATGTAGGTGCCGGAGGAGCAGACGACGGAGACCAGCAGGTCCAGCACGGGGGTGCCGTCCTCGGCGCTCCCGGCCCGGACGTCGTGGACGGTGAAGGAGGAGACGGTGACCGGCCGGGCGGCCAGCTCCACCTCCTCGCCCTCGCGCACCCGGGCGTAGGACCGCTTGCCGTCGACCTTGATCGCGCTGACCTTCGAGGGGACCTGGAGGATGTCGCCGGTCAGCTTGGCGACTCCGTCGTCGATCGCCTCGCGGGCGATGCCGTCCGCCGGCGTGGAGGAGGTGATCTCGCCCTCCGCGTCGTCGGTGACGGTGTTCTGGCCGAGGCGGATGGTGCCGACGTACTCCTTCTCCGTCAGCGCCAGGTGCCCCAGCAGCCGGGTCGCCTTCTCGATGCCCAGGACGAGGACGCCGGTGGCCATCGGGTCCAGCGTGCCGGCGTGCCCGACCCGGCGGGTGCGGGCGATGCCGCGCATCTTGGCGACCACGTCGTGGGAGGTGAAGCCGGCGGGCTTGTCGACGACGACCAGCCCGCCGGGCTCCTGGGTTCCTTTGCGTGCCACGGGTCAGGCGTCCTCGCCGTCCGCCCGGCCCTTGTCGTCCCCCGCGTCCCCGCTCTCCCCGGCGCCCTCGGAGTCCTCGGCGTCCTCCTCGCTCACGGGCTTGCGGTACGGGTCGGGCTCGCCCGCGTACGTGGCGCCGGAGGACGCCTGGCGCACCTGGGCGTCCGAGGCCCTGGCCCTGGCCAGCAGGTCGTCGATGGTCCGGGCGTTCTCCGGGAGCGCGTCCGGGACGAACGTCAGCGAGGGCGTGAAGCGCACGCCGGTCTGCCGTCCGACCTCCGAGCGCAGTACGCCCTTGGCGCTCTCCAGCGCCGCGGCGGAGGCCGCCCGCTCCTCGTCGTCGCCGTAGACCGTGTAGAAGACGGTCGCCTCCCGCAGGTCGCCGGTGACCCTGGTGTCGGTGATCGTCACATAGCCGAGCCGCGGGTCCTTGATCCGCCGCTGGAGGGTCTCCGCGACCACGACCCGGATGCGGTCGGCCAGTTTGCGTGCCCGCGCGGTGTCGGTCATGTGTCTGCTTCCTTCTGTTTCGGATCGTTCGGTTCGGTCCGGCCGGGGCTGCGCACCGGACGCGTTCAGTCCTCGTCCCCGTGGAACCGCCGCCGCACCGACAGCAGCTCCACCTCCGGCCGGGCGGCCACCAGCCGCTCGCACCGGTCGAGCACGTCCGAGACGTGCCCGGCGTCCCCGGAGACCGTCGCGAGGCCGATCAGGGCCCTGCGGTGGACGTTCTGGTCCCCGACCTCCGCGACGCTCACCGTGTACTTGCGCTGCAGCTCCGCGATGATCGGGCGGACGACCGACCTCTTCTCCTTCAGCGACCGTACGTCGCCGAGCAGCAGGTCGAACGAGAGTGTGCCTACGTACATGGGATGCGGGTCCAGCCGACCCGTGGGGCCTCGTGGGGCGAAGCCCTGCCGACTCCCGGCAGGACACGGGAAACCGTACACGCAACGGTTCCCGGTGATCGACGCATATAACGGCCGGGAGCCCCCCGCCGGGGCGGGAGGCTCCGTGGCCGTTCACCGGTGACACCCACCGGCGGGGGTCAGGCGCGGGGCTTCTCCCGCATCTCGTACGTCGCGATGACGTCGTCGACCTTGATGTCGTTGAAGTTCCCGAGGTTGATACCGCCCTCGAAGCCTTCCCGGATCTCGGTGACGTCGTCCTTGAAGCGGCGCAGACCCTCGATGTTGAGGTTCTCCGCCACGACCTTGCCGTCGCGGATGAGACGGGCCTTGGTGTTCCGCCTGACCTCGCCGGAGCGGATGATGACACCCGCGATGTTGCCGAGCTTGGAGGAGCGGAAGACCTCGCGGATCTCCGCCGTGCCCAGCTCGACCTCCTCGTACTCCGGCTTGAGCATGCCCTTGAGGGCCGCCTCGATCTCCTCGATCACCTGGTAGATGACCGAGTAGTAGCGGACGTCCACGCCCTCGCGCTCGGCCATCTGCGTGGCACGCCCCTCGGCGCGCACGTTGAAGCCGATGACGATGGCGTCGGAGCCGGTCGCCAGGTCGATGTCGGTCTCGGTGACCGCACCCACGCCGCGGTGCAGGACGCGCAGGTCGACCTCCTCGCCGACGTCGAGCTGGAGCAGCGAGGACTCCAGGGCCTCGACCGAACCGGACGCGTCGCCCTTGATGATGAGGTTGAGCTGCTGCACCTCGCCGGCCTTGAGCACCTTGTCCAGGTCCTCCAAGGAGACCCTGCGGGTGCGCTTGGCGAAGGCGGCGTTGCGCTCGCGGGCGGCGCGCTTCTCGGCGATCTGCCGGGCCGTGCGGTCCTCGTCGACCACCAGGAAGTTGTCGCCCGCGCCGGGGACGCTGGTCAGACCCAGCACCAGGACCGGGGTCGCCGGACCGGCCTCCTGGACGTTGTTGCCCTTGTCGTCGAGCATCGCCCGGACGCGGCCGTAGGCGTCGCCGACCACGACCGTGTCGCCGACCCGCAGGGTGCCGCGCTGGACCAGCACGGTGGCCACCGCGCCGCGGCCGCGGTCGAGGTGGGCCTCGATCGCGATGCCCTGCGCGTCCTGCTCCGGGTTGGCCCGCAGGTCGAGCGAGGCGTCCGCGGTCAGGACCACGGCCTCCAGCAGCCCGTCGATGTTCAGGCCCTGCTTGGCGGAGATGTCGACGAACATGGTGTCGCCGCCGTACTCCTCGGCCACGAGCCCGTACTCGGTGAGCTGGCCGCGCACCTTGGTCGGGTCCGCGCCCTCGACGTCGATCTTGTTGACCGCCACCACGATCGGCACGTCGGCCGCCTTGGCGTGGTTGAGCGCCTCGACCGTCTGGGGCATCACACCGTCGTTGGCCGCCACCACCAGGATCGCGATGTCGGTCGACTTCGCACCGCGGGCACGCATGGCGGTGAACGCCTCGTGACCCGGGGTGTCGATGAAGGTGATCTTCCGCTCTTCGTCGTTGACCTCGGTCGCGGCCTGGTACGCACCGATGTGCTGGGTGATGCCGCCGGCCTCGCCCTCGATGACGTTGGTCTTGCGGATCGCGTCCAGCAGGCGCGTCTTACCGTGGTCGACGTGACCCATGACGGTCACCACCGGCGGACGCGAGACGAGTGCCTCCTCGCCGCCCTCGTCCTCGCCGAACTCGATGTCGAAGGACTCGAGAAGCTCGCGGTCCTCCTCCTCCGGGCTGACGATCTGGACGACGTAGTTCATCTCCTCGCCGAGGAGCTGGAGCGTCTCGTCGGAGACCGACTGGGTCGCGGTGACCATCTCGCCCAGGTTGAACATCACCTGGACCAGCGACGCCGGGTTGGCGTTGATCTTCTCCGCGAAGTCGGTGAGCGACGCACCGCGCGACAGCCGGACGGTCTCGCCCTTGCCGCGCGGCAGCATCACGCCGCCGATGGACGGGGCCTGCATGGCCTCGTACTCCTGGCGCCTCTGCCGCTTCGACTTGCGGCCGCGGCGCGCCGGACCGCCGGGACGGCCGAAGGCGCCCTGCGTGCCGCCGCGGCCACCGGGACCGCCGGGACGGCCACCGAAACCGGGACGACCGCCGAAGCCGCCGCCACCACCGCCGGGACGGCCGGCGAAACCGCCACCGCCGCCGGGACGACCGCCACCGCCGCCGCCACCGGGACGGCCGGCGAAACCGGGACGACCGCCACCGCCGCCACCGGGACGGCCCGCGCCGCCGCCGGGACCGCGGCCGCCGGGGCCCGGACGCGGACCCGCGGCCGGACGCTGCGGCATCATGCCCGGGTTCGGGCGGTTACCGCCCGGACGCGGACCCGCTGCGCCGCCCTGTCCGCCCTGCGGACGCGGCATGTTGCCGGGGCTGGGACGGCCGCCGCCGGGAGCCTGCGGACGGGGACCGCCCTGGCCGGCTCCGGGACGCGGACCGCCCGGGCCACCGGGGCCGCCCGGACGCGGGGCGCCGCCCGGACGGGGCGCCTGCGGGCGCGCCATGCCGGTGGAACCGCCGGAGGTGAAGGGGTTGTTGCCCGGACGCGGGCCGGCCGGACGGGCGCCCGGCTTGGGACCGCCCGGCTTGGGACCGCCCGGACCGCGGCGGTCCTGGCCCGCCGGGGCGGGACGGCCACCGGGCTTGGGGGCACCCGGACGCGGTGCGCCCTGGCCGGACGGCGGCGCGGTGAACTCGGGCTTGGCCGGGGCCGGGGGCTGCGCCGGGCCCGGCTTGGCCGGGGCCGGACGCGGGCCGGGGGTCGGCGGAGTCGGGCCGCTCTTGGCGGGACCCGGACCCGGGACGTTCTTCTGGGGCGCGCTCCTGGGCGCCTCGGCCGCGGGGGCCGGGGGCTTGGGCGCGCCGGGCTTGGGGGCACCCGGGCGGGGTGCGGAGGCACCCGGCTTCGGGGCGCCCGGCTTGGGGGCCGCCTTGCGGGGGGCGGCGGGCTTCGCGGCGGACTTCTTGGCGCCTCCGGCGCCGTTGCCCGCGTCGAACGCGTCGGTCAGCTTGCGTACCACCGGCGCCTCGATCGTCGAGGACGCCGAACGGACGAATTCACCGAGTTCCTGGAGCTTGGCCATGACGACCTTGCTCTCGACTCCAAGCTCCTTGGCGAGCTCATATACCCGGACCTTAGCCACTTCGCTCCTTACGGTCCGGGGGGATTCGTCCGCCGGACCTTCGCTACTGCATGGGCGTACTCATCGCGTACTCATCGAGTGCTCATCGCAATCTCGACCTACTTCCAACTCGCGAGGTACCTGTCCCGCACGGCGGGGTGCCGTACGGACGTCGTGCGTGCTTGCTGTCTTACGGTGTTGCCCGCGGTACTGCCTGCAGCAGTTCCGCGGTATCGAGCGGTCCGCCGGCCCGGAAGGCCCGCTGGAACGCCCGGCGGCGGACCGCCAGGTCGACACAGGTCGGTGCGGGGTGCAGATAAGCGCCCCGGCCGGGCAGCGTACCGCGATGGTCCGGAACGCATCTGTTCCCGACCAGCACCACACGCAGCAGATCGCCCTTGCCCGACCGCTCCCGGCAACCCACACAGGTGCGTTCAGGGCATGCGCGGGCGCGCGTCCGGTCAGACACTCTTCAGTCTACCTCCCCGCGCCGATTGCGCCGTTGGCGGGGGCACCACGGGGGTACGGACGGTGACAGGCCTCTCAGCCCCTCTCCGCGCCGCTCCCCCGGTGCTCCCCACCGCGTTCTCCGCTCTGCTCGACGTCCGGGCGGATGTCGATCCGCCAGCCGGTGAGCCGGGCGGCGAGCCGGGCGTTCTGCCCTTCCTTCCCGATCGCCAGCGAGAGCTGGTAGTCGGGCACGGTGACCCTGGCCGACCGGGCCGCGGCGTCCACGACGTCCACCCTGCTCACCCTGGCGGGCGAGAGCGCGTTGGCCACCATCTCGGCCGGGTCGTCCGACCAGTCCACGATGTCGATCTTCTCACCCTGCAGCTCGGCCATCACGTTGCGCACCCGGCCGCCCATCGGGCCGATGCACGCGCCCTTGGCGTTCAGGCCCGCACGGGTGGACCGTACCGCGATCTTGGTGCGGTGGCCGGCCTCGCGCGCGATGGCCGCGATCTCCACAGAGCCGTCCGCGATCTCGGGCACCTCCAGGGCGAAGAGCTTCCTCACCAAATTGGGGTGGGTGCGCGAGAGGGTCACCGACGGACCGCGGACGCCCTTGGCGACCCGCACGACGTAGGTGCGCAGCCGGGTGCCGTGCGAGTAGTCCTCGCCGGGCACCTGCTCCTGCGGGGGCAGGATCGCCTCGAGCCTGCCGATGTCAACAAGGACGCTGCGCGGATCCTTCCCCTGCTGGACGACCCCCGTGACGATGTCGCCCTCGCGCCCGGCGTACTCGCCGAGGGTGACCTCCTCCTCGGCGTCCCGCAGACGCTGCAGGATGACCTGCTTGGCGGTGGTCGCGGCGATCCGGCCGAACCCGGAGGGGGTGTCGTCGAACTCGCGCGGCTCGGCGCCCTCGGGCAGGTCGGCGGGGTCCTCCTTGGCCCACACCGTCACATGGCCGGTGGAGCGGTCCAGCTCCACGCGGGCCTGGCGGCGGCTTCCCTCGGTGCGGTGGTACGCGATGAGGAGAGCGGCCTCGATCGCCTCGACCAACAGGTCGAAGGAGATCTCCTTCTCCCTCACCAGACCCCGCAGGGCACTCATGTCGATGTCCACGGCTACGCCTCCTCCTGGCTCTCTTCGTCAGAGGCCGCAGCCTGACGCGCCTTCTCGGCCTTCTCGGCGGCCTTGCGGTTGAACTCGATCTCCACCCGGGCCCTGGCGATCTCGGTGTAGGCGAGGCGGCGGGCGGTGGGCCTGCGTCCCTTGACGCCGGGCACCTCCACGTCCACGCCGTCCTCGTCCGCCGCGCCGACGCGGGCGACCAGCTCGCCGCCGCCCGCCTCCTCCGTCAGCTGCGCCCTGACCAGCCTGCCCACGGCGCGGCGGTAGTGCCGCGGCTCGGTCAGCGGGCGGTCGGTGCCGGGTGAGGTGACCTCCAGGACGTACGGGGCGCCACCCATCACGTCGGTCTCGTCCAGCGCCTCGGAGGCCTCGCGGCTCAGCTCCGCGCAGGTGTCGAGCCGCACTCCGTCGTCGGAGTCCACCACCACGCGCAGCACCCGCCGTCTTCCGGCCGGAGTCACGGTGATCTCCTCGAGATCCAGCCCCTTCGCGGTGACGAGAGGCTCCAGCAGTCCTCGCAGCCTCTCGCTCTGGGTGGTGCTCATCCGGGTGACTCCTCGGCCGCGTGTGCTGTTGTGGGAACGTCCAGTCCTGGGTTACGGGGGTCAAGCCTATCGCCTGCCGCGGGCCGCGCCGACCAGACGGCCCGGACGGCCAGAGGCGCTGCGCCGGGCGGCCGTCCCCCGCACGGGGCATGCGCGGGGCGCGGCGGTGCCCCGCCGAGGGGGACGGTACGAACACGGGTACGCTCACATCCGCGGTGATCACCGCCCGTCCCCCCGCGCCGCCGAACCACCTCCCCTGGGAGCGCCCGTGCCGATCGACCCGCGTCCCCGCCGGCGGAGCCTGCTGGCCGCCGGTGCGGCGGGCGCCGCCGCGCTGCTGCCGACCGGATGCTCGCGGGAGGAACCGACGGCCGCCGAGCGCAGGCTCGCCTCCGCGGGCGAGCGGCTGCGCGGCGCCGCCGCACACGGCAGCGCCGCGCTGCTGGCCCGCTACGACCGCACCCTCGCCGCACACCCGGACCTGGCGGAGCGGCTGAAACCGCTGCGGGCGGACGTGGCACGGCATGTGAAGGCCTTCGGCGGGACGGGGTCCGGCGCTTCGGCGGCCCCGAAGGCCCCCGGATCCCCCAAGGCCTCCGCGAGCGCCGGCGGCTCCCCGGCCCCGGGCGCCTCCCGTGGCGCCGAGGCGGGCGTGCCCGCCGATCCCGGGCGCGCGCTGGCCGCCCTCGCGAACGCCGAACGCGCCACCACCGACACCCTCACCCGGGCCCTCGACGGCGCCCCGCCCGAACTCGCCCGGCTGCTCGCCTCCGTCGCGGCGGCCGGGGCGGTCCACGTCTACCTGCTCACGGACGGCGAGTGATGAACCAGGCGGCGAACCCCGCGATGAATCCGGCGGCGGGCCCGGCGGCGACGGCCGCTTCCACCGGCTCCCCCGCGTCCTCCTCCCCCGGCGCCCCCGGCGGGAAGGACGACCCCGCCCTGACCGCCCTGCAGGCCGCGCTCTCGGCCGAGCACGCCGCCGTCTACGGCTACGGCGTCGTGGGCGGGCGGATCGCCGAGGACCGGCGCGCGCAGGCGCGGCAGGCCCACGACGCCCACCGCGCGCGCCGTGACGCCCTGCGCCGCGCGGTGCGGCGGATGGGCGGTACCCCCGAGCCCGCCGCGGCGGCCTACTCTCTGCCCTTCCCCGTCCCGGACGGCGCCGCGGCGGTGCGGCTCGCCGCCGAGCTGGAGGAGCGGGTGGCCGCCGTCTACGCCGATCTGGTCCGGGCCGGCGAGGGCGGGCTTCGGCGGGAGGCGGCCGCCGCGCTGCGGGAGGCCGCAGTCCGCGCGGCACGCTGGCGCGGCACGGGCGTACCCTTCCCAGGTCTCGCCGAGCGCGCCGCGCCGGCGGGCCCGGAGTCCCTCTGAGGGGCTCCTCCGCGCAACGCCGACGACGAAAGGGACGCCCGGCATGACATCGGCTCCGCACGTCGAACCCCCGCAGCGGCTGGTGCGCTTCCTGGGCGCGGACTCCCCCTGGCTGGCACGGCTGCCCGGCCTGGTGCGGGCGTCGCTGGAGCGCTGGGAGCTGACGGCCGAGCGGGTGGTCTCCCCCGGCGGACGCGGCAGCCTGGTCGTCCTGGTGCGCCGGGCGGACGGCTCACCTGCCGCCCTGAAGCTGCGCGCCGCCGGCGCGGCGGACGAGGCGGCGGCACTGTCCCGCTGGGAGGGACACGGCGCCGTACGGCTGCTGGACGCCGCTCCCGAGGACGGCGCGCTGCTGCTGGAGCGGCTGCACGCGGACGTGTCGCTGCGTTCGCTGCCGGACGCGAAGGCCACCCTGGAGGCGGTCTCGGCGCTGCACCGGCTGTGGGTCTCCCCCACGCGCCCGGGCGTCCCCGACGACGAGCACCCCTTCACAAGCGTCGAGGAGCACACCGCCCGGGCGGTGGAGGGCATCCGCGCGCATGTGCCGAAGGAGGCCCGCCCGCTGGCCGACGAAGCCCTGGCACTGCGCTCCGAACTGCTCGCCGGCGCTCCCGAGAACGTGCTGCTGCACGGCGACTTCCGGCAGGGCACGGTGCTCTCGGGGGAACCGGGGCGGGCGCACTGGCTGGTGGTCGGCCCCGATCCGCTGGTGGGCGAACGGGCGTACGACCTGGCCCGGCTGGTCCGCGACCGGCTGCACGACCTGGCCGCCGGATCCGGCGCTCCGGCGATCGCCCGGCGCCGGGTGGGCAAACTGGCGAACTCCCTGGATGTGGACCGCGACCGGCTGCGCGGCTGGAGCCTGTACCGGGCGGTGGAGTCGGGCGCGCGGCACATCGCCGCCGGCGACCGTGCCGACGGCGAGGCGCTGCTGGAGTTCGCCGGCTGGCTGTGAGCCTTCCGCCGCGGGCCCCGGTCCGGGGCCCGCGGCGGAAGGCACGGTGAAAACCGCGGCGGGGCCCGTCACGGAAGCCCCGCCGCGACGGCTCAGGCGGAGGCGCCGGCCGGGCGCATCAGCCGCTCCACCGCCTCGTCCACCGGCACCTCCTCGCGCTCGCCGGTGCGCCGGTCCTTCAGCTCCACCAGGCCCTTGGCCGCGCCCCGGCCCACCACCAGGATCTCGGGCACGCCGATCAGCTCCGCGTCGGTGAACTTCACACCGGGCGAGACGCCCGTACGGTCGTCCACCAGGACGCGCACCCCGGCCGAGGCCAGCCTCCCGGCCAGCTCCAGGGCCATCTCGATCTGGGCGCCCTTGCCGGCGGCGACGACGTGGACGTCTGCCGGAGCGACCTCGCGCGGCCAGCACAGGCCCTGGCCGTCGGCCGTCTGCTCGGCGAGCGCGGCCACCGCGCGGGAGACGCCGATGCCGTAGGAGCCCATGGTGACCCGGACGGGCTTGCCCTCGCGGCCGAGCACGTCCAGGGAGAAGGCGTCGGCGTACTTGCGGCCGAGCTGGAAGATGTGGCCGATCTCGATGGCCCGGTCCAGCTTCAGCCCCTCCCCGCAGGACGGGCAGGGGTCGCCGTCCTCGACGGTGACCACGTCCAGGTACTCGTCGACCTCGAAGTCGCGGCCGCACACCACGTTGCGGGCGTGGGTGTCGGGCTTGTTGGCCCCGGTGATCCAGGAGGTGCCGGGGGCAACACGCGGGTCGGCGACGTAGCGGAAGGCCGTACCGGCCAGCCCCTGCGGGCCGACGTAGCCGCGCACCAGGGCTGGGCGGCCGGTGAAGTCCTCGGCGGTGACCAGTTCCACGGTGGCGGGCGCCAGGTGCTCGGTGAGCTTGCCGAGGTCCACCTCGCGGTCGCCGGGCACGCCCACGGCCCAGATCTCCCCGTCCACCTTGACCAGCAGGTTCTTCAGGGTGGCGGAGGCGGGCACGCCCAGGTGGTCGGCGAGGGTCTCGATGGTGGGGGTGTCGGGGGTGTCCAGCTCCTCGATGGGCGGGTGGCCCATGGGGTCGGCCGGCTTCAGCGGGAAGGTGACGGCCTCGGTGTTGGCCGCGTAGCCGCAGGCCGGGCAGTCGGCGAAGGTGTCCTCGCCGGCGGCGGCCGGGGCGAGGAACTCCTCGGAGGCCGAGCCGCCCATCGCGCCCGAGACGGCGGAGACGACCCGGTGGTCCAGGCCGAGCCGGGTGAAGATCCGCACATACGCCTCGCGGTGCAGCCGGTAGGACTCCGCCAACTCCTCGTCGGTGGTGTCGAAGGAGTAGGAGTCCTTCATCAGGAACTCCCGGCCGCGCAGGACGCCCGAGCGCGGGCGGGCCTCGTCGCGGTACTTGGTCTGGATCTGGTAGACCATCACCGGCAGGTCCTTGTAGGACGTGCACTGGTCCTTGACGACCTGGGTGAAGATCTCCTCGTGGGTGGGCCCGAGGAGGTAGTCGGCGCCCTTGCGGTCCTTGAGGCGGAACAGCAGGTCGCCGTACTCCTCCCAGCGGCCCGAGATCTCGTAGGGCTCCTTCGGCAGCAGGGCCGGGAGCAGCACTTCCTGGGCGCCGATGGCGTCCATCTCCTCGCGCACGATCCGGGTGACGTTCTCCAGGACCTGCTTGCCCAGCGGCAGCCAGGTCCAGATCCCGGCGGCGGTGCGGCGTACGTAGCCGGCGCGGACCAGGAGCCTGTGGCTGATGGTCTCGGCGTCGGCCGGGTCCTCGCGCAGCGTCTTCAGCATGAGCCGGGACATGCGCTGGACACGGGCTGCCATGGGTTTCTCCTGCGTGCGGTGGGTCGGTTTCCGGGGCCGCGACGGTGATGCGGCCCGCCCAGGAGACTACCGGCGCCGCAGCGGCAGCGGCGCACCCATCACCGCGTACGGACTCCCCGCACTGGGGAACAGCACGCGGCGGGCCAGGTCGCGGTAGCCCAGCGAGCGGTAGAGGGCACGGGCCGGGCTCTCGGTGTCGATCGCGGAGAGGATGGAGCGCGGTTCGGCGGCGGCGTCGGTGATCGTGGTGATCAGCTCCCGGCCGAGGCCGTGCTTCTGGTACGCCGGGTGGACGTGCAGCTCGGTGATGACGAAGGCGTCGTCCAGCCATCCGGCGTTCCCGTTGCGCCGCAGGTACGGCTCGACGACCGTGGACCACCACTGCGTACGGTCGTTGGGCATGCCGTAGACGAAGCCGACCAGCCGCCCTCGCGGCGTGGTGGCGCCCAGCGCCCGGACTCCGGGGGCGGCGGCGTGCCGCAGCACGATGTGGCGGCGCACCTCCACCTCGTCGTCTGTCAGTCCGAAGGCGACGGCCTGTACGGCGAGTGCCTCGTCCACGCGGGCTGCGAGGTCCAGGGGACCGACCTGGGCGTCTTCCATGGTGACCGACCCTACTGGAGGGGCCGGGTGGATCCAGCGGACACCCGCGCGGGCACCGGCCCGTCCGGGAGCGTTCAGAACAGCACGCTCATGAACTCCCCGACCTCGCGGAAGCCGACCCGGCGGTAGGCAGCGCGGGCGGCGGAGTTGTAGTCGTTGACGTAGAGGCTGACGACCGGGGAGACCTCGGTCAGCGCGTAGCGCAGCACCGCCGCCATGCCGGCCACGGACAGGCCCCGGCCGCGGTGTTCGGGCGCGACCCACACGCCCTGGATCTGGCACGCCCGCGGTGTGACGGCGCCGATCTCGGCCTTGAAGACCACCCGGCCGTCCTCGATGCGGGCGAAGGAGCGGCCGGCGCCGACCAGTTCGGCGACCCGGGCCTGGTAGATCAGCCCGCCGTCCCCGGTCATCGGCGAGACGCCGACCTCCTCGGTGAACATCGCCACGCAGGCGGGCATCAGCACGTCCATCTCGTCCTTGCGGACGCGCCGCACGTACGGGTCGGGCCGTATCCCCGAGGGCATGCGGTCGGCGACCATCAGCGGCTGGTGGCGGCGGACCTCGCGGGCCGGCCCCCAGTGCGGCTCCAGCCGGGCCCACAGGGCGGCGGTGGGCCCGGCCGGACCGACGACCGACGAGCAGCGCCGCCCCTGGCGGCGCGCCCGCTCGGCGAAGGCGCGCACCGCCTCCCGCCCCGCGCACACGGGGACGAGGTTGGCGCCCGCGTAGCACAGGGACTCCAGCCGCCCGCGGTGGTACCAGCCCCACATCTCGCCGCCCAGCCGCCACGGGTCCAGGCCGGCGACCCGGACGCGGGCGGCGACGAAGGCGTTGTTGACCGGCTCGCGGTCGAGTACCGCGAGGGCGTCGTCGAGCTCGTGGGGCTCGACGACACGGGTGGTGGTGGTCGTCAACACGTGGGATGCCTCACCGTGCGGCCGTGGTGGCGGGGGAGTGTCTCCCGACTTTACCCCCGGGCCGTGGCGGGCGGCCCCGGTCGGTCGGTCAGCTGACGGAGACCTCCGGCTCGCCGGAGATCACGCCGTCCTTCTCCATCTGCTCGGCGATCTTCATGGCCTCGTCGATGAGGGTCTCGACGATCTTCGACTCGGGGACGGTCTTGATGACCTCGCCCTTGACGAAGATCTGGCCCTTGCCGTTGCCGGAGGCGACCCCGAGGTCGGCCTCGCGGGCCTCGCCGGGCCCGTTGACGACGCAGCCCATGACGGCCACCCGCAGCGGGACCTCCATGCCCGCCAGCCCGGCGGTGACCTCGTCGGCGAGCTTGTAGACGTCCACCTGGGCACGGCCGCAGGAGGGGCAGGAGACGATCTCCAGCCGGCGCTGGCGCAGGCCGAGGGACTCCAGGATCTGGATGCCGACCTTGATCTCCTCCACCGGCGGCGCGGACAGCGAGACGCGGATGGTGTCGCCGATGCCCTCGCTCAGCAGGGCGCCGAAGGCGACGGCCGACTTGATGGTGCCCTGGAAGGCCGGGCCGGCCTCGGTGACGCCCAGGTGGAGGGGGTAGTCGCACTGGGCGGCGAGCTGCCGGTAGGCGTTGACCATCACGACCGGGTCGTTGTGCTTGACCGAGATCTTGATGTCGCGGAAGCCGTGCTCCTCGAACAGCGAGCACTCCCACAGCGCGGACTCCACCAGCGCCTCGGGGGTGGCCTTGCCGTACTTGGCCAGCAGCCGCTTGTCCAGGGAGCCGGCGTTGACGCCGATGCGGATGGGGACGCCGGCGTCGGAGGCGGCCTTGGCGATCTCCTTGACCTTGTCGTCGAACTGCCGGATGTTGCCCGGGTTGACGCGCACGGCCGCGCAGCCGGCGTCGATGGCGGCGAAGACGTACTTGGGCTGGAAGTGGATGTCCGCGATCACCGGGATCTGGGACTTCCTGGCGATGACCGGCAGCGCCTCGGCGTCGTCCTGGGACGGGCAGGCCACGCGGACGATCTCGCACCCGGACGCGGTCAGCTCGGCGATCTGCTGGAGCGTGGCGCCGATGTCGGCGGTGACGGTGGTGGTCATCGACTGCACGGAGACCGGGGCGTCGCCTCCGACGGCCACCGAGCCGACCTGGATCTTCCGGCTGGCCCGTCTGTCGGCCAGTTTGGTCGGTACGGACGGCATTCCGAGCGAAATGGCTGTCATTGTGGTGTGCAACCCCAAGCTGTGGTCCAGTGCCCCGTTCGGCGGCGGGCTCCGGCCTCCGAGATTACGGTACGCCCGGTACCCGGGGCACACCGTGGTCCGCCGTACGCGGTGCGGGGCCGCGGGCGCGCGCCCGCGGCCCCGCACCGCCGCGTCAGCCGGTCAGGCGTACGGGGTTGACCACGTCCGCGATGAGCACCAGCAGCGTGAAGCAGACGAAGACGCCCGCCACCACGTACGCCACCGGCATCATCCTCGCCACGTCGAACGGGCCGGGGTCGGGACGGCGCAGCATCCTGGCCAGGCCCCGGCGCAGCGACTCCCACAGGGCTCCCGCGATGTGGCCGCCGTCCAGCGGCAGCAGCGGCAGCATGTTGAACAGGAACAGCGAGAGGTTGAACAGGGCGAGGGTGAGGAGGGTGATCGCCACCCGCTGCTCCGCCGGGATCTCCAGGGCGAAGATCTCCCCGCTGACGCGGGCCGCGCCGACCACGCCCATCGGGGAGTCCTGTTCGCGCTCGGCGCCGGCGAAGGCCGCGTTCCACAGCCCGGGGATCTTCTCCGGCAGGCGGGTCAGCGCCTCGGCGCCGGCGACCATCATGTCGCCCATGCGGTCGACGGCCTGCGGGAAGGACTGCTCGACCACACCGGTGGCCGGGGAGAAGCCGAGGAAGCCGGTGGTGACGTACTCGCCCTCGACGTAGCCGCCGCGCCCGTCGGACTTGGCGACCTGGTTCCTCACCAGGTTCGCCTGGAGGACCTCGCGCTCGCCGTCGCGCTCGACGGTGATGGTGGCCGGCCCGATGGTGTCGCGGATGCGCTGCTGGAGGTCGCCCCACTCGGTGACCTCGGCCCCGTTGAAGGCGACGATGGTGTCGCCGGGCTTCAGGCCGGCGGCCTTGGCCGGGGAGTCGGGGGCGCCCTTCGGGCAGGTGTCGGTGCGCTCGGAGACCCTGACCACGCACTCGGAGACGGAGGAGACGGTGGTGGTCGTGGTGTTGATCCCGAAGGTCATGAGCGTGCCGAGGAAGATCGCCACGGCCAGCACCAGGTTCATGAACGGGCCGGCGAACATCACGATCACGCGCTTCCAGGGCTTGCGCGTGTAGAACATCCGCTTCTCGTCGCCCGGCTGGAGCTCCTCGTAGGCCGCCGCGCGGGCGTCCTCGATCATCCCCCGGAAGGGGGAGGTGGAGCGCTGCCGGACGGCGCCGTCGTCACCGGGCGGGAACATGCCGATCATGCGGATGTAGCCGCCCAGCGGGATCGCCTTGATGCCGTACTCGGTCTCGCCTCTCTTCCGCGACCACAGGGTGGGGCCGAAGCCGACCATGTACTGCGGCACGCGGACGCCGAACATCTTGGCCGTGGACAGGTGGCCCAGTTCGTGCCAGGCGATGGAGAACAGCAGGCCGACGACGAAGACGACTATGCCGAGGATGGTCATCACCGTCGTCAT
This sequence comes from Streptomyces sp. SS8, assembly GCF_054072955.1. NCBI lineage: Bacteria > Bacillati > Actinomycetota > Actinomycetes > Kitasatosporales > Streptomycetaceae > Streptomyces > Streptomyces sp. SS8. The sequence continues at coordinate 45,924 of NZ_JBSVCZ010000017.1, forward strand.
GCGCGTGCCTCCGCTGTCGGTCGTGTCGTGTGTGCCGCCAGTTCGCGGGCGCGGGCGCGCGCCCAGGTCTCGGCGTCGAGCACCTCGTCCAGGGTCAGATCGCCTCCCCTGGGGGTGCCGTGCTCCTCGACCACCGCGGCGACGGTATCCACTATGCCGTTGAACGGCAGCCCGCCGGACAGGAACGCCTCGACGCACTCCTCGTTGGCGGCGTTGAACACCGCCGGCGCGGTGCCGCCCAGGGCCCCGACGTGGCAGGCCAGCGCCACGGACGGGAAGGCCTTCTCGTCCAGCGGGAAGAACTCCCAGCTCATCGCCTTGGACCAGTCGAAGACGGGGCCGGCGTCGGGTACCCGGTGCGGCCAGCCGATGCCGAGCGCGATGGGCAGCCGCATGTCGGGCGGGCCGCACTGGGCCACGGTGGAGCCGTCCGCGAACTCCACCATCGAGTGGATGTAGGACTGCGGGTGGACGACCACCTCGATGCGGTCGAAGGGGATGTCGTACAGCAGGTGCGCCTCGATGACCTCCAGGCCCTTGTTGACCAGGGTCGCGGAGTTGACGGTGATCACCGGGCCCATCGCCCAGGTGGGGTGGGCCAGGGCGTCCTCGGGCGTGACGTGCTCCAGCTCCTCGCGGGTGCGGCCCCGGAAGGGGCCGCCGGAAGCGGTCACCAGCAGCTTGCGGACCTCGGCGCGGGTGCCGCTCATCAGCGCCTGGAACAGCGCGGAGTGCTCGGAGTCGACGGGGATGATCTGCCCCGGCTCGGCCAGCGCCCTCACCAGCGGGCCGCCGACGATCAGGGACTCCTTGTTGGCCAGGGCCAGGGTGCGGCCCGCTTCCAGGGCGGCCAGGGTGGGGCGCAGGCCGATGGAGCCGGTGATGCCGTTGAGGACGGTGTGGCACTCGGAGGCGGCCAGTTCGGTGGCCGCGTCCGGCCCGGCCAGCACCTCGGGCAGGGGCTCGGCCGAGCCGTGGCGGGCGCGCAGCGCCTCGCGCAGTTCGCCGGCCCTGCCCGGGTCGGAGACCGCGACGGTGCGGACCTTCAGCCGGTGGGCCTGCTCCGCCAGCAGCTCCACCCGGCCGCCCGCGGCGGACAGCGCGGTCACCCGGAAACGGTCGGGGTTGGCCAGCACCACGTCGACGGCCTGGGTGCCGATCGATCCGGTGGAACCCAGGATCACGATGTCGCGCGGGCCGTCCCCGGCGGAGGCGTCGGCCGGGTGGCGCAGATGCGGGTCTGCGAGGGGAGCGGGACTGTCGGTCATCCCCCTATTGTGTCCGGTCCGCGAGACGGCCCGGACACCGCGTCGCGCCGCGCCACCTGGCCGCCACCCGGCCGGGCACCGGCCGGGTGGCGCGGGGCCCGGCCGTCAGCCGGTGCGCAGTTCCTCCACCGAGGCGCCCGAGCGCAGGAACAGCAGCCCGAGGCCGGTGGCGGCGGCGACGAGGGCCAGCACCCCCAGCCCGTGGAGAGCGAGGTCGCCGAAGGGCACGGGGACGGCGCGCACGATGTCGGGGACCTCGATCAGGTGGCTGTACTTCTCGAAGTTCTCCTCGCACAGGGCCGGGGCCGCGTCACAGGTCTGCGCCTGGCCGCCGCCCTCCCGCGCCTCCGCGCCGAAGTATCCCCGGCCCATCAGGGTGCCCACGGCCATCGCCAGCGCCACGGCCGGGACCAGGGGCGCGAACGTCTGCCACACCAGCGCCCGGCCCAGCACGGAGCGGGGCACGCCCGCGGCGGCCAGGGCCGCGTGGGCGCGGCGGCGGGCGACGACGGCCTCGGCGACGGTGACCAGCAGCCCGGCTGCCGCGATCACCAGCCCCACGGCGACGGCCGTGTCCACCACGTCCATGGCATCGAGGTAGAAGGTGTCCGTGCCGTACCCGTCCGTCGTCTCCCGTCCGGCCGCCTCGTCGTAGAAGCGCTGCACCTCCTGCCGTGCCTCCAGCATGGTGGCGAAGAAGGCGCGTACGGCCAGTGCTCCCGCGCCGAAGACCACGGCCACCAGGAGGGCGGCGAGGGTGCGGCTGCCGTGCCAGGGGTCGGCCATCAGCCGGCGGGCGGCCAGCAGCGGGGCCGGGCGGCGGGCGAAGCGGTGCAGCACCCGGCCGGTGGCGTGGGAGAGCCAGCCGGTGCCGAGTACCACGCCGAGGGCGGCCGCCAGTCCGCCTCCGAAGAGCAGCAGGAACGGCAGCGGGGAGAGGAAGGCCGGATCGCCGGAGTCCTCGTAGCTCTTCCGGATCGCTTCGAGGGTGAGGGACGCGCCCACGCCGAGGACGATCAGGACGGCGGGCCACGGTCTCGGCGACCTCTTCCGCCTCGCCTGCCGGACGACTCCGAGCGGGGTGACCACCACTCGGCGCAGCATCACCGCGGCGGCGAGCGCCGCCAGCAGCGGCAGTCCGAGTACGGCGGCGGCCAGGGCGGGTGCGGACGGCAGTACGTCGGTGGGCAGCGGGATCCTGCCCTCGGCGTCCGGCCTGTGCAGCACCTCGCGCCCGATCAGGTGGACCACGAGTCCGGCGCAGGTGCCCAGCAGACTCGCCACCCCCGTCTCGGCGGCGGCGACGGCCATCGTCTGCCGCGGAGTGCCGCCGGCCAGCCGGATCGCGGCGAGTCGCCGGTCGCGGGAGGGCGCGCCCAGCCGGGCGCACTGCCCGGCCAGGGCCAGTACGGGGATGGTGAGCAGCAGCAGGGCGGCGATCACGCCGGGGCGCAGCCCCGGTTCCCTCAGCAGTGCGTTGGCGTACTGGTCGTTGAGGGGCACGCCCGCGTCCAGCGGCGGTACGGGGTCGGGGATGGCCTGCACCGTCAGCGCGGCGAGGAGCGCCAGGGCTGCGAGCATCGCGCTGACGGCGGTGAGCACCACCCGCAGGGTGTCGGTACGCGTCCCGGCGAGGGCCAGCCTGAGCAGTGCGCTGGGCTTCACCGGCGACCGCCGATCGACATGTCGACTCCGCCGTCGATGCCGAGCCCGGTCGGGTCCGGCGTTCCGTCCCGCAGGACGATCTCGCGGTCGGCGTAGGCGGCCACCGATGCCTCGTGGGTGACGAGCACGACGCTGGTGCGCTGATCCTGGGCGACCCGCGTCAGGTGCCCGAGCAGGCGCTCCCCGGCCAGCGCGTCCAGCGCGCCGGTGGGCTCGTCGGCGAAGAGCACCTTCGGCTCGGTGACCAGCGCCCGCGCGGCGGCGCACCGCTGCTGCTGGCCGCCGGACATCTCGCCGGGCCGGGAGTCGGCAACGTCGGCCACCTCCAGCCGCTCGAGCCAGTTCAGCGCGGCGGTACGCGCCTCGCGCCGTCCCCTGCCGGCCAGCAGCAGCGGCAGGGCGACGTTCTCGGCCGCCGTCAGTTCGGCGACGAGCTGCCCGAACTGGAACAGCACCCCGAAGTCGGTGCGCCGCATCCGGGAACGGTCGGCCTCCGAGCGGGTGTCGAGGCGCTGCCCCCCGTACAGCACCTCGCCCGCGTCGGGGCGCAGGATTCCGGCCAGGCAGTGCAGCAGGGTGGACTTGCCGCAGCCGCTGGGTCCGGTGACGGCGAGGATCTCGCCCTCGGCCAGTTCCACGGTGACGCCGCGGAGCGCGGGCGTGGCCCCGTAGGACTTCACGATCCCGCGTGCTTGCAGGAGCGTCATGGGTGCACCTCCCGGTGCAGATCGGCGACGCGGTCCAACGTGGTGTGCAACCAGCGCAGGTCGGCGTCGAGATGGGCGATGGCGAAGTCCGCGGCGATCACGTCGCCGAGCGAGGACTCGGGGTCGGTCTTGACGGCGGTCAGCTCGCGCAGCCGCGTGGTGTGCGCCCGGCGCTGTTCGGCGAGGTATCCGCGGGCCTGTTCGACGCCGCTGACCAGCAGGGCGACGACGACCTTGGCCAGCAGTGTGCTGGTGACGTACGGGGCCGGGGTCTCGATCTCCTCCAGCCAGGCGCGCAGCTTCTCGCGTCCGGCGTCGGTGAGGGCGAACTCGGTGCGGTCCGGCCCGCCTTCGCGGCTCTGCCCGCGCTTCTCCACCAGGCCGTCGCGTTCCAGCCTGCCGAGCGTGCCGTAGACCTGGCCGAAGGCGATCGGCTTGGCCTTGGGGAAGCGCTGGTCGTGCGCCTTCTTCAGGTCGTAGCCGTGCTGCGGCCCGGCGGCCAGCAGGGCGAGCAGTACATGGGCTGCGGTCGACATGACGGCGACTATTCCCTGAGAGAATAGTTGCCGTCAAGTCGCGCCCTGCTGAGGCTTGTTGACGCTCACGCGGAGACGAGCAGCCAGGCGGCGCCGGAGGCGGACAGCACGGTGAGCGCCGCCGGGGCGGTCTCGCCGCGCAGCGGCAACACCAACTGCGTGGAGACGGCCGCCCTGCCCGGCGGGCGGACGGCCGTGCGGGGCTCCAAGGACCCCGCCGGGCCGGCGCTCGCCTTCGGCGCGGCGCCGTGGGCGGCCTTCCTGGAGCGGATGCGCGCGAAGAATTGATCACCCGCCGCCGGGCGTAATCCCGTTGCCCGCGCCCAGGGTGGCGGCGCAGACTGCCCTGGTGCTGATCCGACGCGAGAGCCCCGCCGACGTCTCCGCCGTACGCGCCGTGACCGGTGCGGCCTTCGCCGCCCGGTCGCAGACGCCCGTCCCGGTGGAGGTCACCCTGCTGGACGAACTGCGCGGCTGCGAGGCGTGGTTGCCCGCGCTGTCGCTGGTGGCCGAGGGCCCCGGCGGCGAGGTCGTCGGCCATGTGGTGTGCACCCGGGGTCGCATCGGCGCCGCGCCCGCCCTGGGGCTCGGCCCCATCAGCGTCCACCCCGATCACCAGGGACGCGGCACCGGCTCGGCACTGATGCACACCGCACTGGGCGCCGCCGACGCCCTCGGCGAACCGCTGGTGGCCCTGCTCGGCGAGCCCGCCCACTACCGCCGCTTCGGCTTCCGCGCCTCCACCGAGTACGGCATCGCCCCGCCCGACCCGGCCTGGGGCGAGTACTTCCAGGTCCGCACCTTCGCCACGTACGACCCCGACGCCCCCGCCCTGCGCGGCACCTTCGCCTACGCCGAGCCCTTCAGCCGGGTGTGAGCAAAGACGGGATCAGAGCGATCCCGGCGGAGCCAGCCACTGGGTGGGCTGACCGGTGACCCCGGCGATGGTCTCGAAGTCGCGGTCGTAGTGGAGCAGGGTCAGCCCCTGGAGTTCGGCCGTGGCGGCGATCAGGAGGTCCACGGCTCCGGCCGAACGGTGCCGGCCGACCTTCGTCAGCTCCCTCTGGACATCCCAGGCGCGAGACACAGCCCGGTCATCCAGAGGGCTCCAGCCGAAGATCGCGTCGAGATCCGCCACCAGCTCGGCGCGGTCCTCGGCGTTCCGGGCGCTGTACAGGAACTCGACCTCGGTCACCGGGCAGCGCGCGATGATCCCCTCGGTCAGGGGCTTCTCCCAGGTGTCACGCGCGGGCTGCCGGAGGATGCGCACCAGGGCGCTGGTGTCGATCAGGTAGACGGCGGCGGTCACGGTCGGTAGTTCTTCTTCTCCAGGAGTTCGTCGAACGCTCCGGCCTCCGCCTTCGCCGCGAGCCGGGCGAGTGCTACGGCACGGCGCTTGCGCTCCACGCCTTCGCGCAGGGCGGCCGTGACCGTGTCCTTCTTGGTCTTGGTACCGAAGGCGATCGCGGCGTCGGCGAGCAGCTTCTCATCGATGTCGATCAGCGTCTTGGCCACAACCACACCTCCGAATATATCCACCTGACAGTCAAGTATATCTCCGGTCCGGCCACAAGCCACCACTTCGATCCTCGCCCGGGAATCGACAGCTTCCCGACCACGGGCGGACCGGGCCGATCCCGGACGGGCGCCCGGACATATGACTGGACAGCCCACACCCGGGGCGTAAACACATGCGCCATGACACATGACAATGCACAGGACCGGGGCGCCGCCCCCGCGACGTGGCCGACCGGCTTCCGGGCCTACTCGGGGCACGGCGGGCTGCGCGAGCACGGTGACGACATCTCGATCGTCGTGTCGGACCGGCCGGCCACCAGTGCCGCGATGTTCACCCAGAGCCTCTTCGCGGATCCGGCCGTGGTCCTCAGCCGTACGCACGCCGAGGAGCGGAACCTGCGCGCCGTGACGACACTGGCGCAGAACGCGAACGTCGCCACCGGGCGCCGGGGCGAGGAGAACGCCGCCGAGATCGCCCGGCGCGTCGCCCAGATCCTGGGCGTCCCGGCGGACGAGGTGCTCATCGGCTCCACCGGAGTCATCGGACGACCACTGCCGATGGACGCCGTCCGCGCGCACTTCGACGAGGCCGCCCGCGACGGCCTCGCGGCGTTCACCGCCGGACCGCTGGACGTGGCCCGCGCGATGATGACCACCGACACCCGCCCGAAGACCGCCGTCCACGGCGCCGACCCCAACTGGGGCCGGGTGCTGATGGCCGTCGGCAAGAACACCGGCGACACCGACATCACGCCGGGCAGCGTCACCGTGAGATTCGGCGACATCGAGGTGCACCCCGAGGAGGCCGGGGCCGGCACCCTCGGCAGGCTCTCCGAGACCACGCGCCGGGACGAGGCCGACATCCTCATCACGCTCGGCCTCGGGGAGGCCGAGGCCACGGTCTACGGCTGCGACCTGTCCGCCGGCTACATCCGCGTCAACGCGGACTGCACGACCTGACCGGCCCCGGGCACACACCGCTTCCCGCGTCAGTACGCCACCGTGAACCGCCCGCGGTGGTGCCGGGGTCTCTCTACCTCGTCCAGCAGGGCCACCGCCAGGTCGGCAACCGTGATACGGGAGACGCCCTCGGCGTCGGCGATGAGTTCGTCGGCGCCCAGCCGGTAGCGGCCGGTACGCTCCCCCGGCTCCAGCCGGGCGGGCGGGCTGAGGTACGCCCAGTCCGCTGCGGAGGTGTCGGCGCGGCAGAGCGCCAGTTGCTCGGCGCCGGCCTCGGCGACGGCCCGCCAGTCGGGGTGGAGGTACCGCGGGTCGTCGAGGACGGTGCGGCCGCCGGTGCCGGGCACGGTCAGGCTTCCGGCGCCGCCGACGAGCAGTAACCGGGCGCCTGCCCCGGCCGCGCCCGCCAGCAGGATCCGGGTGGTGGCGGCGAGTTCGCGCTCACGGCCGGGTGCCGGGCGGGTGGCGCCGACCAGCACGTCCTGACCGGCGCTCAGTCCGGCCACGTCCTCGGCGCTGCGGGCGTCGCCGGTGCGGCCCAGGGCGGCGGCGGGCAGTTCGGACAGGCGGGCCGCGTCGCGGACGACGGCGGTGACCCGGTGGCCCCGGGCCAGCGCCTCGGCCACCACCTGGCCGCCCACGCTGCCGGTGGCTCCGAAGACGGTGATGTCCATGGTCTTCATGGCTTTCAACTCCTTTGGGGTTCCGGGTTCTTGACTTCGGCGGGCACGGCGGGCACGGCGGGCACGGCGGGCGTGCCGGTCGCGGAACGGGGCCGGGTCTGGGCCGCGACGAGGGCGGCCAGGACGATGAGCGCGCCCGCCGTCTGCGCCCAGGTCAGGTGCTGGCCGAGCACCAGCCATCCGAGCGCGGTGGCGACCAGTGGGCTGAGCAGGCCGAGGAAGGTGACGGCGGTGGGTGACAGGGCGCGGATCCCCCTGAACCACAGGGCGTAGGCGAGCGCCGCGCCGACGACCGACAGGTAGCCGTAGCCGAGCAGGTTGCCTGCGGCCAGCCCGGCGGGCGGTGGCCCCTCGGCGGCCAGGGCGACGGGGAGCAGCAGCAGTCCGCCCGCGACGAGCTGCCAGCCGGTGACGGCGAGCAGGGGCGCGGGCGTGGTCCACCGCTTGCTGAGGACGACGCCGGTGGCCATGACGGCCGCGCCGCCGAGCGCGGCGGCGACGCCGACCGCGTCCAGCCGTGCGTCGGCCCGCAGGACGAGCAGGCCGACCCCGGCCACGCCCGCCACTCCGGCGAGCGCGGTGCGGACGGTGAACCGCTCGCCCAGCACGGCGGCCGACAGCCCCGCCGCGATCAGGGGCTGGATCGCTCCGGCGGTGGCCGCGACGCCACCGGGGAGCCGGTAGGCCGCGACGAACAGCAGCGCGAGGAACACCCCGATGTTGAGGGTGCCGAGCACGGCCGCGCGCCACCACCACCGCCCGGTGGGCAGACGACGGGTGAGTGCGAGGAGGAGGAGCCCGGCGGGCAGGGCGCGCAGGACGGCGGCCAACAGCGGACGGTCGGGCGGCAGCAGTTCGGTGGTGACGAGGTAGGTGGTGCCCCAGATGGCCGGGGCCAGGGCGGTGACCAGCAGAATTCCGACTCGGTTGCTTAGCACTAAATGAAAATACCTCAGCACTAAGCAACCTGGCCATGGTGGGTGACGCATTTCTCACCGCTAAGACACCGAGTAGGGTTAAGGCCATGGCCGATCACGTCGACCGAGTACTGGAGCAGTGGGCCCGTGAGCGCCCCGACCTGGACGCCTCCCCGATGGGAGTGATCGGGAGGCTGGGCCGCCTCTCCCGGCTGATCGACGCCGAACTGCGCCGCACGTTCGCCGCCCACGGCCTGGACCACGCGTCCTTCGACGTCCTGGCGACCATGCGCCGCAGCGGGCCGCCGTACCGGCTGAACCCGGCCGAGCTGATGCGCTCGGCCATGGTCACCTCCGGGGCCATCACCCAGCGCCTGGACCGGCTGGAGGCGCGCGGCCTGGTGGCGCGCTCCCCCAGCGAGACCGACGGCCGCGCGGTGCACGTCACCCTCACCGAAGAGGGACGCGCCCTGATCGACCGGGTGCTGCCCGACCACCTCGCCACCGAGCACCGCGTCCTGGCCGGGCTCACCAACGCCCGGCAAGACGAACTCGCAGCTCTGCTGCGCGAGTTGCTGGAGTCCCTCGGGGACCGGGTGGACTGAGCCGGGTGCGCCCGCGGGCCGGCGGAAGCAGCCCTGCCCACCGGGCGCGCGGCACCTTCGCCCGCGCCGAGTCGTTCGACCGGGCGTGAACGAGATCGCGGTCAGCACCGAGCAAGGCATCGTCTACGAACCCGGCGGCCGGTCACTGGACGTCCACCGGCCCGCCAACGGCCCGGCCGCCGTGCCCACCGTCCTCCTCTGGCACGGCAGGGGGCCGGACGAGCGGGACGTACTCGCGCCGCTCGCCCGTCAGGCCGCCTCGCTGGGGCTGGTGGTCGTGGTGCCCGACTGGCGCCCCGACGCGCCCGACGGCGGCTGGGGACATCTGCGGGCGTCGGTGCGTTTCGCTCGGGAGCGGGCGGGCGATTTCGGCGGCGACGTCGGCCGGATCGTGCTGGCCGGCTGGTCGCTGGGCGCGTACGCCGCGGTGAGTGTCGCGGTCCGGCCCGGCCTGATGGGCGGATGGCGGCCCGCGGCGGCCGCCGGGATCGCGGGCAGGTACCTCTGGGAGCGCCCGGAGATGGGGCTGGGCAACCTGAGTGACGCGCTGGCCACGACATCCGCCGGACCCGTGCCCGTCCATCTGGTGCACGGCACCGCCGACGACATCGCCCCCGCCCACCACTCGCGGGACTTCGTGCCCGTACTCGACCGGTGGGGATGGCCGGTCACCCTCACCGAGACCGACGCCGACCACGCGGGCGCGGTGATGACCGAGTACGACCCCGCGCGGCAGCGCTGCGTCCCGGCCTGCGGCACGGGCGCTCTGGCGGCCGGCCGCACCGCGGCCCGCGCCCTGGCCCGCGCCGCGGGTCTCCCCGTACCCGGGTAGCCGCCCGCGGCGTCGGGCCGGGCGCGCCGGGGGGGGCAGCGGTCAGGGGATGGGGCGGTGGACGTCCGTGCGGGTGGAGGGGCCGGGGGCGGCCTCGGCGATCCAGGGGCCGGGGGTGGAGGGGTCGACGACGCCCTCCTCCAGCCAGGTGTACGCGCCGCCCAGCACGCCGCGCACGACCTTGCGGTCGATGTCGTCGGTGTTGTCCCACAGCCGGTCGAAGAGTTCCTCGGCGCGGAGGCGGGCCTGGCGGCAGAAGGCGTCGGCGAGCTGGTAGGCGGCGCGGCCGTTCTCGCCGCGGGCGCGCAGCATCTCCGCCCGTACGCAGGCCGCGCTCATGGCGAACAGCTCGGCTCCGATGTCCACGATCCGCCCCAGGAAGCCCTGCTTGCCCTCCAGTTTCGCCTGCCAGCGGGACATGCCCAGGAAGGTGGCGCGGGCCAGGCGGCGGGAGGCGCGCTCGACGTAACGCAGGTGGGCGGCCAGGTCGGGGTGACCGGCGGGGTGGAACTCGCGGTAGGAGCCGGGCAGTTGGCCGGGTCCGGCGACCAGTTTGGGCAGCCAGCGGGCGTAGAAGCCGCCGGCGCGGACGGCGGCGCGGCCCTTGTCGGTGAGGGTCTTGTCGGGGTCGACCAGATCGCCCGCGACCGACAGGTGGGCGTCGACGGCCTCGCGGGCGATGAGCAGGTGCATGATCTCGGTGGAGCCCTCGAAGATGCGGTTGATGCGCAGGTCGCGCAGCATCTGCTCGGCCGGTACGCCGCGCTCGCCGCGGGCGGCGAGGGAGTCGGCGGTCTCGAAGCCGCGCCCGCCGCGGATCTGGACCAGTTCGTCGGCCATCCGGTAGGCCGTCTCGGAGCCGTAGAGCTTGGCGAGGGCGGCCTCGATGCGGATGTCGTTGCGGTCGTCGTCGGCCATCTGGGAGGCGAGGTCGAGGACGGCCTCCAGGGCGAAGGTGGTGGCTGCGATGAAGGAGACCTTGCTGCCGACGGCCTCGTGGTGGGCGATCGGCTTGCCCCACTGCTCGCGGGCCGCGGACCACTCGCGGGCGACCTTCAGGCACCACTTGCCCGCCCCGGCGCACATCGCGGGCAGGGAGAGGCGGCCGGTGTTGAGGGTGGTCAGCGCGATCTTCAGTCCGGCGCCCTCGGGGCCGATCCGGTTGGCGGCCGGGACGCGGACGCGGTGGAAGCGGGTGACGCCGTTCTCGATGCCGCGCAGACCCATGAAGGCGTTGCGGTTCTCCACGGTGATGCCCTCGGAGTCGGCCTCGACGACGAAGGCGGTGATGCCGCCCCGGTGGCCCTCCGAGGCCGGTACGCGCGCCATGACCACCAGCAGGTCGGCGACGACGCCGTTGGTGGTCCACAGCTTCACGCCGTCCAGGATGTAGCTGTCGCCGTCGGGTACGGCGGTGGTGGCCAGGCGGGCCGGGTCGGACCCGACGTCCGGTTCGGTGAGCAGGAAGGCCGAGATGTCGCCCCGGGCGCAGCGCGGCAGGAACGCCTTCCTCTGCTCCTCGGTGCCGAACATCTTCAGCGGCTGGGGCACACCGATCGACTGGTGTGCCGACAGCAGCGCGCCGACGGCGGGGCTGGCCGATCCGGCCAGGGCCAGGGCGCGGTTGTAGTGGAGCTGGCTCAGGCCCAGGCCGCCGTACTCGGGGTCGATCTTCATGCCGAGCGCGCCGAGTTCCTTGAGTCCCTTGACCACCTCGTCGGGGACCAGGCCCTCGCGGTCGATGCGCGGGCCGTCGATCTCCGTCTCGCAGAAGGCCCGGAGCCTGGCGAGGAACTCCTCACCGCGCCGGGCGTCGGCGTCCGCGGGCCGGGGGTGGGGGTGGATCAGGTCGAGGCGGAAGCGGCCGAGGAACATTTCCCTGGCGAAGCTCGGCTTGCGCCAGTCCTGCTCCCTCGCGGCCTCGGCCACCTGTCGTGCTTCGCGTTCGGAGACTGCCATCGCGGTTCACCTCGCACTGCCGGGTACTGCGGAGGACTGCCGGGACTGCGCAACGGGTGCTGCGCGATGCGTGTACCCGTTGCGCACGGTACGTACCGTTTCCGGGGTGCGGTGCACTCGTATGCGGCTACTTGTTGAAGCGCTTCGACAACCCTTCGCGGAGCATCTGGACAGGCGGTCAGGTCGGGTTTAGGGTCGGTCCGCAGATCCTCTGTCGAAGCGCTTCACCTCAGCCGCTTCCCGCACCGCCCTGGAGAGCCCATGGTCACCCTCGCCGAGGTCGCCCGGCACGCCGGAGTCTCCGCCAGCACCGTGAGCTACGTCCTCAGCGGAAAGCGCTCCATCTCCGCCGCCACCCGCGAACGCGTCGAGCAGAGCATCCGCGAGCTGGGCTACCACCCCAACGCCGGTGCGCGGGCGCTGGCCAGCAGCAGGTCCAACATCATCGCCCTGATGATGCCGCTGCGCACCGACATGTACGTGCCGGTGATGATGGAGATCGCCCTGGCCGTCGCCACCACCGCCCGTGCCCACGACCACGACGTGCTGCTGCTGACCGGCGAGGAGGGCCCGGAGGCGGTACGGCGGGTGGTGGGCAGCGGGCTGGCCGACGCGATGATCCTGATGGACGTCGAGCTGGACGACGCCCGTCTGCCGCTGCTGCGCGACACCGGCCGCCCCGCCGTGCTCATCGGCATCCCCGCCGACCCGTCCGGGCTGAACTGCGTCGATCTGGACTTCACCGCCACCGGCGCGCTGTGCGTGGAGCACCTGGCCGAGCTGGGGCACCGCGACATCGCGGTGGTCGGCGAGGCGGCCGCCGTCTACGAGCGGCACACCGGTTTCGCCGAGCGCACCCGCGACGGGCTGCGCGCCCGCGCCGCCGAACTGGGCGTGCGGCTGCTGCACCGGCCCTGCGAGGGCAGCTACGCGGCGATGGCCGGGACGCTCTCGCGCATCCTCGACGAGCGCCCCGGCACCACCGGCTTCGTCGTGCAGAACGAGGCGGCCATCGACCCGCTGCTGAGCCTGCTGCGCCAGCAGGGCCGGGCCGTGCCCGAGGACGTCTCGGTGGTCGCCATCTGCCCCGACCAGGTGGCCGTCCAGGCGTCCGTGCGCCTGACCTCGGTGGCCATACCCGCCCACGAGATGGGGCGCCGCGCGGTGGAGCTGGTGATGGCCAGGGTGCGCGGCGAGCGCGGGGAGCACCTGGAACTGCTGCCTCCGCGGCTGACGGTGCGGGCCAGCTCCGGCCCGGCCCCCGTCGCCCGCTGACCCCCGCCCCGCCCGCAGTTCGCCCGCCGTCTCCCCGCCGCTCCCCGCTCTTCCCGCCCGACCGGTCCGCACACCGACGAGCCCCTCAGGAGCCCCGTGTCCACACCCGCCTTCTCCCCGCCCCCCTCCTCCCTGGCCCAGTCCTCCCCCACCCGCGGCACCTTCCGCGACCGCGACGGCGCGCTGGAGTGGCGCGGTCGGCAGGAGACCGTACGCGTCGAGCCCTGGGGGCCGGACGCCGTACGGGTGCGCGCCCGGCTGGGCGGCCCGGTCCTGGGCGAACTGCCCGGCGCCCTCCTGGCCGACCCACCGCCCGCCGGGTCCGGGCCGGACATCCGGATCGAGGACGACCACGCGCGGGTGACCTGCGGCGCGATCACCGCCGTGATGAGCGCCGACGGCATGCTCCGCTTCGTGCGCACCGGCGACGGCGCCGAGCTGCTGTCCGAGGACCGCGCGCACTTCTGGTGGCCCGGCTCCCGGCTGCACACCGCCACCGGCAACGGCTACCACCGCCTGGAGCAGCGCTTCGCCGCCTACTCCGGCGAGCGGCTGTACGGGCTGGGCCAGCACCAGCACGGGCTGCTGGACCACAAGGGCACGGTGGTCGACCTCGTCCAGCGCAACGCCGAGGTCTCCATCCCCGTGCTGACCTCCAGCCGCGGCTACACCCTGCTGTGGAACAACCCGGCCGTCGGACGGGTGGAGCTGGCGCACAACGGCACCCGCTGGGTGGCCGACTCCGCCCGCCAGATCGACTACTGGATCACCGCCGGCGACCCGGCCGACGCCCAGCGCCGCTACTCGGCCGCCACCGGCCGCAGCCCGATGCTGCCCGAGTGGGCGGCCGGTTTCTGGCAGTGCAAGCTGCGCTACCGCACCCAGGAGGAACTGCTGTCGGTCGCCCGGGAGTACAAGCGGCGCGGGCTGCCGCTGTCGGCGATCGTCTGCGACTTCTTCCACTGGACGCACCTGGGCGAGTGGAGGTTCGACCCGGCCGAGTGGCCCGATCCGGCCGCCATGGTCAAGGAGCTGGACGAGCTGGGCGTGAAGCTGGTGGTCTCGGTGTGGCCGTCGGTCTCGCCGCTGAGCGAGAACCACCGGCCCATGGAGCAGCAGGGCCTGTTCATCGGCACCGAGTACGGGCCGATGGCGCACGCGGACTGGCCGGACAAGGGGGTGGCCGAGCCCGTCCAGGTCGCCTTCTACGACGCCACCAACCCCGACGCCCGCGACTTCGTGTGGTCCCGCATCCGGGAGAACTACCTGTCGTACGGCATCACGGCATTCTGGCTGGACGCGGGCGAGCCGGAGCTCAAGCCCGGTTTCGCGGCCAATCTGCGCTACCACGCGGGCCCCGGGCTGGAGGTGTCCAACCTCTACCCGCGCGAGAACGCCCGTACCGTCCACGACGGTCTGGCCGCCGAGGGCGTCACCGAGATCGTCTCGCTGAACCGGTCGGCCTGGGCGGGCTCCCAGCGCTACGGCGCCGCCCTGTGGTCCGGGGACATCGGCACCGACTTCGCCACCCTGCGCCGCCAGATCGCGGCCGGGCTCAACACCGCGCTGTCGGGCATCCCGTGGTGGAACACCGACATCGGCGGCTTCCACGGCGGCGATCCGGACGATGCGGCCTACCGCGAGGTGATGGTGCGCTGGTTCCAGTTCGGCGCGCTCTCCCCGCTGATGCGGTTGCACGGCTTCCGCGACCCGGGGATGCCGCTGGGCCCGGACATGACCGGCGGGCCCAACGAGGTGTGGTCCTACGGCGAGGAGGCCGGGGAGGTCCTGGAGGCTTATCTGCGGCTGCGCGAGCGGCTGCGGCCTTACGTGCTGGAGCAGATGCGCACCGCCCACACCGAGGGACTGCCGCCGATGCGGCCGCTGTTCCTGGAGTTCCCCGGCGACCCGGCCGCCTGGGAGGTGGACGACGCCTATCTGTTCGGGCCGGATCTGCTAGTGGCGCCCGTGCTGGAGGCCGGTGCCCGGGAGCGCACCGTGCACCTGCCGGCCGGGGCGGAGTGGACGGACGCCTGGACGGGCGAGAGGTACCCCGGCGGCGGGCCGGTCACCGTGCCCGCGCCGCTGGAGCGGATCCCGCTGTTCCTGCGCGACGGCGCCCGGCTGCCGGTCCGCGAGGACTGAGGCGGCGGGCGGTACCCACCGCGCGGACGGCGCCGGCGGACGCGATCCGCCGGCGCCGTTCGCGCTGCCCGCTGCGTGCGGGGCCCGCCCGCCGTCCTATGCGGGCGGGTCCTCGCGCAGGACGGCGGCGCCGTGGCGGCCGAGGGTGATCGCGTGCTCGTGCCGCCGCCCGGTGAGCTCGTCGGTCGCCGGGACGGGCAGGGGGACGGTGGCCGGATCGCGCCGGTGGTTGAGGAGGAACAGCCGGGCGCCGCGGCGTACGGCCTCCACTCCCGTGGGCAGTCCGGGAAGCGGAGGCCGCAGCCCGGCCTCGCCGGCCGCGCGGGACAGCAGGGCGCGCAGCGCGGCGGGATCGGGGAGGGTGGACAGGTACCAGGCGGTGCCGTCGCCGAAGGGGTGACGGGTGATCGCGGGGCGGCCGTCGAGTTCGCCGCCCCGGTAGGCGGCGACGGTCTCGGCGCCGGGCAGGGGCTCGAAGTCCTCGCGCCACAGGGTGCCGGCGGGACCGGTGGCACCTTCCGCGCCGGCGTCCGCGCCGAGGACGTCCCCGCGGGCGGCGAGCGGCTGGGCCTCGCCCTCGTCCAGCGGCCACCACTCGTGCACGGTGCCGATGCCCAGCACCTCGCGCAGCCGGGCGTCCACACCGCCCTCGCGCACCCGGTCGTCGGCGTCGGCGACACCGGTGAAGAAGCCGCACACCAGGGTGCCGCCGCCGCGCACGTAGGAGGCGAGACCGTCCAGGGCGGTGTCGGTGAGCAGGTACAGATGGGGGACGGCGACCAGGGCGTAGCCGTCCAACTCGCTCTCGGGGTGGGCGAGGTCGCAGGTCAGATGGGACTCCCACAGGGCGCGGTGCCAGGCGCGCAGCGGCCGCTCGTAGGTGAGGAGGTCCGAGGGGCGGCCGGCGGACAGGGTGGCCCACCAGGCGTTCCAGTCGTGCAGTACGGCCGCCCGCGCGGTCACGGGCGAGCCGGTGACCGCCCCCAGGCGGCCCAGGTCGGCGCCCAGTTCGCGCACCTGCCGGAAGGTGCGGCCGTGCGGACCGGCGTGGGAGACCATCCCGGAGTGGAACTTCTCGCTGCCCTGCCGCGACTGGCGCCACTGGAAGAAGCAGATCCCGTCCGCGCCGCGCGCCACGGCCTGCAGTGACCACAGCCGCGTCAGGCCCTCGGGCCTGGGATGGTTGACGCCGCGCCAGTTGACCGGCCCCGCGGCCTGTTCCATCAGCAGCCAGGGGCCGCGTGCCTGGGAGCGGGTGAGGTCCTGCACCAGTGCTCCCCATGCCGCCCCGTCGTCTCCCTCCGGGTCGGCGGGGTCGGGATAGAGGTCGACGGAGACGACGTCCTCGCGCCTGGCCCACTTCCAGCCGTCCTGGCCGACGAACAGGGGCATGAAGTTGGTGGTGACGGGGATGTGCGGGGTGCGCTCCACCAGGGCGTCGCGTTCGGCGGTGAAGCACTCCAGCAGGGCGTCGCTGGTGAAGCGGCGGAAGTCCAGCTCCTGGGTGGGGTTGACCATGTACTGGGCGCGGCGCGGCGGGATGATCTCGCCCCAGTCGCCGTAGCGCTGGCTCCAGAAGGCCGTGCCCCAGGCGTCGTTGAGGGCGTCCAGGCTTTCGTAGCGGTCGCGCAGCCAGCGGCGGAAGTGGGCGGCGGTGGCATCGCACCAGCAGGCGGTGCCGTACTCGTTGTTCACGTGCCACAGCCGCAGGGCGGGGTGGCCGCCGTAGCGGTCGGCGAGGTCGGCGGTGATGCGCAGGGCGCGGTCGCGGTAGACGGGCGAGGAGGCGCAGAAGTGGTTGCGCGAGCCGTACCAGATGACCGCACCCGTCTCGTCGCGCGGCAGGGTCTCGGGGTGGCGGGCGCCCATCCAGGGGGGCGGCGAAGCGGTCGGGGTGGCCAGGCAGACCCCGATCCCGCCCGCGTGGAGCAGGTCCAGGACGCGGTCGAGCCAGCCGAAGTCGCGCTCGCCGGGACGGGGTTCGAGGCGAGCCCAGGAGAAGACGCCGACGGTGGCGAGGTTGACGCCCGCCTCGCGCATCAGCGCGACGTCCTCGTGCCAGACGGACTCGGGCCACTGCTCGGGGTTGTAGTCGCCGCCGTAGAGGATCCGGCCGCGGGTGACGTCGGCGAGGGTGGGTCTGGGCGGGGTTGTCACAGGGTGCCTTCCGTAGCGGGCGCCGCGGCCGCCCGTGTGCTGTGGCCGGTGGCCGGTGACCGGATCGGTCCGGGGGTGGCGGTGGCGGAGGTGGTGAGACGGCGGCGGGTGCGGTCAGCCCTTGACCGCGCCGATGAGCATGCCCTTCTTGAAGTGCTTCTGGACGAAGGGCGAGAGCACGGCGACCGGCACCAGGGCCAGCACCATCACGGCCATCTGCACCGAGAGGGTGTGGATCTGGCCGGTGTTGATGATCTGGGACATGCCCGCGGGCCGCTCGCCCTTGAGGACGATCTGGTTGAGCACCACCTGGAGCGGCATCTTGGTCTGGTCGTTGAGGTAGATGGAGGCGTTGAACCAGGCGCTCCAGTAGCCGACCGCGTAGAACAGCGAGATGACGGCCAGCACCGGTTTCGACAGCGGCATCACGATCTGCCACAGGATGCGGAACTCGCCGGCGCCGTCGATGCGGGCGCTGTCGATCAGCTCCGGCGCGGTGTTCATGAAGAAGGCCCGCAGCACCAGGATGTTGAACACGCTCACCGCGCTTGGCAGGATCAGCGAGGCATAGGTGTCGATCAGGCCGAGGGACTGCACCAGCAGATAGGTGGGGATCAGTCCGGCGCCGAAGAACATCGTGGCCAGCAGCGTCATCAGCATCGGGCGGTGGCCGAAGGATCCCGGGCGGGACAGGCCGTAGGCGCACAGCACCGAGACGGCCATGCTGAACAGCGTGCCGGTGACGGTGACGCAGACGCTGATGACGGTGGCCCGGGTGACCTGGCCGCCGGAGAGCAGCTCGCGGTAGGCGTCGAAGGTGATGCCGTCGGGCACTATCACCAGGCCGCCGGCTTCGCGGATGGTCTCGGCCGACGACAGGCTGGTGACGACCACGATCCACAGCGGGAAGAGGATCGCCAGGCAGGCGACGGCCAGCACCGCGCCCTTGGCCGCGGTGCCGACGCCGCTGGGCGGCTCCTCCCAGGCGGGGCGCATCCGGGCACCGGCGCCCTCCGTCTCGCGGTCCTCGGTCAGCACGCTCACTTCTTGTACACCCCCTGCTCGCCCAGCAGATGGGCGGTCTTGTTGGCGGCCAGCACCAGGCAGAGGCCGAAGATGCCCTTGACGATGCCGACGGCCGCCGCGTAGCCGAAGTCGCCGTTCTCCAGGCCGACGTTCCACACGTAGGTGTCCAGCACCTCGGCCGCGCCGGTGCCCACCGCCGTGCGCTGCAGGAGTATCTGCTCGAAGCCGACGGTGAGGGCGTCGCCGACGCGCAGCACCAGCAGCAGGGCGATCACCGGGCGCAGCGCGGGCAGGGTGATGTGCCACATCCGCCGCCACCGGCCCGCGCCGTCGGCGGCGGCGGCCTCGTACAGCTCGTGGTTGACGGCGGCCAGCGCGGCGAGGAAGACGATGATGCCCCAGCCGGCGTCCTTCCAGATGGCCTGGAAGGTGATCAGGAACTTGAAGAAGCCGGGGTCGGTCATCAGGTCGAAGCCGCCGCCCCAGCCCCTCTCGCGCATGGTCTGGGCGATGATCCCGGCGCCGCCGAGGATCTGCTGGAAGACGGTGATGACCAGCACCCAGGAGAAGAAGTGCGGCAGGTAGAGCACGCCCTGCGCCCAGGCGCGCACCCGGGGGCTGATGATGCTGTTGATCAGCAGGGCCAGCAGGATGGGGACGGGGAAGAAGAGAACCAGTTGGATGAGGAAGATCAGCAGGGTGTTCTCGACCGCCGACCAGAAGTAGGGGTCCTCCCACATCCGCTGGAAGTTCTCGCCGCCGGTCCAGGGGCTGAGGGCGAAGGACTCGGTGAAGGAGTCGCCGAGGTAGGGGTCGAACTCCTTGAAGGCGACGGCGTTGCCCAGCAGCGGTACGTAGGCGAAGACCAGGACCAGCAGCAGGGCGGGCAGCGTCATCAGGACCAGGGCGCGGTCGCGGCGCAGCCGGTGCCGACGGGTGATGCCGCCGGGGGGCGGGGATGCCTTGGGCCTCCCCCGGCCCCCGGCGCCGCGTCCGTCCGCGGTCGGCGAGCCGGCCGGGGCAGCCGGGGCCAGATGGGGGGCCGGGGCCATCCCGGTCGGTCCGGTGCCGCCGGCCGGTGCCTCGCCGGGGGCCGTGCTGTGGGACACGGGACTCTCCTCGTCAGCGTCGTTCCGGCCCCGGTCCGGTGGTGCGGCGCGGCGCGGCGGGCGCCGCACCGCCTGGCCGGGGGCCTGTGGGCGCGGGTGCGTCAGGCGGCGGACTCGCCGGCGTCCTCGATCAGCTTCCGGTACCAGTCGCGCAGGTCGTCGCCGCCGGCCCGGCGCCAGTCCTCGACGGCCTTCTGCATGTCGGAGACCTTCTTGCGGCCGCGCACCACGTCGTCCTCCAGGTCCTCGAACGGGTCGCTGAGGTTGGTCCAGCGGTTGGGTTCGCGCACCTGCATCCCGTACAGCAGCGGCTTCTTCATGAAGGCGCCCATCCGCTGCTGCCAGCCGCACCAGTCCCGCACCACCTGCGGGTGGTCGGGGAAGGCGGCGACGGCCTCGGCGCTGGCGGTGAAGAAGTAGGTGTCCTGGACTTCGGTGACGCCCTGCCCGGTCTTGGTGGGCACACCGTCCTTCAGCGTGTAGTGGGTGCCCTCCACTCCGTACCTGACCAGGCGGTTCTCCTTCGTTCCGTAGGGTGCGGCGGCGAAGTCGGCAATGGCCAGGCACTCCCGGACGGTCTCCTCGGATGCCTTGCGGCTGATGAAGGCCCAGATGCCGGCCGGGTTGGCGAAGTACAGCTGCGGGTCGCCGCCGTCGTGGCCGAAGATGTCCATGCCCTGGACTCGGAAGTCGGGGTTCTGCTCGCTCTGCTCGAAGGTCCAGCCGTACCACTTGGCGTTGCCGTCGTTCACGATCATCGACTGGCCGGCGGTGAAGCGGGTGCCTGCGTCGCCCCGGCCGGTCCTGGCGTCGGGGTGGACGACGCCGGCGGCGTAGAGCTTGCGGGTCCACTCCAGCGCCTCGAGGTAGTTGTCCGTCTCGATGCGGTGCACGAGCCTGTCCCCCTGCCGCTGCCAGCAGTACGGCTTGTCCGGCAGCACGCCGAAGACGTTGAACGCCGTCCACTTCATGTCCTCGCACGCCCACACCTTGGACCTGGGCGCGGTGATCTCCTTGGCGAGGTCCATGAACTCCTGCGGACTGGCGGGTACTTCCCAGCCCTTTTCCTCGAAGACGTCCTGGCGGTAGTAGGGGATGATGATGTCGACCGCACCGGACGGGATCGGCAGCCCCCTGAGCTTGCCGCCGAAGATGGACATCTGCCAGGCGGCGGTGGGGATCGCGGCGAGGTTGGGGTAGTCCTTGGCCTTGTCGCCCGACAGGTACGGGCCGAGGTCGGCGAAGCGGCTGCCGATGGCGCTGGGGATCTTGCCCTGCATCTCCCAGCTGGGGATCACCACCATGTCGGGGATGCCGCTGGAGGCGAGGACGGCGCCGAGCTTCTCGCCGTAGGTATTGCCGTCCTGGGTCTGCCAGTCGACCTTCACCCCGATGGCCTTGTCGACCGCCCGGTAGTAGGCGCAGTCCTTCTCGGGCGGGGTGCCCCACAGCGGGCTCATGACGGACACCTCGCCGCCCCTGCCCGTCTTCTCGGGGACGGAGGCGGGCAGCGCGTCGTACGGCTCGGCCTTGCCGATGAAGCCGGGGCGCGAGCCGTTCTCGCTGGGGATGTCCGGCTCGACGACCTTCGAGGCGGCGTACGCCGGGAGGATCCTCGCCGCGTCCTTCTTCGTCGTCGTGCCCTCGTCACGGTTGCCGCCGCCCTCGGAGGAGCACGCCGACAGCAGCGGCACGCCGCCCACCGCCGCGGCGGCGACGGCCGTCGAGGCGAGGAAGGTTCTCCGGCTGGGGCTGGTGGTCTGGGACATGGCGGCAACCCTTCGTGGCGGCGCGTCGGCGGGACGGGCGGGGCGGACGGCGTGCGGCCCCACCGGTCGGGCAGGTCGGTCGAAGCGCTTCGATGTTGCGCCGAGATTAAGTGCGAGGGTCATACCGCGCAAGGGCCGTGGCGAAGAAACATCGAGACCCCGGAAGCGGCCTGGGTACAGGCAGTTCACGGGCCCGGACGGCTGTCTCGCGTTCAGCTCCTTGACACCCGCCCTGCTGTCACCCCAGCATCGAAGCGCTTCGAAGCGTGTACCGCCACCCCACAGCACTCACCGCAGCACACCCCGCATCACGCACCGCCGCACGGTGGTGGCCGCCCATCTCCCCGAGGAGACCTTCCACACGTGAGCACCGACCAGCCGCCCTTCCGCGACCCGGCCCTGCCGTCCCGTGAGCGCGCCGCCGACCTGCTGGCGCGGCTCACGCCCGACGAGCGCGTCGCGATGCTGCACCAGTTCGCCCCGGCCGTGGAGCGTCTGGGCGTCGCCGCCTTCCGCACCGGCCAGGAGGCGCTGCACGGCGTGGCCTGGATGGGCCCGGCCACCGTCTTCCCCCAGGCCGTGGGGCTCGGGGCCACCTGGAACGACGATCTGGTGCGGCGGGTGGGCGAGGCCGTCGGGCGGGAGGTGCGCGCGATGCGGGCCCGCGATCCGCGCGTCGGGCTGAACGTCTGGTCGCCCACGGTCAACCTGCTGCGCCATCCGCTGTGGGGCCGCAACGAGGAGGGCTACTCCGAGGACCCTCATCTGACCGCCGCGATCGCCACCGCCTACACCCGCGGACTGCGCGGCGACCACCCCACCCGCTGGCGTACCGCCCCGGTGCTCAAGCACTGGCTGGCGCACAACAACGAGACCGACCGCGACACCTCCTCGGCCTCGGTGCGCCCGCGGGTGCTGCACGAGTACGAGCTGCCGGCCTTCCGCGGTCCCGTCGAGGCGGGTGCGGTGGCCGGGGTGATGCCCGCGTACAACCTGGTCAACGGCCGCCCCAACCACCTCTCGCCGCTGCTGGCCGAGCAGTTGCGCAGCTGGTGCGACCACGAACCGGTGGTGTGCTCGGACGCCGGCGCGCCCAGCAATCTGGCCGATTCCCAGGGCTACTTCGACACCCACGAGGAGGCCACCGCCGCCGCCCTGCGCGCCGGGGTGGACAGTTTCACCGACCACGGCGAGGACTCCTCGCGGATCACCACCCGGGTGCGCGGCGCTCTGGAGCGCGGGCTGATCGGGCAGGAGCACGTGGACGCGGCGGTGCTGCGGCTGCTGGCGATGCGCTGCTCGCTGGGCGAGTTCGACCCCGAACCGTTCGACGGGGACGCCGCGTTCGACACCCCCGGGCACCGGGATCTGGCGCGCGAGGCCGCCGAGCAGGCGATCGTCCTGCTGCGCAACGACGGTCTGCTGCCGCTGGCGGACGGGGTGCGGGTCGCGGTCGTCGGGCTGCTGGCCGACGAGTGCAAGCTCGACTGGTACAGCGGCACGCTGCTGCGCCGCTCCACCCCGCTGGACGGACTGCGAAAGCGGTTCGGCGCGGACCGGGTGGTGTACGCCGAGGGCGCCGACCGGGTGCGGCTGCGCTGCCCGGACGGGTGGCTGGCCGTGCCCGGGGCCGGCTCCGGCGAGCGGGGGCCCGGCGACCCGGCGGCCGCGGGCGCGCTGGACCCGGCGCTGCTGCGCGGCCGCACCGACCTGCCGCCGCTGACGGTGAGCGCGGGCGCCGGTGAGGAGTTCGCGCTGGTGGACTGGGGCGGCGGGGTGCTGACGCTGCGCGCGGGCGGCGGCCGGTATCTGTCGGTCGCCGACGACGGCCTCGTACGCGCCTCGGCCGAGCAGCCGGGCGGCTGGGTGGTCCAGGAGACCTTCGAACTGGAACCCCACGGCGGCGGACACCTCCTCAGACACCGGGGAACGGGCCGGTACGTGGAAGTCGCCGCCGACGGCGTCCGGGTTGCCGCCGAGGGCGAACCGGGCACGGTGTTCACCGTCGAGACCGTCCGGCGCGGCGAGGACGAGGTGCGGGCCGCCGCGCGGGAGGCCGACGTGGTGGTCGTCGTCGCGGGCAACGACCCGCACATCGGCGGGCGCGAGACCGAGGACCGCGTAACCCTCGCCCTTCCGCCGCAGCAGGACCGGCTGTGGCGGGCGGCCCGCGGCGCCAACCCGCGTACCGCCCTGGTGCTCACCTCGGCCTACCCGTACGCGGTGGGCGAGGCGGACACGGCGCTGCCCGCCCTGCTGTGGACCGCCCACGGCGGGCAGGCGGCGGGAGAGGCGCTGGCCGCCGTGCTGGCCGGCGACGTCTCACCGGGCGGGCGGCTGCCGCAGACCTGGTACGCCGCCGACGCCGATCTGCCCGGTCTGCTGGACTACGACGTCATCGGCTCGCGCGCCACCTACCTGTACTTCGACGGCACTGCGCTCTACCCGTTCGGCCACGGCCTGTCGTACACCTCCTTCGGTTACGGCGAGCCGGAGGTCTCCTGCGACGGCCGGGTACTGACGGTTCGCTGCGCGGTGACCAACACCGGCGCGGCGGCGGGCGACGAGGTGGTCCAGCTCTATGTGCGCGCCGTCGAGGTGGCCGGACGCCGGCTGCCCCGCCCGCACCGCGCGCTGGCGGCCCACCGCCGCGTCCGGCTGGAGCCGGGCGCGTCGCGGGAGGTGGAGTTCGCCGTCCCGGTCTCCCGGGCCCTGGGTCTGTGGGACGTGGCCCACGGCCGGTGGCGGGTGGCTCCGGGCTCCTACGCCGCCGACCTCGGCGCCTCCAGTGCCGACATCCGCCGCAGCGCGGTCTTCCGCGTCGACGGCGAGCCCGGTGCCCCGCGTCCGGTGGGCGAGATCCGGGCCTCCGACTACGACGGGCAGAGCGGCACCGAGCTGGTGGATCTGAGCCGGGAGCGCGGTGACGCGGTCGCCCCGGCCGGCCCGGGATCGGCCGAACTGGTCTTCCACGACTGCGACTTCACGGCCGATGCCGGATCCGGTGCCGGTTCGGTGACGGTGGAGGCGGCGCGCGCCGAACCGGGCGAGGCGGAGGTCGTCCTGCGCCTGGAGGGCGGCGGTGACGACGAGAGCGCCGGGGGCCGCGTTCTGGCGCGTCTCACCGTCCCGTGCACCGGCGACCGCTACACGTACACCACCGTGCGGGCCCGCCTGGACGCTCCGCCCTCGGGCGTACGCGATCTGCGTGTCACCCTGCACGGCTCCCTCAGACTGGCCCGCCTGGGCTTCGGCGGTCCCTCTTCCGCCGAAGCGACCTGACGCCGGGCGGGCCCGCGCCGCGGCCCGGCCCTCCTTCCGGGGCCGGGCCGCGGCGGCAGCCCGGCCCCGGACGGAGCGAACCGGGCGCGGGAAGCGGGAGGGCTTACAGGTCCAGGCCGGTGAGGACCATCACCCGCTCGTAGGTGTAGTCCTCCATGGCGAACAGCACGCCCTCGCGGCCGACACCGGACTCCTTGGTGCCGCCGTAGGGCATCTGGTCGGCGCGGTAGGAGGGGACGTCGCCGATGACCACGCCGCCGACCTCCAGGGCGCGGTGGGCGCGGAAGGCCGCCTGCACATCGTGGGTGAACACCCCGGCCTGCAGGCCGTACCTGGAGTCGTTGACCGCGGCGAAGGCGGCCTCCTCGCCGTCGACCGAGGTCAGCGTGAGCACGGGGCCGAAGACCTCCTCGCAGGAGACCGAGGCGTCGGCGGGCACGTCCGCGAGGACGGTGGGGGCGTACGTGGCGCCGTCGCGCTTGCCGCCGGTCAGCAGCTTCGCACCGGCCGCGACCGCCTCGTCCACCCAGGACTCCACCCGCTTGGCGGCGTCCTCGCTGATCAGCGGGCCGACGTCGGTGGCGTCGTCGGACGGATCGCCGGTGGCCAGCGCCTCGACGGCCTCGATCACCCGGGGCACCAGCCGGTCGTAGACCGAGGCGTCGGCGATGACGCGCTGGACGGAGATGCAGGACTGGCCGCCCTGGTAGTTGGAGAAGGTCGCGATGCGCTGCGCGGCCCGGTCCAGGTCGGAGTCGGAGGAGTAGTCGGCCAGTACGACGGCCGCGCCGTTCCCGCCCAGCTCCAGGGTGACGCGCTTGCGGGGCACGGTGTCCAGGATGGACCAGCCGACGGGGCCGGATCCGGTGAAGGAGATGACCGGCAGGCGCTCGTCGGCCACCAGGGAGGGCATGCGGTCGTTGGGGACGGGGAGCACCGACCAGGAACCGGCCGGCAGGTCCGTCTCGGCCAGCAGCTCTCCGATGAGCAGTCCGGACAGCGGGGTGGCCGGGGCGGGCTTGAGGATGATCGGCGTGCCGACCGCGATGGCCGGGGCGATCTTGTGGGCACACAGGTTGAGGGGGAAGTTGAACGGCGCGATGCCCAGCACCGGTCCGCGCGGGAAGCGCCGGGTCAGGGCGAGGCGGCCGGTCCCGCCCGCGTCGGTGTCCAGCCGCTGCGCGGTGCCGCCGTTGAAGCGGCGGGCCTCCTCGGCGGCCCAGCGGAAGACCGACACGCAGCGGCCGACCTCACCGCGGGCCCACTTCATGGGCTTGCCGTTCTCGGCGGAGATCAGCTCCGCGATCTCCTCGGCGCGCTCGGCCAGCCGCCGGTGGACGTGGTCCAGGGCGGCGGCGCGCACGTGCGCGGGGGTGGCCGCGAACTCGGCGGCCACCCGGGCCGCGGCGGCCACGGCCTGCTCGACCTGTGCCTCGGTGGGGACGCTGACGGTGCCGACGGTCCGGCCGTCCCAGGGCGAGGTGACCTCGAAGGTCTCGTCGCCGGTCGCCTCGCGGCCGGCGAGCCAGAACGCGTGTGGGGAAGTCGCTGTGGTCACTGCGTATCCCGGCCCTTCCGAAGTGGTGGAGCGGTGGAGGTGGTGGTCGGGGCCCGGCTGCTGCGCGGCCGGCTCCTGGGACCACCGTAGGGGCCGGGGCCGCACGGGACTCTTGTCCGGCACGTATCACTCGGGTTGTTGCGCGCACCTCTTTGTCGGAAAGGGCCCGGTTGCCCGCCCGTCGTTTTGCCGCGACCATGACACGGCACGGAACGCACCACCCCCACCCGTCGAACTGGACACCCCAGGAGACGCGATGCGTAGACGTCCTCACCGGCGGCGGACCCTCACCGCCGCCCTCATCCTCACCCTCGCACTGGCCGTTCCGCTCGGGGCACAGGCCACCGCCGCTCCTCCCGACGACGGCCCGCGGGCCACCCCCGCCGGCGAGCGGCAGTACGAGATCGCCGGGATCACCGGCGCCGAACAGCGCACGGCCATCGCCCGTACGGGTACGGCCATCGACGCGGTGCGCGAGCACTCGGTGGTGGTCACCGCCGACGCCGCGCAGGCCGAGAAGCTGCGGAAGGCCGGCCACCGCCTCACCGCCCTGCCCGCTCCCCCGCAGCGGGGCGCCGCGAGCGACGGGGTGAACACCCTCGACTACCCGCCGAGCGACTCCGGCTACCACAACTACGCCGAGACCATGGCGGCCATCGACGGGTACGTGCGCAAGTACCCCTCCATCATGGCCAAGAAGGTCATCGGCAAGACCTACCAGGGTCGCGACATCGTCGCCGTCAAGATCAGCGACAACGCCTCCGCCGACGAGAGCGAGCCGGAGGTGCTGTTCACCCATCACCTGCACGCCCGCGAGCACCTGACCGTGGAGATGGCGCTGTACGTGATCCGCGAGTTCGGCGAGCGGTACGGCAGCGACTCCCGCATCACCCGCATGGTCGACAGCCGCGAGCTGTGGGTCATCGCCGACGTCAACCCCGACGGCGGCGAGTACGACATCGCCTCGGGCACCTACCGGAGCTGGCGCAAGAACCGCCAGCCCAACTCCGGCTCCTCCTACGTCGGGACCGACCTCAACCGCAACTGGTACTACAAGTGGGGCTGCTGCGGCGGCTCCTCCTCCAGCCCCTCCAGTGCCACCTACCGCGGCCCGTCCGCCGGGTCCGCGCCGGAGGTGCGGGTCGTCGCCGACTTCGTCCGCAGCCGGGTGGTCGGCGGGCAGCAGCAGATCAAGGCGCACATCGACTTCCACACCTACAGCGAACTGGTGCTGTGGCCCTACGGCTACACCTACAACGACACCGCCCCGGGGCTCACCCAGGACGACCGGAACGCCTTCGCCGCCGTCGGCAGGGCGATGGCCGCGTCCAACGGCTACACCCCCCAGCAGTCCAGCGACCTGTACATCACCGACGGCACGATCAACGACTGGCTGTGGGCCGAACACCGCATCTTCAGCTACACCTTCGAGATGTACCCCGGCCCGAACGGGCGAGACGGCTTCTACCCGCCCGACGAGGTGATCGAGCGGGAGACCAGCCGCAACGAGGAAGCCGTCCTGCTGCTGCTGGAGAACGCCGACTGCATGTACCGCTCGATCGGCAAGGAGCAGCAGTACTGCTCCTGACGCCCTGACGGCGCCCCGACCGCGCCCGGTCCCTCCGGGGTCCGGCTCTTGGGAGGTTTGGCCCTTCCGGATCCCGGAGAGCCGGGCCGCGGCCCTTCGGGGTCTCAGGCCTTCCGGGGCCGCCCCTGGTCCCTGCGGACCGGGGGCACGGTCGCCGTCGCCTTGAGCGCCAGCCACAGCTCCATCCGCACGTCCGGATCGTCCAGCGACCGGCCGAGGATCTCCTCGACCCGCCGCATCCGGTAGCGGAGGGTGTGCCGGTGGACGCCGAGGTCGGCGGCGGCCGCGTCCCACTGCCCGTGCCGGGAGAGCCATGCGTGCAGCGAGGCGACCAGATCGCCGCGGCCGTGCGCGTCGTGCTCGTACAGCGCGCGCAGCATCCCGTCGGCGAAGGCGCGCACCGCCTCGTCGGCCAGCAGCGGGAGGACCGAGCCGGAGGCCACGTCCTCGTGCTCGACCAGCGCCCGGCCGCGCCGGCGGGCGACGGACAGCGCCTGCCCGGCCTGCTTGAACGCCGCGGCCACGGAGGCGAGTCCGGCGGGCGCCGAGACGCCGACGACCACCCCGTGTTCCGTGCCGGCGCCCGCCTGGCCGCCCCCGGCCGCCGTCTCGGTCCGGCTCGCGAAGTCCGCGCAGGCGGCCGCGGCGGCGCCGCCGTCCGCCACCAGCCCCACCAGTCGCCGGTCGTGCCGGACCAGCAGGACGGACTCCCCCGCCCGGGCGGCGGCCGATTCGGTCTTCTCAGCGAGCGCCTCCACCCCGGCGGGCAGGGCGCCCTCCGGCCCGCCCGCCTCCTCGCAGGCGCCGCCCGCGGCCCCGCCCGCAGCGGGCTCCCGGCCGTCCGCCGCCTTGCCCCGCGACGACGCGCCCTCGGCCACGATCACCCGCAGCGGCTCGTCCAGCAGCGTGCCGTAGAGCGAACCGGCGACCGCCCGGGCGTGGTCGGCCTCCCCCGCCAGCAGCATCCGCAGCACCGCCGCGCCCAGTCGCTGCTCGGCCTCCAGCAGGGCCCGGGACCGCTCGGTGGTCAACGTCAGCAGGGCCACGGCGGAGTTGACGGCGTAGCGCTCGGCGGTGCCCGGCGGGGCACCGGTGCCGACCGCGAGCACGGCCCTGACCCGGCGCCCGGAGCCGATCGACTGCAGCTCCACCCGGTCGCCCGCCCGGCCGCCGGTCCCGCTCACCACGGCGCTCGCGGTGGCGGAGCGGTCGCGCAGCCGCCGCACCTCGTCGGTCAGCTCGGCGGCCCGGCGGGAGGCCCAGGACGGGGCGGCGGCGACCAGCGCGCCGGAGACGTCGTAGAGCGCGGCCCAGCCGTCCACATGGGCCGCGAGCTTCGCCAGCAGACCGGATGTGCCGCGCGCGGAGAGTACCGCGCGGGTCATCTCCCGCTGGGCCTCGAACCCGGCCTTGACCGCGCGGTACTGCTCGGCGGCGCCCGCCGCCGAGACCGCCTTGACGATGGCCAGGAACGGAGTGCGCCGGGGCACCTCCAGCAGCGGGAAGCCCGCCTCGCGGGCGGCGTCCAGCAGTGCCGGGGGCACCGTGTCGTAGGCGACCCCGGCCGCGAAGCCCAGCCCGACCACACCGGCGGCGTCCAGCCGGGCGACGTAGCGGCGCATCGCCTCCGCGTCCTCGACGTCGAGCTTCATCGCCGTGACCAGCAGCAGCTCCCCGCCGTCCAGATACGGCACCGGGTCGGCCAGCTCACTGACGTGCGCCCAGCGCACCGGGGCGTCCAGCCGCCCCTCGCCCGCGAGGACGGCGAGCTTGAGGGAGGAGTTCTGGACCAGCGAGGCGAGGGTGATCGGCATGGCTGACCTGGGGCCCTTTCCGGCGTTCGACCGCTTGCCGGCGGCCCGCCGGGGCGGGAGAGGGGGGCAGCGGTTTTTGTCCGTGCGGTAGCAAGGATAAGGCCGCACCACTACCGACCGTACAGCCGTACGCGCCGTCGTACGCCCTCCCCGGGCCGTCCGCTCCGGACTTTTGGACCTCGCGCCCCGGCTACTCCCCGAGCCGGGCGAGGACCGGTGGGCTCGCCTCGCCCCGGACGGTGGTCAGCGACACCACCGCATGGCCCGGCGGCACCTTGTGCGCGAGGTCGGAGGCGGACCAGCGCTCGCGCTGGACCGTGCGCACGGTGACCGAGCGGGTGGTCGCCCGCACCCCGGTGAACAGGGCCCGGATCCCGCGCAGGGCGCGCCGGAGCGTGCCGCCGGAGAAATCGGGGTTGTGGGTGACGTCCTCGGTCTTCACCCACTCCCGGCCCCACGCCTGCGCGAACACCTCGCCGTCCCAGGTGCTCACCCCCGACAGCACCACCCGGCAGCCGACCGCCCCGACCGCCGCCGCACGCAGCGGCTCGGGCACCTCGTCCAGGCTGCGCAGCGCCAGCACCACCCCCGCGTTGGCCGTCCGCAGCCGCTGGACGGCGCGTACGGAAGCGGGCGTGAGGGTGTGCGCGGCGTCGTCGAGCACCAGGCAGGCGAACAGGGACCGCTCGCCGCGGTCCCGGACACAGGCGGTGAACTGGGCGAGCAGCAGCCGGGACAGCAGCCGGGACGCCTCGGCGTGACCGCGTTCGGGCAGGTCGATCCGTACCCGCAGCGGGTGCGCCAGATCGCGCATGGCGAAGGGGCGGGTGGTACCGCCAGTGGCGAAGAACCCGGCGAACGCGGGCCGGTCCAGCAGCGCGATCCGGTCCGCGAGCAGCGGTCCCGGATCGCCGGGCCGCCCGGACTGGCGCTCGCGGGCGTCCAGTTCGCGCAGGGCGGCGCCGTCCCCGGCGGCCTCGCACGCCTGGCGCAGCGCGGCGAGCGCGACGGGCACCCCGTCGAGCAGCTCGCGCAGCTCCGGCACGGACGGGAAACGGCCGTGGGCGGCCCGGTGGGGGCCGATGAGCCGGGCCAGGGCGGTGGCGGCGCGGCGGGTGTCGGCCTCACCTCCGAAACCGCCCGCGCCTCCGGGGCCCGCCGGGCCGCCGGGCGCGTCCCCGACCAGCGCCTCGGCCAGGACGGCGGCGGCCTCGTCCGGATCGTCGGTGCCGCCGTAGAGGTCGAGGTCGTGGGCGGACCCGGGGTCGCCGAGCCGGATGACCACGTCGTAGGCCTCGTCGGGGCCGAGCCCGGCGCCCGCCGTGCCCACGGCGACCACGGCGGCCCGTCCGGCGAGGGCCTGGAGGGCCAGGGACTCCACCACCGGCCGCATCACCCGGCTGGTCTTGCCCGCCGCCGACGGCCCCACCACCAGCATCGAGGTGCTCAGCAGCGCGGGCTCCAGCGCGAGACGGACACCCCGGTAGGCGTACGGGTTGCGCTCCTCGTCCGGCGCGGCGCCCAGCCGCACCTGCCCGGTCAGCAGGTCGTGCCGGGCAGCCCGGACGGGCAGGTCGCGGTCGCCGGAGGGGTGGGCGAAGGCGGCGGCTCCCCGGTCGAGCACGGCCTCGGTGAAGGCGGGCAGCTGCTCGTACCGCGCGCGTACCGCCTGCCAGGCACGGTCGATCCGGACGTAGTCGACGTCATTCATCCCGCCGCCGTGGACCTCGGCCGTCAGCCGGTCGGCCGCGGCATGCTCGCCCACGGCCCGCAGCTGGGGCCACAGCGCCGGATCGGCGGGCCCGCCGGGGGGCGCGGCCACCGGGGCGTCGGGCCGCCCCGCTCCTGTCCCGGGCCCCTCCGGCCCGCCCGGCCCGCGCAGCCGCGGGCGCACGTAGCGGCGCCAGATTTCCCTGCCCTGGGCCATCCAGATGACGGCCGAGAAGAAGACGACGGTGAACAGGTACTCGTAGATCTTCGCCGCCCGGACGAACGCCTCGTGGTCCCCACCCGGTTCACGCCAGGAATCGGGTGTGAACCACTCCAGCGGCTTCACCCAGAAATCGATGTAGCCGTTCCAGCACAACGACCACAGCAGCAGCCCGCAGAGCATCACCAGCGCCGCACCGCCCAGCAGCTGCCGGTCGTCCAGCCGGTCGGGGTCCTCCGGCGGCCTGGGCCGGTGCCCGTACCGCCAGATGCCGGGGCCCGCCTCGGGGCGCGGTGTGCGCAGCCACTCGCCCAGGGACGGCCCCGCCGCGGGTGCCTGCCGCGGCATCGGGGGCGCGGGCGGGGTCAGCGGCATCGCCGGCAGATCTCCCCGCCCGCCGCCCGCCCCGCGCGGGTCCCCTGGATCCCCTGCCTCCCATGCCCCGTGCGCCCCGCCGTTCACCATGCCCCGCCCAGCTCCTCGTCCGGCACGCCCTCGCCCGTCCACCGCCCCAATCTAGTCCCCGGCGAACGCAGTTGGCCGTCGTACACAACCGGCCATGTCCACCGCGGCCAACACGACACGGACACTTCTCCGCGGCGGTGCATGTCGACGGCCCCTCCCCCGCCCTAGCCTGCGAGAAACCACACCCATGAACACCCCTTCGCACCGATGAGCCCGAGGAGTCTGCCATGACCGAACTGTCCAAAGGTCCCGCTCTCCCCCAGGAGCGCCGCGTCGTCACCGCGATCCCCGGACCGAAGTCGCAGGAGCTGGCGGCCCGCAAGCAGGCGGCCGTGGCGGCGGGCGTGGGGGCGGTCATGCCCGTGTTCGCCGCCCGCGCCGGAGGTGGTGTCCTGGAGGACGTCGACGGCAACTCCTTCATCGACCTGGGCTCCGGCATCGCCGTGACCTCGGTCGGCAACAGCGCCGAGGCCGTGGTGCGCCGCGCCGCCGCCCAGCTGGAGCTGTTCACGCACACCTGCGTGATGGTGACCCCCTACGAGGGCTATGTGGAGGTCTGCGAGGAGCTGGCGAAGCTCACCCCCGGTGACCACGCCAAGCGGTCGGCGCTGTTCAACTCCGGCGCCGAGGCGGTCGAGAACGCCGTGAAGATCGCCCGCTCGTACACCGGACGCCAGGCCGTCGTCGTCTTCGACCACGGCTACCACGGCCGCACCAACCTCACCATGGCGCTGACCGCGAAGAACATGCCCTACAAGCAGGGCTTCGGCCCGTTCGCGCCCGAGGTCTACCGGGTGCCGGTCGCCTACCCCTTCCGCTGGCCCACCGGCCCGGACAACTGCGCCGAGGAGGCCGCGGCCCAGGCGATCGACCAGATCTCCAAGCAGGTCGGGGCGCAGAACGTGGCCGCGATCGTCATCGAGCCGCTGCTGGGCGAGGGCGGGTTCATCGAGCCCGCCAAGGGCTTCCTGCCGCGCATCGCCGAGTTCGCCCGCGACAACGGCATCGTCTTCGTCGCGGACGAGATCCAGTCGGGTTTCTGCCGCACCGGCCAGTGGTTCGCCTGCGAGGACGAGGGGATCGTCCCGGACCTGATCACCACCGCCAAGGGCATCGCCGGCGGCCTGCCGCTGGCCGCCGTCACCGGCCGTGCCGAGATCATGGACGCCGTGCACTCCGGCGGCCTCGGCGGCACCTACGGCGGCAACCCGGTGGCCTGCGCCGCGGCCCTGGGCGCGATCGAGACGATGCGCGAGCTGGACCTGAACGCGAAGGCCCGCCGCATCGAGGAGATCATGAAGCCCCGGCTGGAGAAGATGGCCCAGCAGCACGGCGTGATCGGCGAGGTCCGCGGCCGGGGCGCGATGATCGCCGTCGAGCTGGTGAAGCCCGGTACGAAGGAGCCCGACCCCGAGGCCACCGCCGCCGTGGCCAGGCACTGCCACCAGGCGGGTGTGCTGGTGCTGACCACCGGCACCTACGGCAACGTGGTCCGCTTCCTGCCTCCGCTGGTCATCGGGGAGGATCTGCTGAACGAGGGCCTGGACGTCGTCGAGGAGGCCCTGGCCGGCCTGGGATGACACCCGGGGCGATCGTCCCGGAACGAGGAGCCGCGTGAAGAACGTGTGCGAGGGCCATGGCCTTGCGGTGACACGCCTGTCCGCCGCCCGCCGCCTGCCGTACGGTCTTCCTCGGAAGAACGCGGTGTCCCGCCCGTGGGCCTCCGCGGACGGTACCGAGCCGGTGATTCCCCTCATCCGGCCCGGCTGTGCCCTCGCGCACACTCCTCACCGATCGGACGGCCGCCCGCCCCACACCCCCCGGGGCGAGCGGTGACCGGTCGCCACGGCGGCCCCGGAACCCTCCCCCCTGTTCCGGGGCCGCCGTTCCGCGTTCCCCGGCCGCTTCCGCCGTCGGCCGTACTCCTGACGGTGCTCTCGGCGGTGGTGCTCCCCCTGCTGCTCTTCGCCGCGGTCACCTGGCAGGTGACCGCCGGCGGGCCGCTGGCCGAGGAGGACGAGCGCCTGGCGCGCCGGATGCGCGAGGACGCCCCGCCGACCGCTCTCGCCGAGTTCCTCGCCGACCTGGGCAACATCGAGGTCGCGCTGCCCGTCCTGGCCGCCGCGCTGGCGTACGTGTGGGCGCACGGGCGCCGGCGCCGCCCGCCGCCGGCGGTCCTGGCGGCCGCCGCGGCGATGGCCGCCGTACCGGCTCTGGTGGCTCCGCTGAAGGCGCTGGCCGGCCGGCCCGGCCCGCTCGGCGGCACCGGCTACTTCCCCTCCGGTCACGCGGCGACGGCCGTGGTCGCCTACGGCGCCGCCGCGCTGCTGCTGGCCCGCGTCCGCGCGCGACCGCGGTGGGCCCGGCCGGTCCGGTGGGCGCTGCCGGCGGCGGCCGCGCTGCTGTGCGCCGCCGTGGGCGCGGGGCTGGTGTGGCGCGGGTACCACTGGCCGCTGGACGTGCTGGGCAGCTGGTGTCTGGGCGTGCCGCTGCTGGCGGCCGTCCTCGCCGCCTCCGGCGGGCCCGGGCGGCCCGGACCTCCCGGACAGAACCGCCCGGGCCCGCCGGGTGGCCGTTAGACCGCCCCGGCGGGCAGGCCGTACCCGCCGGAGGCGGGCGCCCGGTCCACCACCTGGGTGTGGTTGGTGTCCTCGTGCCACTCCTCCTCCGCCGGTTCGAACCGGTCGATGTTGAGGAAGAACCAGGTCCCCAGCGCGATGATCGCGGCCGAGGCCGCGAAGGAGACCGCCCCGAGGACGAGTCCGGCCGTCGCCTGGCCGCTGCCGTACGCCTGGCCCCGCTTGACCCTGCGGCGCGCCGCGATGCCCAGGCCGATGGCGACGGGACCGGTGACGACGGCCAGGACCGCGCCGTAGAAGGTCGTCACCAGCACCATGCTGACGATGCCGAGGACCATCGCCGCGGTGCAGATGCCGCTGGTCCGCGGTGGCGGCGGGGGCGGCGCCCAGCCGGGCACCTGGCCCGCCGGCCCGTACCCGTGGCCGGGCTGGGGCGCGGCCCCCGGCCACGGACCGCCGTACGCGTGCCCCTGCCCGGGCCACTGCCCGTACCCCTGTCCGGGCGGCTGCGGCTGTGTCCGCTGCGGCTGTCCGGCCGGCGGCGCGAACGCCGTCACGGTCGGCTGGTCGGCCGGCGGCGCGCCGGCCTGCTGTCCGCCGACCTTGCCCAGCGGTACGCCCTCCCCCGGGCCCGGGTTCTCCGGCATGTCCCCTCCTCTTCGAGTGTCGGGCCATCGTAGGCGTGTGTGCGCCGCGCCCGGCTCCCGCCTACCATGGCCGCGCTCTCGTCCATCTGGAGGAATCTTGTCCAGCCCCGGCAGCGGCGGTCTGTCCGCGTTCATCGCAGGCCTCCCCAAGGCCGAACTCCACGTCCACCACGTCGGATCGGCCTCCCCCCGCATCGTGGCCGAGCTGGCCGCCCGGCACCCGAACTCCGCCGTCCCGGCCGATGAGGACGCGCTCGCGGAGTTCTTCACCTTCAGTGACTTCGCCCACTTCATCGAGGTCTACCTGTCGGTGGTGGACCTGGTCCGCGACGCCGAGGACGTCCGGCTGCTGACCTACGAGGTCGCCCGGGACATGTCCCGCCGGAACATCCGCTACGCGGAGCTGACCGTCACCCCCTACAGCTCGACGCGGCGCGGTATACCCGAGCGTGCCTTCATGGAGGCCATCGAGGACGCCCGCCGGGCCGCGGCCGCCGAGCTGGGCGTCACCCTGCGGTGGTGCTTCGACATCCCCGGCGAGGCGGGTCTGGAGGCGGCCGAGGAGACCGCCCGGCTGGCCTGCGAGCTGCGCCCCGAGGGCCTGGTCTCCTTCGGGCTGGGCGGTCCGGAGGTGGGGGTGCCGCGCCCGCAGTTCAAGCCGTACTTCGACCGCGCGATCGCCGAGGGGCTGCACAGCGTCCCGCACGCGGGCGAGACCACCGGGCCGCAGACCGTCTGGGACGCCCTGAACTCGTTGCGGGCCGAGCGCATCGGGCACGGCACCAGTTCCGTGCGCGATGCGGAACTGCTGGCGTACCTGGCCGAGCACCGCATCCCGCTGGAGGTCTGCCCGACCTCCAACATCGCCACCCGCGCCGTGGCGTCGCTGGACGAGCATCCGATCGCGGAGATGGTCAAGGCGGGCGTGCTGGTCACCGTCAACAGCGACGACCCTCCGATGTTCGGCACCGACCTGTGCACCGAGTACGAGATCGCCGCCCGGCTGCTGGGGCTGGACGCGGCCGGGGTGGCCGAGCTGGCGAAGAACGCCGTGACGGCCTCGTTCGCGCCCGCCCAGGTCAAGTCGTCCCTGTCCGCCGAGATCGACGCGTACCTGGCCTCCTGGCGGGGCTGACCGGCGCCCGGACCGGACGGGCCCGGCGGTGACTGCGTCCGGCCGCCGGGCCGGTGCCTCAGCCGATCGGCTCGCGCACCTCGTCGCGGATGGCACCGACCCTCTCGGCGAAGGCGTCGAGGTCCACGTCCCCGGGGTCCGTTCCGGCGGTGTCGACACTGTTGTCCATGACGCTGCCCACCGTGCCGCGGCCGCCCCAGGCACAGACCGGAACGGTGGTCCGCGTACCGCTCTCGACCTTGACCAGCACCTCGCACACCAGCGGTTCGTCCGAACCGGCCGGGGTGATCTCCCGGCGCGGCACGGCGAGTTCGCTGGAAGGGTTGTCCTCCATCCCGTCGAGCAGACCGTTCCTCGACCGCTCGGGACTGCCGATTTCCCCGTGGTAGCCCATGAACACCAGCCGATCGCGGCCGGAGGCGGCGTGGTAGCGCCCGGCCACCACCGTCAGGCCCGGGTCGGAGACAGCGGGCCGGAAGGTGTCGCCGAGGTCCTCGGCCAGGGGCAGCCGGCCGTCCTCGACCGCGTCGGGCAGTGTGAGGGTGTACTCGGGCGGCGGAGCGGCGGCCCGGAGGGACGGCGCGTTCCAGCCCTGGACCTCGGCGAACGCCCGGAACAGCATGAAGGCCCCGATCAGCGCGGCGGCGACGATACCGATCACCTTGCCCGCGCCGCCCCGCCGCGGCGGCGGCCCCGCCGGAGGCGGCCCGTACGGCCCGGGGTGCCCGTACGGGCCCGGCTGCCCGCCGTGGGGCCCGGGCCGCCATCCGTACGGCGCGGGCGGTGGTGGTGCGGGCGGAACCGGCGGTCCGGCGTACGGCTGCGGGCCGGCGGGCTGCTGCGGCTGGTGGTGGTACGGCGGCGGGGGCGTGGTCACGTTCTCGGGCGCTCTCCGGTCTGCATGGCTGCGTGGTCTGCGCGCCGTCCGTCGCGGTGCCGGACCGCGGCCGTGCGCACGGAGACCGGACCGCACGGCCGCGCCGTGCCCGCTCCCCCGTTCGGTCGCCCCACGTTACCAGCCGGCTACACACGCCCTTCGTGCGGACACCACGCCACCGGGCCCCCACACCCGAGGGGTGTGGGGGCCCGGTGGCGTGGCGTGAGGGCCGGGCGGGCGCCTCAGAGCGCCGTCATCACGTGCTTGACGCGGGTGTAGTCCTCCAGGCCGTACGCGGAGAGGTCCTTGCCGTAGCCGGACTTCTTGAAGCCGCCATGCGGCATCTCGGCGACCAGCGGGATGTGGGTGTTGATCCACACGCAGCCGAAGTCCAGCGCCCTGGACATCCGCATCGCGCGGGCGTGGTCCTTGGTCCACACCGAGGACGCCAGGGCGTACTCGACGTCGTTGGCGTGGCGCACGGCCTCGGCCTCGTCGGTGAACTTCTGGACGGTGATGACCGGGCCGAAGACCTCGTTCTGGACGATCTCGTCGTCCTGCCGCAGGCCGGAGACCACCGTCGGGGCGAAGAAGTAGCCCTTGTCGCCGATGCGGTGGCCGCCGGTCTCGACCTTGGCGTGGTCGGGCAGGCGCTCGATGAAACCGGTGACCTTCTCCAGGTGGGTGGGGTTGTTCAGGGGGCCGTAGAAGCAGTCCTCGTCGCCGAGGTCACCGGTCCTCACCTCGGCGGCGGCCTTGGTGAGGGCCGCGACGAACTCGTCGTGGACCGACTCGTGGACCAGTACGCGGGTGGCCGCGGTGCAGTCCTGCCCGGCGTTGAAGAAACCGCCGTCGCGGATGCCCTCGACGGCGGCCGGGATGTCGGCGTCCTCGAAGACCACGCAGGGGGCCTTGCCGCCCAGCTCCAGGTGGACCCGCTTGACGTCCTTGGCCGCGCTGCCGGCCACCTCCATGCCCGCGCGGACCGAGCCGGTGATGGAGGCCATCGCCGGGACGCGGTGCTCGACCATCAGCCGGCCGGTGTCGCGGTCGCCGCAGACGACGTTGAAGATCCCGGCGGGCAGGTCCAGCTCCTTCAGCACCCCGCCGATGATCTCGGCGAGCAGGACGGTGGAGGCCGGGGTGGTGTCCGACGGCTTGAGGACGACGGTGTTGCCCGCGGCCAGCGCCGGGGCGAACTTCCACACGGCCATCATCATCGGGTAGTTCCACGGCGCGACCTGGGCGCAGACGCCGACCGGCTCGCGCCGCACGAAGGAGGTCATGCCCTCCATGTACTCGCCGGCGGACTTGCCCTCCAGCATGCGGGCCGCGCCGGCGAAGAAGCGGATCTGGTCGAGCATCATCGGCAGTTCCTCCTGCCGGGTCAGCTCCAGCGGCTTGCCGGTGTTCTCGCACTCGGCCGCCAGCAGTTCGTCGGCGCGCCGCTCGATCGCGTCGGCGATCTTGAGTACGGCGGTCTGGCGGGTGCCGGGGGTGGCGTCGCGCCAGGCCGGGAAGGCGGCCTCGGCCGCTGCCATGGCGGCGTCGACGTCTGCGGCGGCGGACAGCGGCGCCGTCGCGTACACCTCACCGGTCGCCGGGTTGACGACCTCGGTGGTGCGCCCGTCGGCGGCGTCCCGGAACTCCCCGTCGATGTAGTTGCGCAGCCGACGCAGTTCGGTGCCCATCTTCGCGCACTCCTGCTCTGTTGTCCGATGAGTAGACACCCACCCTAACCATCGAAGAACGTGTTGGACACACCCACCTGTCCGGGATTTCTTCCGCTTCGGACACCCGAATGGCGGAAATACTGGGGGGCGACTTCTCGAAGGACCATTCGGAGGAAACTGGACGGCTCCCGCGCCCGCCGCCGTCCCGGCCGCGGCCGCGGTCCGTACCGTGCCAGTGACCGATCCCCCCTGGCGCTCGTTGTACCCCGTCGGGGAGGAGGCACGACCCGAAGGCGAGGAGCGGAGGTGCCCGTCATGGTGGCTGCACCCGAGGACCTGCTCTGGGCACGTGGGCTGCACCACGAGCACGAGGGCTCGCCCGCGTTGCTGGACGTGTGCGTCGGGGTCCGCGAGGGCGAGGTCCTGTCCGTCACCGGACCGCGCGGCTGCGGCAAGTCCACGCTGCTGGGCTGCCTGTCGGGGCGGCTGGTGCCGGCGCGGGGCGAGGTGTGGTTCGACGGCGTCCCCCTGCACACCCTTCCCGCACCGGCCCGTGAGCGGCTGCGCCGTGACCGCTTCGGCTGGGTCGGCAGCGAACCGCACCTTCTGCCGGAGCTGACGGTGTGGGAGAACGCCGCGCTGCCGCTGCTGCTGTCGGGCGCCGGGCGGCGCCGGGCCCGCCGCACGGCGTGCGAGTGGCTGGAGCGGCTGGACGTCGGGCACTGCGCCCGCAGCCGGCCGGGCGCGCTGATGCAGGCGCAGCGGCAGCGGGTTGCCATCGCCCGCGCGCTGGCGCACTCCCCCGCGGTGGTCTTCGCCGACGAGCCGACCGCACCGCTGCACCAGGCGGACCGCGCCCAGGTGCTGCGGACCCTGACCACCGCGGCCCGCTCGCACGGGATCACGGTGGTGCTGGCCAGCCACGACACCCGGGTGGCGGGCGTGGCGGACCGCGCGGTCACGCTCGTGGACGGCCGCCGGGTCGGCGCCGACGCCCCGCCGCCCACGGACACACCCGTGCGGCCCGGTCCGGAGGGCAGGGCAGCGTGCTCGCTCTCCGCCTAGTACGCACCTTTCGTCCCTCGGCGCTGGCGCGGCGGGCGCTGGTCGCCTGCGCCGCCGGGGCCGTGGGGTTCCTGCTGCTGAGCGCGCTGGGCCACGCCGTCGCCCACCCCGAGCGGCCCGGCGCGGCGGCGGCCCGGCTGCTGTGGTGCGCGGTGCCGCTGGCCGCCTGCACTCATCTGGCCGTCACCGCCGTCCGCAGCGATCCGGGCGTGCGCCCCCGGGCCGGACTGGACGCGGTCGGGGTGGGGTCCGCGCGGCTGCCGCTGCTGGCGGCGCTCACCACGGGCCTGTACTGCGCGCTGGGGTGCGCGCTGGCCCTGCCGGTCTTCCTCCATCTGCGCGGCGGACTCGCCGGTGTGCTCGGCGGTGTGCTCGGCGGCACGTCCAGCGGGGCGTTCGAAGGGGTGCCGCTGGCCGGGGCGGCGGGCGAACTGCTGGGCGCCGGGCATCCGCTGCCGCGCGCCGCGGCTCTGACGCTGCTGGCCGTGCCGCCGCTGGCCGCCGCCGGGGCGAGCGCGGCGGCCGCGCGGCTGCGGGTGGCACCCCGCGGCCGTCTGGTGGAGCCACCCGCCGTCCTCCCCCACCGGCCGCCGCCGGTCCCCGCCGGGCTGCCCTGGGGTGTGGCGGTCACCGCGGCCGGTCTGGCCCTGGAGGCCTACGCCGCCGAACGGTTCATCGCCTCCGCCGGCCCGGGGGCGCTGCTGCCGGGCCGGCCGGAGGCTCTGGGGCCGGGGATCGTGGCCGGCTGGCTGCTGATCGCCGCGGGGCTGGTGCTGGCCGGTCCTGGTCTGGTCCATCTGTGCGGACTGCTGCTGGCGGTCGGCCGGCCGGGAGTGCTGCGGCTGCTGGCGGGCCGGGTGCTGCGTGAGGAGGCGCCGCGCGTGGGCCACCCGGCGGGGGTGCTGTGCGCCGTCACGGCGGGGGTGCTGACGGCGGTCCGGCCGCACGGGCCGGGCGCGGTCCTCGGCGGCGGGGAGGCGACCATGGGGCCGCTGGCCGCGCTGGGGGCGGCGGTGGTCGTGGTGTGCGCGGTGGCGGGCGCGCTGAGCGCGGCGTCGGAGTTCCGCACGGCCCGCGCCCCCGCGAACGACGGGCTGCGGCGGCTGGGCGTGCCGCACCGGCTGCTGCGCGCCGCCGCCGCACTGCGGGTGGTGGCGCTGCTGGGTGTGCTGGGGTCGGCGGCCTGGCTGGTGGCGGAACTGGCCTCGGTGCCGCTGGTGCGGTGAGTGCGGGCCTCCCGCACTCACCGCACCGCCCGTTCCCCCTTCCCCGGTCTTCCGTTCCCCGTTCGCGCTCACCGCGCGGGCAGGACGACCACCTCGGCCGCGTCGAAGGCGGCGGACACGACGGCGCCCGGGTCGGGCGCCGTGTGCAGCGGGCAGGACGCCTCCAGTTCGGGGCCGCGCTCGGGTGCGAGCAGCAGGGAGATCTCCGAGGAGCCGCCGCCGCGCAGGGTGCGGGCGGTGACGGTGCACGGCAGTCCCTCACCGGGGTCGGTGAGCCGCACCCCGGCGGGGCGTACCAGCAGGGTGCACGGCCCCTGCGGCGCGCCGGGCGGTACGGGCACCGCGCCCCAGGGGGTGTCCGCGCTCGGCCCCCGCACGACCGCCGCGGCGAGGTTGGTGAAGCCCAGGAAGCGGGCGACGAACTCCGAGGCGGGGCTCAGCCACACGTCCACCGGGCTGCCGGTCTGGGCAATCCTCCCGGCCTCCATCACCACCACCCGGTCGGCGAGCGCGAACGCCTCACCCTGGTCGTGGGTGACGGCCAGCACGGTGGTGCCCAGGCGGCGGAAGAGCTGCCGCAGCTCCACCACGAGCCGCTCGCGCAGGGAACGGTCGAGCTGGCCCAGCGGCTCGTCCAGCATCAGCAGGCCAGGGCTGGGCGCGAGCGCGCGGGCGAGTGCGACGCGCTGCTGCTCGCCGCCGGAGAGGGCGGACACGGGCCGCTTCTGCGCTCCGGGCAGGCCGACCATCTCCAGCAGTTCGGCGACCCGCTCCCCGGTCGTCGCGCGCGTCTCGCCGCGCATGCGCGGGCCGAAGGCGACGTTGCCGCCGACATCGCGGGTGGGGAAGAGCTGGTGGTCCTGGAACATCAGCCCCACCCCGCGCCGGTGCGGGGCCACACCCCGCTGGTCGCGGCCGGCGAGCAGCACCCGCCCGGAGTCCGGCTCCGTCAGTCCGGCGACGGTCCGCAGCAGGGTGGACTTGCCGCTGCCGGAGGGGCCGAGCACGCAGACGATCTCGTGCTCGGCGACGTCGAGGTCGACGGCGTCCAGGGCGGTGCGCTCACCGAAGCGCACGGTGACGCCGTCCAGTCGCAGCGAGGCCATCCCTACAGCTCTCCCGATCGGTCGGTGCGGACGCCCTCCAGCGCCAGCAGGGTCGCCGCACACAGCAGCATCAGAATCGTGCTGAGCGCCATGGCCTGGCCGTAGCTGGCCTCTCCGGCCCGGCCCAGCAGGCGGGCGACGGCCACGGGCAGGGTGGGCGCGTCGGCGCGGGCGATGAAGACGGTGGCGCCGAACTCGCCCAGGGAGACGGCGAAGGCGAAACCCGCGGCGACCAGCAGCGCCCTGCGCACCAGCGGCAGGTCGACCTCGCGCCACACACGCGGCGGCGAGGCGCCCAGAACCGCGGCGGCCTCGCGCAGCCGGGTGTCCACGGCCCGCAGGACCGGCAGCAGGGTGCGCACCACGAAGGGAATGCCGACCAGGGCCTGGGCCAGCGGGACCAGGATCCACGAGGAGCGCAGGTCCAGCGGAGGGGCGTCCAGGGCGATGAGGAACCCGAAGCCGACGGTGACCGCCGAGGTGCCCAGCGGGAGCATCAGCAGCGCGTCCAGGCCGCGCGGCAGCCGTCCTGCCCGGCCTCCCGGGCCGGGCAGGGTGAGGGCGACCGCGGCCGGGACGCCGACGGCCAGGGCGACGGCGGTGGCGGTGGCCGCGTAGGCCAGGGAGTTGCCGACCGCCTCCAGCGGGGCGACGGTGAAGGTGCCGCCTGCCGCGTCGGCCGAGCCCAGGGCGCGGTAGTGGTGCAGCCCGTAGCCGTCGGGTCCGCTCAGGGAGCGCTCGGCGAGCACGGCGAGCGGGGCCAGGAGCAGTACGGCGATCTGGAGCAGCACCCCGGCCAGCAGCGCCCGCTGGCCGGCCCCCCGGGGGCGGCGGGCGGTGCGGGCTGCGTCGACCAGGCCCAGGGCCGTCCCGCGGCGGCGCAGGAGGCGGGAGTGGAAGGCCATCAGGGCGGCGACCGCGGCGAACTGCAGCAGTGTCAGGACCGCGGCGGTGGGCAGGTCCAGCAGCTGGGCGGTCTGCCGGTAGATCTCCACCTCCAGGGTGGCGTAGCGGGGGCCGCCGAGGATCTGGACGACGCCGAAGGAGGTGAAGGTGAACAGGAAGACCATCAGTGCGGCGGCGGCCACCGACGGGAGGAGCGCGGGAAGGGTCACGGTGCGCCAGGCGGTCCACCGGCTCGCGCCGAGCACCCGCGCGGCCTCCTCCTGGCGGGGGTCGAGCTGCGCCCACAGGCCGCCGACGATCCGGACGACCACCGCGTAGTTGAAGAAGACGTGGGCCAGCAGGATGGCGGTGACGCCGGTGTCCAGCCGCACCCCCCACCACTGGTCCAGCAGACCACCGCGGCCGAGCAGGGCCAGGAAGGCGGAGCCGACGACGACGGTGGGCAGCACGAACGGTAC
Organism: Streptomyces sp. SS8; assembly: GCF_054072955.1. Lineage (NCBI taxonomy): Bacteria > Bacillati > Actinomycetota > Actinomycetes > Kitasatosporales > Streptomycetaceae > Streptomyces > Streptomyces sp. SS8. The sequence continues at coordinate 89,364 of NZ_JBSVCZ010000017.1, forward strand.
GGTGACCGCCGCCCGCAGCACCCGCCTGCCGGGGAAGTCCAGGCGCGCGAGCACATACGCGCCGGGCAGCGCCAGCAGCAGGGTGAGCACGGTGGAGGCCGCCGCCTGCCACAGCGTGAACCACACCACGCCGGTGATGTCGGGATCGGTGAGGACGGCGGCGATACGGTCCGGACGCCACCGCCCGCCGTCGTACAGCCCGCGGGCGGTGATGGCGGCGACGGGATAGGCGAAGAACAGCGCGAGGAAGACGGCCGGCACCGCCGCCGGCGCGAGGCGCGCCGCCGTCCCCGCGCGTATGCCCGTCCTCACCTCACGACGGCCGAGGTCCACGCCTTGACCCACGCCTCGCGGTTCTCGGCGATCTTCTCGGGCGCCATGGTGCGGGGCTCATCGATCGTCTCGCCGTAGCGGGTGAAGACCTCGGGCAGCTTCGCGTCCTCGCGCACGGGGTTGACGAACATCTGCAGCGGCAGGTCCTCCTGGAAGGACCGGCCGGTCATGAAGTCCAGCAGCGCCTTGCCGCCGGCGGGGTTGTCCGCGCCCTTGAGCAGTCCGGCGAACTCGATCTGACGGAAGCAGGTGCCGGTGGCCACCCCGGTGGGGGCCTGCTCGGGCGCGGGGTCGGCGCCCAGGACCTCGGCGGGCGGGCTGGAGGCGTAGGAGACGACCAGCGGCCGGTCGCCCTTGCCCTTGCCGCCGGAGGAGCCGGAGAAGCGGTCGTAGTACGCCTGCTCCCAGCCGTCGACGACCTCGACGCCGTTGGCCTTCAGCTTCTTCCAGTACTCCTGCCACCCCTCGCCGTACTCGGCGACGGTGGCCAGCAGGAAGCCCAGGCCGGGCGAGGAGGTGGCGGCGTTCTCGGTGACCAGCAGGTCCTTGTAGGCGGGCTCGGCGAGGTCGTCGAGGGTGCTGGGCGGGGCGATGCCGCGCTCCTCGAAGTAGGCGCGGTCGTAGTTGACGCAGACGTCGCCGGAGTCGACGGGAGTGACGCGGTGCTCCTGTGCGTCGAGCTGGTACCGCGCGGGTATCTTCGCCAGGCCCTCCGCCTCGTACGGCGTGAACAGGCCGTTGTCCAGGGCGCGGGAGAGCAGGGTGTTGTCCACGCCGAAGAGGACGTCGCCCTGCGGGTTGTCCTTGGACAGGATCGCCTGGTTGAGGGAGGAGCCGGCGTCGCCGCCGCGCAGCACCTTCACCTTGTAGCCGGTCTTCTCGGTGAACTCCTCCAGCACGGCGTCGGAGGCCGCGAAGGAGTCGTGGGCGACCAGGGTGACCGTCTCGTCCTTCCCGTCCTTCCCCCCGCCGTCCCCGGAGGACTGCGAGCCGCCGCACGCGGTGAGGGCGGAGAGGGTGAGCGTGCCGAGGACGGCCGCGCCCAGGGCGCGGCGGAGCTTGGTGTGCACTTTCTTCTGACTCCCTACGCCGGTACTAACCGGATCAGGTCCGAGGGTCTGCGGCTCCCCGGGCGGCCTCTCGGCTGCTCCGGCGACACCGCACTCTCAGCGCTGTACGCGCTCCCCTGTCGGTTCGCTGTTTCGATGCCTGTGTTCGCTACTGGCGTTTCGCTACTGTGTGCGACCGCCGAGGTCCCCGCCACCGTACCAGTGGCGGGCCGGTCCTCAGCGCTCGGTGGCGGCGAGCTGGCCGCAGGCGCCGTCGATCTCCTGCCCGCGGGTGTCGCGGACGGTCACCGGCACGCCGTGCGCCTCCAGTCCGGCGACGAACGCGCGCTCGTCCTCGGGCCGGGACGCGGTCCACTTGGAGCCGGGCGTGGGGTTGAGGGGGATGAGGTTGACGTGCGCCCGCTTGCCCGCCAGCAGCCGGCCCAGCAGGTCGGCGCGCCACGCCTGGTCGTTGATGTCCCGGATGAGGGCGTACTCGATGGAGACGCGGCGGCCGGACTTCTCGGCGTACTCCCAGGCCGCGTCGAGGACCTCGCGGACCTTCCAGCGGGTGTTGACCGGCACCAGGGTGTCGCGCAGCTCGTCGTCGGGCGCGTGCAGGGAGACCGCCAGCCGGCACTTGAGCCCCTCGTCGGACAAGCGGTGGATCGCCGGCACCAGTCCGACGGTGGAGACGGTGATGCCGCGCTGGGACAGGCCCAGGCCGTCGGGCTCGGGGTCGGTCAGCCGGCGGATGGCGCCGATGACCCTCTTGTAGTTGGCCAGCGGCTCGCCCATGCCCATGAAGACGATGTTCGACAGCCGCGCGGGGCCCCCGGGCACCTCGCCGTCGCGCAGGGCGCGCATGCCCTCGACGATCTGGTGGACGATCTCGGCGGTGGACAGGTTGCGGTCCAGCCCGGCCTGGCCGGTGGCGCAGAAGGGGCAGTTCATCCCGCAGCCGGCCTGGGAGCTGACGCACATGGTGACCCGGTCCGGGTAGCGCATCAGCACCGACTCCACCAGCGTCCCGTCGTGCAGCCGCCACAGCGTCTTACGAGTGGTGTCGTCGTCGCAGCTGACGTGCCGCACCACGGTCATCAGCTCGGGCAGCAGCTCGCCCGCCAACCTCTCGCGCACGGCGGCCGGGATGTCGGTCCAGGCGGCGGGGTCGGTGGCGTACCGGGCGAAGTAGTGCCGCGACAGTTGCTGGGCGCGGAACGGCTTCTCGCCGATCGCGGCGACGGCCTCGCGCCGCTCGGCCGGGGCGAGGTCGGCGAGGTGCCGCGGCGGCCTGGCGGCCCCGCGCGGCGCGACAAAGGTGAGTTCTCCGGGTGCAGGCATAACCCCTCCAGTGTCGCAGATCAACTCCGGCACCCCGGGCCGCGGCCGTCGCGGGGCCTGCCTCCGGGCCGGAGCGAACGCCGCCGCGCCGGAGCGCGTAACCACCCGGCCTCCGTCAGCCCGCGCCGACGAAGACGGTCAGCAGCAGCCAGACCACGGGGGCGGTGGGCAGCAGGGAGTCCAGGCGGTCCATGATGCCGCCGTGGCCGGGCAGCAGGGTGCCCATGTCCTTGATGCCCAGATCCCGCTTGATCATGGACTCGCCCAGGTCGCCCAGGGTGGCGCTGACGGCGACGGCCAGCCCCAGCAGCAGCCCCTGCCACCAGACGCCGCCGTCGATGAGGAAGTGCATGCACAGCGCGCCGGCGGCCATCGCGAAGGCCACCGCCCCCAGCAGGCCCTCGCGGGTCTTGCCGGGGCTGATGCGCGGTGCGAGCTTGTGCGTGCCGAAGCGCCAGCCGACCGCGTACGCCCCGGTGTCGCTGACGACGGTGAGCAGCAGGAAGGTGAGCACCCACTGCGGGCCGTCGTCGGCGGCGAGCATCATGGCTACGAAAGTGGCCAGGAAGGGGACGTAGAAGGCGGCGAAGACACCGGCGGTGACGTCCCGCAGGTACTCCGTCGGGTCCTCCGTCATCCGCCACACCAGTACGGCCAGCGCGGTGAGCGCGGTGGCCACCCAGGCGCCCTCCGCACCGCGGACGTAACCGGCGACGACCATCGCTGCGCCGCCGACGGCCAGCGGCACCAGCGGCGCCCTGATCTGCTTGCGTTCGGCGAGACGGGAGGTCAGTTCCCACAGCCCGACCACGACGGCGGCGACGATCACGCCGACGAAGACGTGCTTGTAGACGAAGAGCGAGGCGATGATGACGGCGCCCAGCCCGAGACCGACCCCTATCGCGGCGCGCAGGTCGCGGCCCGCCCGCTTGCGCCCCGAGGAACGGCCCCGGGGCGAGGGCGTGGCAGGCTCCGTTCCGGGACCGGTCCGCGGTTCGGGTCGGCCGTCATCACCGGGGACGGGGCCGCCGAACGGCCGCCCCGCCGCCCGGCCGTCACGATCGTCCTGGTCACCGCCGGGGGCGTCGGGCACGATGGGCATACGCCGAGTCTGCGACGCCTCGGCGTCCTCGTGCGTGTAACCCGCCGGGGCCTGGGCCACCTCTGCGCGAAGCGGGGAGGAGAAACCCTGTTCGGGGGTGCTCCGGTATCCGAAGTGGCCGGGATGGGCAGGGTGGCCGGGGCGACCGGAGGGCCCGGCGCCCGACGGTGGTGCTCCCCAGGATGAGTCGTTCACGAAAATCGCAGCCTCGAAACCTCAGACCTCGAGAAGCTCGGCTTCCTTGTGCTTGAGCAGTTCGTCCACCTGTGTGACGTACTTGGAGGTGGTGTCGTCGAGCTCCTTCTCCGCGCGGCGGCCCTCGTCCTCACCGATGTCACCGTCCTTGACGGCCTTGTCGATGGCCTCCTTGGCCTTGCGGCGGACGCTGCGGATGGAGATCTTGGCGTCCTCGGCCTTGCCCTTGGCGACCTTGATGTACTCCCGGCGGCGCTGCTCGGTCAGCTCCGGGAAGACGACGCGGATGATGTTGCCGTCGTTGGAGGGATTGACGCCGAGGTCGGAGTCACGGATGGCCTGTTCGATGTTGCGCAGCGCGCTCTTGTCGAACGGGGTGATCACGGCCATACGCGGCTCGGGCACCGAGAACGACGCGAGCTGGTTGATCGGGGTCATCGCACCGTAGTACTCGGCCACGATCTTGTTGAACATCGCCGGGTGCGCACGGCCGGTGCGGATCGCGGCGAAGTCCTCCTTGGCGACGACGACCGCCTTCTCCATCTTCTCCTCGGCCTCGAGGAGGGTCTCTTCGATCACCACGTGCTCCTGGTTCGATGAATTGAGCCGGAAAGCCCTGATTCCTGCACGGTGTCCGACCGGCAGGCTGTTGTCCATCCCCGTACCGTGCCCATCGTGCGGCACGGGGTTGCCGTACGGTGCCGTGTGCGGCGACTCCCGTACGGACGTCGTTTCACGTCCGCCGCGGGCGTCAGGCCCGGGAGCCCTGGTCGCTCACCAGCGTGCCGATCTTCTCACCCCGGACCGCCCTGGCGATATTCCCCTCGGCCAGCAACTCGAAGACGAGGATCGGAAGCCTGTTGTCGCGGCAGAGGGTGATGGCGGTGGCGTCGGCCACCCTCAGCTCTCGGGCGATGACCTCGCCGTACTCCAGGGCGTCGAACTTCACCGCGTCGGGGTTGGTCGCCGGGTCGGAGTCGTAGACGCCGTCCACACCGTTCTTGCCCATCAGCAGCGCCTCGGCGTCGATCTCCAGGGCGCGCTGGGCGGCGGTGGTGTCGGTGGAGAAATACGGCATGCCCATGCCGGCACCGAAGATGACCACGCGCCCCTTCTCCAGATGCCGCACCGCCCTCAGCGGAATGTACGGCTCGGCGACCTGCCCCATGGTGATGGCGGTCTGCACACGGGAGTCGATGCCCTCCTTCTCCAGGAAGTCCTGGAGGGCGAGGCAGTTCATGACCGTGCCGAGCATACCCATGTAGTCGGACCGGGCCCGGTCCATGCCTCGCTGCTGGAGCTCGGCACCGCGGAAGAAGTTGCCGCCGCCGATGACGACGGCGATCTCGGCGCCGTCACGGACCACGGCTGCGATCTCGCGGGCGACCTTGTGCACGACGTCGGGGTCGACTCCGAGCCCTCCACCGCCGGCGAACGCCTCGCCGGAGAGCTTCAGCAGGAAGCGGCGGCGGTCGTGGTCCTTGTCGGAGGCTTTGCCTCCGGGGTCGTTGCCCTGTTTCATGCGGATCTCCTCGTGCACACGCGTGAGGAGGCCATTGCCGGTGGTTCCTCTCGGTCCCCGAAAGCGGCAATGGCCTCCTCGTCACAACTGCGGTCGTCCGGTCCGTACACGCCTGCGCTCAGTGCGTCACGCACCGGGACGGGCCCCGTAACCCGACCCTAACCGGGAGCAGGTCTACGGATCAGGCGCCGACGCGGAAGCGGGCGAAGCGCTTCAGCGTGACACCGGCCTCGCCCAGGATCTTCTGGACGGACTTCTTGTTGTCCTTGGCGAAGGGCTGGTCCAGGAGGCAGTTCTCCTTGAAGAAGCCGTTCACCCGGCCCTCGACGATCTTGGGCAGGGCCTGCTCGGGCTTGCCCTCCTCGCGCGCGGTGGCCTCGGCGACGCGGCGCTCGTTCGCGACGGTCTCCTCCGGCACGTCCTCGCGGGAGAGGAACTTCGGCGCGAACGCGGCGATGTGCTGCGCGACGTCCTTGGCGACCTCGGCGTTCTCCTGCTCCAGCTCGACCAGGACGCCGACCTGCGGGGGCAGGTCCGGGCTGGTGCGGTGCATGTAGGCGGCCACGTAGCCACCGGAGAACTGCGCGAAGCGGTCGAGGACGATCTTCTCGCCGAGGGTGGCGTTGGCCTCGTCCACGTACACCTGGACGCTCTTGCCGGACTCGATCTCGGAGGCGAGCAGCGCCTCAATGTCGGCCGGGGAGGTGGCGGCGACGTGGGCCGCGATGGCCTCGGCGACGGCGAGGAACTTGTCGCCCTTGGCGACGAAGTCGGTCTCGCACTTGAGCTCGACCAGCACACCGGACTTCTTGTCGTCGGCGATCAGGGAGACGACGGCGCCGTTCTCGGCGGTGCGGGACTCGCGCTTGGCGACGCCCTTCTGGCCCTTGACGCGGAGGATCTCGACGGCCTTGTCGACGTTGCCCTCGGCCTCGTCCAGCGCCTTCTTGCAGTCCATCATGCCGGCGCCGGTGAGCTCGCGGAGCTTCTTGACGTCAGCGGCGGTGTAGTTCGCCATGGTCGGTGAATCTCTTCTCGGAAGGTCGATGAGGATGGATCGATCTACGGGACGGGCATGCGGCCGGGGGCGGCGCTCATGGCACTGCCCCCGGCCGTACCACCTGCGGCGTCGGTCAGGCCTGCTCGGCCGGCTTCTCGCCCTCGGCGGGGGCGGCCTGCTCCTCGGCGGCCGGAGCCTCGGCAGCCGGAGCCTCGGCGGCGGCCGGGGCCTCGCCCTCCTTGGACTCGGCGGCCTTCTGGGCGTCGCCCTCGAGCAGCTCGCGCTCCCACTCGGCGAGCGGCTCGCCCGCGGCCTTCTCGCCCTTGCCCTCGCCGGCGGCGCCGGAGCGGGCGATGAGGCCCTCGGCGACGGCGTCGGCGATCACGCGGGTGAGCAGGGTGACGGAGCGGATCGCGTCGTCGTTGCCCGGGATCTTGTAGTCGACCTCGTCCGGGTCGCAGTTGGTGTCGAGGATCGCGACGACCGGGATGTTGAGCTTGCGCGCCTCACCGACGGCGATGTGCTCCTTCTTGGTGTCCACGATCCAGACGGCGCTGGGCACCTTCTGCATGTCGCGGATACCGCCCAGGGTCTTCTCCAGCTTGGCCTTCTCGCGGGAGAGGACCAGGAGCTCCTTCTTGGTGAGGCCGGAGGCGGCCACGTCCTCGAAGTCGATCTGCTCGAGCTCCTTCAGGCGCTGCAGGCGCTTGTGGACGGTCGAGAAGTTGGTCAGCATGCCGCCGAGCCAGCGCTGGTTGACGTAGGGCATGCCCACGCGCGTGGCCTGCTCGGCGATGGCCTCCTGGGCCTGCTTCTTGGTGCCGACGAACATGATGGAGCCGCCGTGGGCGACGGTCTCCTTGACGAACTCGTAGGCGCGGTCGATGTACGACAGCGACTGGAGCAGGTCGATGATGTAGATGCCGTTGCGCTCGGTGAAGATGAAGCGCTTCATCTTCGGGTTCCAGCGGCGGGTCTGGTGCCCGAAGTGGACGCCGCTCTCCAGCAGCTCCCGCATCGTGACGACGGCCATGGCCGTATCTCCTTGGATCACTCGGTTGTACACGGCGGCCGGACGGCCGCCGCTCCTGACGCCCCGATGCGCTTGCCTGCGAAGTCGACGGCTCGAAGGCCGTCTTCGAGGACCGAGGTGCGCTGCCGCCTGTGGAGGCCGGCGGGGCGTGCGAAGTCGATCCGGTGACCCGGATCGCACCAGAAGTGTACGGGACCGGGGAAGCGGCGGGCGACACACATGGGGGCGGGTGCCGCCGCGGCGGGAGGTGCCGTCCCCGGACCGGGTGACGCGGTTGTCCACAACCGGCCGGTCTTCCACAGCCCTCACCCGGGACCGCCTCCGCCCCGTGCTTTCACGCCACGCTGTGCCCATGGGACGCCGACTCCGCGCCGCGCTGCCGCGCCGCACGCCCTTCCGCACGCCGCTCCGCCTGCCTCTTTCCCTGTCCCTTCTCCTGCTGTCCTGCCTGCTGCTGCCGCTCCTCACCGCGGGGGCGACCGCGGCCCGTGCCGCTCCCGGGGACGGCCCGTCCGGCTCCGGCCGGGTCAGACCGGTGCCGGGGGCGGTCGGACGCGGCTGGGAGCCCCCGCCCGAACGGTGGTCGGCCGGCCACCGCGGTGTGGACCTGGCGGCCCGCCCCGGGGAGCCGGTGCGCGCGGTGGCCGCGGGCCGGGTCTCGTTCGCGGGGGAGGTCGCCGGACGCGGGGTGGTCTCGGTCGAACTCACGGGCACGGGCTCCCCTCCGCTGCGCACCACGTACGAGCCGGTCGGCGCGCGGGTGCGCGAGGGCGACCGGGTCGCGGCGGGGGATGTGGTGGGCGTGCTGGAGGCGGACGGCTTCCACTGCCCGGCGGGGTGCCTGCACTGGGGGCTGCGCCGCGGTGACACCTACCTGGATCCGCTCTCCCTTCTCGACCGCGGCCCCTCCCGGCTCCTTCCGGTACTGGGGGTTCCGCTTCCGGGGGAGACGGAGAGCGGGCGGGGTGGCGCGATACGGACGGCGGCCTCCCGGAACTCCTTGTCCGCCGGTTCGCCCGGGGCGGGGACGGCACTGGGCCTGGCGGTGGCCGTGTTCTGGGCCCGGCGCCGCCACATCCGGCTTCGCGCGGAGATCCCCTCGGGCGGAACGCAGCGTTCGGTGACCGGACGGGGCGGCCGGAGGAAAGGGCTCAGCCCGCGACTCCGTGGAGCGCCATCGACACGGCGGCCTGCGTGATCCGGTCCGGGTCCTCGGCGGCACCCAGCTCGATACGGCGGACCGCGGCGTCCACGACGCCCTGCAGCAGGGTGGCCGTCAGCCGCGGCTCGTCGTGACCGAGGGCCGCGAGAGCGTCCACCACCATGGTGATCAGTCCGCCGTGGGCCGCGCGGATCTTCTCCCGGGCGCCGGGGTCCAGTTCACCGGCCGAGATGGCCACGACGGCCCGGTGGCGCCGGTCGCCGGCCAGCGCGAGCTGCCGCCGCACATAGGCCTCCACCTTCGCCTGGGGGGTGCCGGCCCGCTCCATGGCGTCCTCCACCTCCGCTGCCCAGACGGGGAAGTCGACGGCGCACAACTCCTCGACGACGGCGGCGCGGGAGCGGAAGTACTCGTAGACGGAGGAGCGCGCCAGTCCCGTGCGGGCCGCCAGCGCGGGGAAGGTCAGCGCCTCCGTGCCGCCCTCGGACAGCAGGGATCGTGCTGCCTCCAGCAGGGCGTCGCGCTGCATCGTCCGGTGCTCGGCCACGGAGGCCGCTCGAATCCTGGGCACGGGTCCCACTGTAGGGAGGGCGGTGCCGGTTCAGCGACCGACATCGGCAAGCTTGGCCCGAAGCTGCAGTACGGACTTGGTGTGGATCTGGCTGACCCGGCTCTCCGTGACTCCGAGCACCTGCCCGATCTCGGCGAGGGTGAGCCCTTCGTAGTAGTAGAGGGTCACCACGGTCTTCTCGCGTTCGGGCAGGGTGTTGACCGCCCGGGCCAGCAACTGCCGCAGTTCGCGGTCCTCGGCGATCTCGACGGGGTTGTCGGCGGCCGTGTCCTCCAGGGTGTCCATGAGACTCAGCCGGTCGCCGCCCTCCGCGCCACTGTGGAGCACCTCCTCCAGGGCGACCACGTTGGCCAGCGGAAGCCGGCTGAAGATCCCGTGGAGTTCCTCCAGCGGGATTCCCATCTCGTCCGCGATCTCGGCCTCGGACGGCGTACGCCGCAGCGCCGCTTCCAGCGCGGCATGGGCGCGCTCGAACGCGCGGGCCTTCTGCCGCACCGAGCGGGGGATCCAGTCGAGCGCCCGCAGTTCGTCGATCATGGCTCCGCGGATGCGGGTGATGGCGTAGGTCTCGAACTTGACCGAGCGGCTCGGGTCGAACTTCTCGATGGCGTCGATCAGTCCGAAGACCCCTGAGGAGACGAAGTCGGCCTGCTCCACGTTGGCGGGCAGGCCGACACTGACACGTCCGGCCACGTACTTGACCAGGGGCGAGTAGTGGAGGATTAGCTGTTCCCGCAGCCGCTCGTCGCCCGTGCACTTGTACGACCGCCACAGTTCGTCGAGCGATCTGGGCGGGGCAGGGCGCGCAGCGCCGTCGGCTGCGGTCGGTTCTGCCGTGGCCGTGCGGTCGGGCCCGGGGATGTGATGGGGCATGCGTCGTCTTGAGCCGTTCTGCCGTGATCTGTGCGCTGACGCCGGTGAGGGGCGTACGAAGGGGCCGGGAACCTTGGGAGCGTAGCGTGACTGCGGCGTCGCTCAGTGCGAGTGGCGATGGGCAGGGCATGCGCAGATACGTTCCGCTGCCCGCACCCCGGAGTTACCCCGGTGGCCGGAGCGGCGCGGCCGGGCCATGCGGAATGAAGCGTTCAGCGATCATGCCTCTCACCTTTTCACTCGATCGTCCCAGGTCAAGGACCGCCTCGTCACCTGTTGGTGTGTTGGTTGGCTGATCTGGCCAACTGCCAGTAGTCACCGATGCGTTCGAGGAACCCGAGCGACCGCAGTTCCTGGAGGCGGACGAGCGCGCGGTCCTCCGCCAGAGCGGCGGCGCGCGCCACCGCCTCGACGCCGAGCGCACCCCGGGCGGGCAGCGCCTCCAGAACGCGCGCCGCCTCCGGGGACAGCAGGTCGCGCGGCACCATGGGCCCGCGTTTCTCGGGGGCCAGTTCGCCGATCGCACCGACCAGCTCGACGATCTCGGCGGCGTCGGTGACGACGATGCCCTCACCTCGCAGGAGCTGGTGGACGCCCGCCGACAGTCCGCTGGTCACCGGGCCGGGCACACCCATGGTGAGCCTGCCCAGCCCGAGGGCCCGCCGCGCGGTGACCAGCGAGCCGCTGCGCAGTTCCGCCTCCACCACCACGGTGCCGCGGGTGAGGGCCGCGATCACGCGGTTGCGCAGGACGAAACGGCTGCGGGTGGGGTGGTCGCCGGGCGGCAGTTCGGCGACCAGCAGTCCCTGCTCCCCGATGCGCCGGATCAGCTCGCCGTTGCCCGGCGGGTAGGCCACGTCGACTCCGCAGGCCAGGACTGCGACGGTCGCTCCCTCCACCGCCAGAGCCCCGCCGTGCGCGGCGCCGTCCACTCCGTACGCCGCGCCGGAGACCACCGTCCAGCCGCGGGAGGCCAGGCTGGAGCCGAGGGTCGCGGCCATGTGGGCGCCGTAGTCCGTGCACGCCCGGGAACCGACGACGGCGACCGAACGCAACGCCCACATCCGCAGCGAGGCCCCGCCGCGCACCCACAGGCCCACGGGACGCCCGTCGCCCAGGTCGTCCAGCTGGCTCGGCCACTCGGTGTCATCGGGACACACGAAGCGCCCGCCCAGTGCGCCGATCGCGGCGAGGTCGGCCTCGGGGTCGAGCCCTCGCGCGCGCTGCCGCAGCCCGGCCCAGCGGGTCCGGGACGCGCCGGGCAGCGGGGAGTCGGATCCGAACGCCTTGAGTGTCTCCACCGCCCCGTACCGGTCGAGCCACCTGTTCATCGCCTCGTCACCGGGCTCCCCGATCCTGGTGAGCGCCGCCCGGGCCACGCGTTCCTCGCGGCCGGTCACGCCCGAGCTCCGGCGAGTGCCGGGCCACGCCGTACCCCGGTGCGCAGCTCCAGCGCGCCGTCCACGTCCTCGGCGGTGGGCCGGTCTCGACCGCGGAGGTCGGCCAGAGTCCAGGCGACCCGCAGGACGCGGTCCAGGCCTCGTGCGGTGAGCAGGCCGCGTTCCATGTCCTCCTCGGCCCGGCCGAGCGCTCCCGGGCTCCCGGGCCATCTGGTCCGCAGTTCGTGGCCGGGGACCTCGCTGTTGGTGTGCCAGGGCGTGCCGTCGTAGCGGGCGGCGGCGCGCTCACGTGCGGCGAGCACGCGGGCGGCCACGGTCTCGGTGGACTCCGGCCGGGCGCCGGGGGCCGTCAGCTCGGAGCGGGTGACGGGTTCGACGGTGACCCGGAGGTCGACACGGTCCAGCAGCGGCCCTGAGAGCCGTGCCCGGTAGCGTCTGACCGATGAGGGCCTGCACTCGCAGCCGCCGCCCCGGGAGCCGTGTCTGCCGCAGGGGCACGGGTTGGCGGCGAGGGCGAGCAGGAAGCGGGCGGGCATGCGCATCATGCCCTGGGCCCGGGCCACCACGACCTGCCCCGACTCCAGCGGCTGGCGCAGGGCGTCGAGCACCCGGGCGCTGCACTCGGCCGCCTCGTCCATGAAGAGCACGCCGTGATGGGCGAGGGAGACGGCCCCGGGCCTGGGCAGACCGCTGCCGCCGCCCACCAGGGAGGCGGTGGTGGCCGAGTGGTGCGGGGCGCAGTAGGGGGGCCGCTCGACCAGCGGCTGTCCGGGTGGCAGCGCCCCGGCGACGGAGTGGACGGCCGTGACCTCCAGCGCCTCCTTCGGGGTGAGCGGCGGCAGCAGCCCGGGGAGCCGTTCGGCGAGCATGGTCTTGCCCGCACCCGGCGGCCCCTTGAAGAAGATGTGGTGGCGCCCCGCGGCGGCCACCTCCAGGGCTCTGCGGGCGGCTTTCTGGCCGGCGACCTCGGCGAGGTCCACCCGTCGTTCGCCGCCCAGCCCCGCGATCCCCCCGCCCGCGCCGGGCACGGTGAGGCCGGCGAGCATGGTGGCCTCGGTGCCGTGCCCGTCCGGGCACTCCTCCTCGGGGACGGGTGTGTCGGTGAGGACGGCGACGAGCTGGCGCAGGGAGCGGACGCCGAGGACGGAGACGCCGGGGACCAGTGCGGCCTCGGACGCGGTCTGCTCGGCGACGACGACCTGGCGGTAACCGGCGTCCGCGGCGGCCAGGACCGCGGGCAGGACGCCGCGGACGGGCCGGACCCGCCCGTCCAGGCCCAGCTCGCCGATCATCACGAGTCCGGTGAGTTCGCGGGGATCGATCCGCTCGGCGGCTCCGAGCACCGCGCATGCGACGGCGAGGTCGAATCCACTGCCGCTCTTGGGCACCGAGGCGGGACTGAGCCCGACGGTGAGTTTCTTCTGGGGCCAGTCGACACCGGAGTTGACGACCGCGGCCCTGACCCGGTCGCGGCTCTCCACCAGGCTCTTGTCGGGCAGGCCGACGAGGGTGAAGGTGGCCAGCCCCGGTTCGAGGTCGGCCTGGACCTCGACGACCACGCCCTCGACGCCCACGAGGGCGACCGAGCAGGTGCGGGCGAAGCCCATGTCAGGCCACCCCCCTGACGTGCTGCACCCGGGGGGCGCCCCGCTCGGGCAGGACGACGCCGACGAGGTCGATGCGCACGCCTCCGGTCGGCGGGCGGCCGTAGCGGGCGAGCCAGCGTTCGCTGAGCCACTGGGAGGCGAGTCTGCGCAGCCGCTCGGCCTTGCGCGGGGTCACGGCCGACATCGGGTGCCCGTACGGGCCGGCCCGGCGCGTCTTGACCTCGCAGACGACGAGTGCGTCGGCGTCCCGGGCGACGATGTCGATCTCGCCGGCCCGGCAGCGCCAGTTCCGTTCGAGGACGGCCATGCCCGTCTCGCGCAGCCGTCGGGCGGCCAGGTCCTCGCCGTAGCGCCCGAGTGCGTTCCTGCTGTTCATCGGTACCACCTCCGGCGCCGACTGTGGCGGCTGGAGAGGCGGTTTGGGTGATCATGGTCCGATCCAGTGGACTACCTGCCGGTTGTGGATATCTCGCTCACCCGTACGAGGGATTCCACAGGTTCGGCGTTGACGGGAGCGGTGGGAAGCGGCGGCCCGTCCCGGGCTCACCTCTTGAAGTCGGAGTCCTCCGGCAGATCCAGATCGCTCTTGTTCAGCTCCTCGATGTTCACGTCCTTGAAGGTGAGCACCCTCACCTGTTTGACGAAGCGGGCCGGCCGGTACATGTCCCACACCCAGGCGTCGGCCATCGAGACCTCGAAGAAGACCTCCCCCTGAACCGAGTGCACCTGCATCTCGTAGTCGTTGGTGAGGTAGAAGCGGCGTTCGGTCTCGATCACGTACCTGAACAAGCCGACGACGTCCCGGTACTCCCGGTAGAGCTTCAGCTCCATCTCGGTCTCGTATTTCTCGAGGTCCTCGGCGCTCATGGCGTGTTCCCCTTCAGCCGTGCGTTCCCCCATTGTGCGTCAGTTCCGCGCGCTTGCCGCGGACCGGGCCGATCGCCCCGTACCCGGCGCCGCCGAGGATCAGCAGGGCACCGGCCCCGATCACGCCCAGGGCGGGACCCAGCGGCCCCGGCCGGGAGATCCCGCCGGGCAGATCCGCGAAACCGGCCGGGCGCTCGACCATGCCCGCGCGGCCCAGCGGCCAGACGGTGGCGTCGATCCGCCCCGTCACCGCCTCCCGGGGCACGGAGCCGTTGTTGGCGTCCTCCAGGTGCGTGCGCGAGTCCAGTGACCCCTCCCGGTGGTCGCCGAGGAGGAAGAGCTGCCCCTCGGGCACGGATGCCTCGAAAGCGGAGAAGGAGGCCCGCTCCTCCTCCAGCCGGTACGGCTCGTCGACGGGATCGCCGTTGACGGTCAGCTTCCCCTGCTCGTCGCAGCACTCCACGGTGTCGCCGCCCACGCCGACGACCCGCTTGATCATCGGCATGTTGCCCCACAGCGGATCGAGGAAGACGACGACGTCGCCGCGCCGGACCTCGTCGCCGTCGATGCGCTCGGCCAGCACCCGATCCCCGGCCTCGACGGTGGGCGCCATGGAGTCGGTGGGCACGGCGTAGGGCTGGTACAGCACCGCGGCCCAGACGAAGCCGCCCAGGAAGAGGACGCAGCCGATCGCCACGGCCGCCGACGACAGCGCCTGGCCCACACGGCCGCGGCCCTTCCCGGTACGTTCGGCTCTGCTCACTCGCGCTCCCGGAAAAGGTCTGGGTCCACCGGCGGTCTGCGCCGCACCCTACCCCCGGGTACGCTTCCGGGTCAGCCCTCGGCCCGCCCGCCCGTCCCGCTCCCGGCGCCAGACGCCGTCCCGGGCGCCGCGGCGGCCTCTTCCGCGCTCCCCGTCACGGCCCTCGCCCTCAGGCGCCGCCGCCACATCACCAGCGGCACCGCGCCCGCCAGCCCCAGTGCCGCGGGGGCCGCGGCCAGGCCCTGCTCGGCGAAGGTGTCGGGCACCGGGAGGGTGCCCCAGCGGTCGATCGGCCACGCCTTGACCACGGCCCGGCCCACGACCTCGTCCACGGGCACCGTCCCCTGTCCGGGGAGCTGCTGGTGGAAACGGGAGTCCAGCGAGTTGGAGCGGTGGTCGCCCATCACCCAGATCCGGTCCTCGGGGACCTTGACCGGGCCGAAGCCCTCGCCGCCGCAAGGGGCGTCCCCGGGGTAGACGTAGGACCCCTCCTCCAGAGCCTTGCCGTTGACCGTGACGGGGCCGTTCTTCTCGCACGCCACGGTGTCGCCACCGACCGCGATGACCCGCTTGATCAGGTCCTGCTCCTCGGCGGAGGGCATCAGGCCGATGAAGCTCATGAAGTCCTGGAAGACATTGGTGTCCTGCTGGACCGACGGATCGAGCCAGCCGCCCGGGTCGTGGAAGACGACGACCTCGCCGCGCTCGGGTTCGGCCCCGAACCAGGGCGTCAGCTTGTCCACCAGCACCCGGTCGCCCCGCTGGAGGGTGTTCTGCATCGAGTCGGAGGGGATGGAGAACGCCTGCAGCAGGAACGTCTTGATCCCCAGGGCCAGCAGCAGCGCGATGCCGATGAGGATGGGCAGTTCCTTCAGGAAGGAGCGTTGCTTCTTTTCCGTCACTCTCTCTCCGCTGTCCGGGCCCGCGGCCGTTTCCTCACCGCGCTCCACGGGCTCGCCTTCGGCCCGTCGCTCGGGCCCGTCCGCGTCGGAGCGCGCTCCGACCGCCACGTCCCCCACATCCACTCCTCACACCGATACCGCTCTTACCGCGCTGCAGCCCGCGCCTCAGCCGGTGCAGACCCACGCCTGCCACTCCCATAACGAGCGGGAGTTCCGCAGGGCTCGGTATGTGCACCATGTCTTCGCCCCCGACATTGTCGGCGCCCGCGGCCGCGGAGGCGGTCTCGCCGCGCGGGTCCGGCACCGACGCGTAGGTCTCGGGCTCCTCCAGCCGTCGCCAGTGGGAGTAGGGCCAGGCGATCACCACGGCCTTGCCCACCACCAGACTCTCGGGGATGGTCCCCCTGCCCGGGTCCTGCAGGTGGTAGCGGGAGTCGGCGGAGTTCGAGCGGTGGTCGCCCATCACGAAGATGCGGTTCTCGGGCACCTTCACCTCGAAGTCCATCTGCGAGGGCGCGTTGCCCGGGTGGAGGTACGGCTCGTTCAGCGGTGTGCCGTTGACCGTCACCCGGCCGTCCTCGTCGCAGCACACGACGGTGTCCCCGCCGGTGCCGATGACCCGCTTGATCAGGTCCTGCTCCTCGGCGGAGGGCAGCAGGCCGATGAAGGTCAGGAACTGCCTGCCCTGCTTGATGCCCACGGGGTCGTCCCGCTCCGGCTCCTCCCCAGGGGGCAGCCAGCCTCCTGGATCCTTGAAGACCACCACGTCGCCGCGTTCGGGGCGCGAGCCGAACCAGGGCGTCAGCTTGTCCACCAGCACCCGGTCGTCGATCCTGATCGTCTGCTCCATCGAACCGGAGGGGATGACGAACGCCTGGACCAGGAACGTCTTGAGCACCAGCGCGATCAGCAGCGCGACGCCCACCAGGACGGGGATCTCCTTGGTCACCGACAGCCGCCGGCGCCGCCTGATCCGCTTGGCGGCGCGCCGCCGGTCGGCCCGTCCCTCGCCGGGCCCGCGCAGCGTGGTCCCGGGCTCCGGCGGGACGCCGCCGCGGACGGCCGCCCGCCGGTCGCCTCGCGGCCGTCCGCGCCTACCCATCCCGGCCCCGCAGAGAGGTCCAGCGGCCGGCCGGCCAGACGATCCAGTCGGCCCGGCCGATCACCCTGTCCACCGGTACGGTGCCGCCGCCGGGGGACCCGAGGTGGTCCCGGGAGTCGCTCGACCGGGAGCGGTGGTCGCCCATCACCCACAGCCGCCCCCCGGGAACCGCGATGTCGAACGGGACGGCCGAGGGCCGGTCGCCGGGATGCAGATAGGTCTCGTCCACCGGTTCGCCGTTCACCTCGATCCTCCCCCGTTCGTCGCAGCACCTGACCCTGTCGCCGCCGACTCCGACGACCCGCTTGACGTAGTCGGTCCCCCGCGACGGCTCCCGGTCGAACGAACCGGTCCCGTCGAACACCACAACGTCTCCGCGCTCCGGAAGGTTGCCGAAACGGTACGCCAGCTTGTTCACCAGAACGCGGTCTCCCGCTTCGAGGGTGTTCCCCATCGAGCCGCTCGGGATGCGGAAGGGTTCCGCCACGAACGTGTGGACCAGCAGGAGCAGCACGGCGGCCGCGGCCACCGCGGCCCCCGGACGCACGAAACGCGACCGCCGCCTCCCGCCCCGTACGGGGTGGGAGGAGCGGTCGCGCTCCATGGGTCGCGTGTGCTGTTCGTCGGTGTTCATCGAGCCGAGAGCCTAACCCGGCGCGGCGGACACCGGTGCGGACAGCGGCGCGGGGACCGTGCCTCACGGGCGGCGCCGGACGCCGGGGCGCCCGGCGCTCCACCACGCCGACCGGCCGCGGATCAGCGCTCGCGCTTCTCCTTGATCTTGGCGGCCTTGCCGCGCAGCTCGCGCAGGTAGTACAGCTTGGCGCGGCGGACGTCACCGCGGGTGACGACCTCGATCTTCTCGACGACCGGGGTGTGCACCGGGAAGGTGCGCTCCACGCCGACGCTGAAGCTGACCTTGCGGACGGTGAAGGTCTCGCGGACGCCGGAGCCCTGGCGGCGGATGACGACACCCTTGAACTGCTGCACACGGGAGCGGTTGCCCTCGATGACGCGCACGTGGACGTTGACGGTGTCGCCGGGGCGGAAGGTGGGGATGTCGCTGCGCAGCGAGGCGGAGTCGACGCTGTCGAGAAGGTGCATGACCGTCTGCTTTCCTCGCCGATGCCACAGGTCATCGGCGGAATCGTTCGTTGGGTTCGGTGAGCCGCCGTACCGGTCGGGCGTTGGTCCCCCTGTGGCAGGGTCGCGCGCCGGACGCGAGGCAGCGGCCTATTCTTCCACGCCCCGGGCCGCGGGCCCAAATCGGCCGTCGGGACGCTCGGCCCAGCCCAGCTCGGCCAGGAGCCTGCGGTCCTCGGCATCCAGCGCGGCGGGGTCGCACCTCTCGATCAGGTCCGGGCGGTGGCGCACTGTGCGGCGGAACGCCTGGTCGCGGCGCCAGCGGGCGATCCTGCCGTGGTGGCCGCTGAGCAGCACCTCGGGGATGTCCCGGCCGCGCCACACCGGAGGCTTGGTGTAGACGGGGCCTTCCAGCAGATCGGCCATGGCGCCGGGCGCGAAGGAGTCGTCGCGGTGGGACTCGGCGTTGCCCAGGACCCCGGGCAGCAGCCGGGCGACGGCCTCCACCATGACCAGCACGGGCGCCTCGCCGCCGGCCAGCACGTAGTCGCCGATGGACAGCTCTCGCACCCGCAGGCGCTCGCCGTACTCCTCGACGACGCGGCGGTCGATGCCCTCGTAGCGGGCGGGGGTGAAGACCAGCCACGGCTCGGCGGCCAGTTCGACGGCCGTCCGCTGGGTGAACGGGCTGCCGCTGGGGGTGGGGACGACCAGGACCGGCCCTCCGTCCTGTACCTCCCCGTCCCCGCCCGAGGCGATGACCGAGTCCAGCGCCTCACCCCACGGCCCGGGCTTCATCACCATGCCGGGACCGCCGCCGTAGGGGGTGTCGTCGACGGTGTTGTGCCGGTCGTGGGTCCACTGCCGCAGGTCGTGGACGCGTACGTCGAGCAGGCCGCGGGCGCGCGCCTTGCCCACCAGGGAGACGTTCAGCGGCTCCAGGTACTCGGGGAAGATCGTGACGACGTCGATCCGCATCAGGCGCCGTCCTCCGTGTTCCCGCCGTCTTCTCCGTCCCTGTCCACCGCACCGTCCCGAGCACCGTTCCCGGTGCGGGATCCGGCGATCTCGGCTCGGTCGTCGATGAGTCCCGGCGGCGGATCGATGACGGCCCGCTGCCCCTCCAGGTCGATCTCGGGGACGATCTCACCGACGAAGGGGACGAGCACCTCGCCGCCGTCGGGCCCGCGCACCACGAGCAGGTCCTGGTGGGGCAGGTGGGCGATCTCCTCGATCCGGCCGACGGGCGTTCCGTCGAGGGTGACGACGTCGAGGTCGATCAACTGGTGGTCGTAGTACTCGTCGGGGTCCTCGGGGGTCTCCTCCGGGTCGACCTCGGCGATCAGCAGGGTGCCACGCAGCGCCTCGGCGGCGGTGCGGTCCCTCACGCCCTTAAAGCGCAGCAGCAGCCGGCCGCTGTGGACGCGCCCGGACTCGATGGTCAGGGGGCCCGCGGAGGCGGGGTCGGTGCCGAGGACGGCGCCGGGGGCGAGGCGCACCTCGGGTTCATCGGTGCGCACCTCCACCGTGACCTCGCCCTTGATCCCGTGGGCACGGCCGATGCGCGCGACTACCAACTGCACTGCTCGTCACTCCAGGTTCTCGCCGGTTCCCGTACGCCGGCGGTCACGGCACGGGCCGGGAGCGGCGGTGCCGCTCCCGGCCCGTGCCGGTGCTCTGCGTTGTCTGCTGCGGCCCTCAGCGGACCTGGTCCACGTCGACGAGGTCGACGCGGACGCCCCGCCCGCCGAGAGCGCCCACGACGGTGCGCAGCGCGCGTGCGGTGCGGCCGTTGCGGCCGATCACCTTGCCGAGGTCGTCGGGGTGGACCCGGACCTCCAGCACGCGCCCGCGACGCAGGTTGCGGGCGGCGACCTGCACCTCGTCGGGGTGGTCGACGATGCCCTTCACCAGATGGTCGAGGGCCTCTTCCAGCATGGTCACGCCTCGGTCGACTCGGCGGCGGCCTCGGCCTCGTCCGCCTTCTTGTCGGCCTTCTTCGCCTTCTGGGTGATGGCCTCACCCTTGGGCTCGTCCGCCGACTCCTTGGCGGCGGCCTCGAAGAGGGCGCGCTTGTCGGCCTTGGGCTCGGCGACCTTCATCGGCTCCGGGGCCGGCAGGCCCTTGAACTTCTGCCAGTCGCCGGTGACCTTCAGGATGGCCAGGACCGGCTCGGTCGGCTGCGCGCCGACGCCCAGCCAGTACTGGACGCGCTCCGAGTCGACCTCGATGCGGGAGGGGTTCTGCACCGGGTGGTACAGACCGATCTCCTCGATGGCCCGGCCGTCGCGACGGGTACGGGAGTCGGCGACGATGATGCGGTAGTGAGGCGAACGGATCTTGCCCAGTCGCTTCAGCTTGATCTTGACTGCCACGGCTGTGGTGTCTCCTGGTCTTTGGCGTGGTTGGACACGGCGGGATGCCACGTGGGGTTGTGGTACCCGAGTGTCCGAGTGGACGCGTCAGCCGGAGGAGAGAGGGGTCCTGTGCGGCTGTCGAGTACAGCCGCCCATTGTGCCACACCTCTTGTGCCGCGCCCCGCGGGGGCAGCCGGTGCCCCGCCTCCCCCGGCCCCCGGCCCGGCGCGGATCCGTGGCGCCTCAGCCCACCCCGACCGCCTCCTTCTCCTTGTCCGGGATGCGGAACGGCTTCCCGCAGGCCCCGCACATGATCGGCGCCTGGGCCAGCACGGACGGCACGACCCTGACGTTGCGCCCGCAGTCGCACACGGCCTTGACCCGCACCCCGCCGCCCGACGAACCGTGCCGCGCGGCGGGGCCGCGGAAGGCGCGGGAGGTGTCGGTGGCGGTGGCGGCGCTGTGGGCGCGCAGGGCGCGCTGCAGCTTCTCGATGGTCGGCCGGTAGCGCCTTCTGGTCTCGGGCTTCATCACGACCAGCGAGAAGCCGCTGCTCGGATGCGGTTCCTCCGAGTGCTCCAGGCCCAGTTCCTCGGCGATCGCCAGGAAGCGGCGGTTGTGGTAGCGGCCGGCACGCGAGGTGTCCCGGACTCCGCGGGCGGCGGCGATCCCGTGGACGGCCTCGTGGAGCAGCCGTTCGAAGGAGAGTTCGGCGCCGCAGGCGGACGACGACTCCCCGATCAGCGATTCGGGCGCGGCCAGGTCGGGCAGCTCCGGGTGGTGCCGTTGAATGTCGGCCCAAGCGAGTGCCAGCTCGGCGGCGAGTACAGGTGGTGTCGTGCTCACGTCGTGCACAACGAGCCAGAGTGTCCCGGTGTTCCGATTACGGGGCATCCCAAATAATTTGCACCTACCCGCCGGTTCGGGTTGATGCGCGCCGACGGGACGGGTATTGCCGATCCGGGAGGAGTCGCCCGGGCGGGGCGGCCGGGCGGGGGCCGGCCGGTCCGCGGGCGGAGCGCCCCGCCGGACCCCGCGCGGCGCCGCGGAGCGCTCTCCGGCGCCCCGGCACCTGGGTGCCTCAGTAGGCGCGGGCGACCACGGCCACCGTACCGGGGGCGTCGTCGGACTCAGGTACCGACCCGTCCTCGCCGACCAGGCAGCGCACCGTGACGCCCTGCTCGGCGAGCCGCGCCTCGCCCTCCGGGCCCAGGTCGGCCCAGGGGATGCGGGCCCAGCCGCCTCCGGCGGCGGCCTCGGCCGCCTCCTCCACCGTCCGCACGTCCGCGGTGCGGGCCTCGCGGCGCTCGCGGGAGAGGCGCAGCAGCAGCGCCTGGTCCTCCTCCAGGATCCTCGGGCACAGCTCGGCCAGGGCGTCGACGGCCACCGGCTCCTTGCCCCCGGCGATCCGGCGTACCAGCATCGCGGTGCCGCCCTCCAGGTCGCGCGGGCCGATCTCGAGGCGCAGCGGCACGCCCTTGAGCTCCCAGTCCACCGCCCGCCGGCCGAAGGGGGTGTCGGTGCGGTCGTCCACGCGCACCCGGACACCGGCCGCGGCGAGCCGGTCGCCGACCTCTCGGACCCTGGCCAGCACCGCGTCGTCGCCCTTGATGGCCAGGACGACGGCCTGGACGGGTGCCAGGCGCGGCGGGATCCGCAGGCCGCCGTCGTCGCCGTGCATCATGATCAGGCCGCCGACCATCCGGGTGGAGGTGCCCCAGGAGGTCTGCCAGACCAGCTCCCGCCCGCCGTCCTTCGACAGGTAGCGGGTGTCGAACGCCTTGGCGAAGTTCTGGCCCAGCTCGTGGCTGGTGCCCATCTGCAGGGCCTTGCCGTCGCCCATCATGCCCTCCAGGGTGAGGGTGTTGACGGCGCCCGCGAAGCGTTCCCGGGGCGTCTTGCGGCCCAGTACGACGTCCATGGCCAGGACGTTCTCCATGAAGTCGGCGTAGACCTCGCGGTGGATGCGGGCGGCGTAGTCGCGCGCCTCCTCGTAGGTGGCGTGGGCTGTGTGCCCCTCCTGCCACAGAAACTCACTCGTTCGCAGGAAGACCCTCGGACGCATTTCCCAGCGCACCACGTTGGCCCACTGGTTGATCAGCAGAGGCAGGTCCCGGTAGCTCTGCACCCACTTGGCGAAGTACTCGTTGACGATCGTCTCGGAGGTCGGCCGGACGACCACCGGCTCCTCCAGCTCCTTGCCCCCGCCGTGCGTGACCACGGCCAGCTCGGGGGCGAAGCCCTCGACGTGCTCGGCCTCCCTGGTCAGGTAGGACTGGGGGATGAACAGGGGGAAGTAGGCGTTGTCGGCGCCCGCGGCCTTGATGCGGGCGTCCATCTCCTGCTGCATCCGCTCCCAGAGCCCGTACCCGTACGGCCGGATGACCATGGTGCCGCGCACCGGCCCGTTGTCGGCCAGCCCGGCCTTGTTGATCACGTCCTGGTACCAGCGCGGGAAGTCCTCCGCCTGGGGGGTGAGCACGGGAGCCTTTGCCATGCCGCGCATGTTACGGCGGTCTGCTGCGGATGCGTGAACCGGACCGCCGGGGGAACGTAGGAGTGCGCGCGGGCAAGCGTGGTGGAAACACCCCGGCGCCCCTCTGGACTCGGGGACAGATGCGCAGTTCCCTGGCTTTCGGGAACTTCCAGGACCTCATCAAGGGACGAGACGGCGGCCGGTTATCCGGCGATCCTTCCATCGGAATGGGGATGTTGCGATGGCACCCACGCTCGCACAGCGGCACCTCCCGCGGCCCGCCCGGGACTGGGCGGAGATTCAGGAACGGATGCTGGTTCCGCTCTACGAGGCGGTATACGAGCGGTTCGAGGTCGGACGGCACTCCCATGTGCTGGGCCTGGGCTGCGGCTCGGGCCTGGCGCTGGTGATGGCCGCGGCCCGGGGCGCGACCGTCACGGGGACGGACACCGACGAGGCACGCCTGGAGCTGGCCCGGCAGCGGCTGCTGCCCGAGCCGCAGTGGGGCGCGCGGCACTGGACCGCGCGGGTGCTGCCGGGCGGTCCGGACGGCGGACCGGACGGTGCGGCGCTGCGCGAGGGACCGCCGCCGACGCTGGTGACCGCCTTCGACGCCCTGCCGGAGGCCGCCGTGCTCGCCCGGGTGGCCCAGACGGCCGGCCGGGGGGTGCCGGTGGTGCTGGCGGGCTGGGGGCCGGCCGAGCGGTGCGCCGCGGCCCCCGCGCTGCGGGTGGCGCAGCGGCTGGCGCAGCGGCCGGCCGAGCCGGAGCGTGCGGCGGGCCGGTGCTGGCGGCCGGGCGGCCGGGACGATCTGGAGGATCTGGCGCGACGGGCCGGGCTGCGCCCCGACGGCTCGGGCCGGGTCGCGTGCCCCTTCGGCTACGCCGATCTGGACAGCGCGGTGCGCGGGCTGGTCTCGACCGGGCTGTACGACGCGGCCGTCCGGGCGACGGACGAGGAGCAGGTCGCCAAGGAGCTGGCCGAGGCGCTGCGCCCGCACGTACGGCCGGACGGCACCGTGTGGATGCAGAACCTGTTCCGCTACGTGGTCGCCATGACCTGAGGGCGCCGCCGGCACGCGGCGGGCGGCGCCCCCTGGCGGTCGTCCGCGCGGTCACTTGGGCGGGAGCATGTCCTTGAACTCCTGGGGCAGCTCGAAGTCCTCCGGTCCCTGGCCGCCGGGCAGCCCGAATGCGCCGCCCTGGCCCGCGGCGCGGCGCTCGGCCACGGCCTGCTCCTCGGCCTTGCGCTTCATCGGGTTGCCCGAGCGCTGCTTGCCCTTGGCCTTCTTCTGCTGCTTGCCCTTCTTCCGGGCGCCGCCCATGCCCGGCATGCCCGGCATCCCGGGCATCCCCGGCATACCGCCCTGGGCCATCCTCGACATCATCTTGCGGGCCTCGAAGAAGCGCTCCACGAGGTTCTTCACCGCGCTGACGTCCACGCCGGAACCGCGGGCGATGCGGGCCCGCCGCGAGCCGTTGATGATCGTGGGGTCGGTGCGCTCGGCCGGGGTCATCGACTTGATGATCGCGGCGGTGCGGTCCACGTCGCGCTCGTCGATGTCGTTGATCTGCTCCCGGATCTGCCCCATTCCGGGCATCATCCCCAGCAGTTTGGAGATGGAGCCCATCTTGCGGACCTGCTCCATCTGGGCCAGGAAGTCGTCGAGGGTGAACTCCTTGGGCCCCTTGGCCAGCTTGGCGGCCATCTGCTCGGCCTCTTGCCGGCTGAAGGTCTGCTCGGCCTTCTCGATGAGGCTGAGGACGTCGCCCATGCCCAGGATGCGGGACGCCATGCGGTCCGGGTGGAACGCGTCGAAGTCGTCCAGCTTCTCGCCGTTGGAGGCGAACATGATCTGGCGGCCGGTGACGTGCGCGATCGACAGGGCCGCACCGCCGCGGGCGTCGCCGTCGAGCTTGGAGAGCACCACGCCGTCGAAGCCGACGCCGTCGCGGAACGCCTCGGCGGTGTTGACCGCGTCCTGGCCGATCATGGCGTCGACGACGAAGAGGGTCTCGTCGGGGCGGACGGCGTCGCGGATGTCGGCGGCCTGCCGCATCATCTCGGCGTCGATGCCCAGGCGCCCGGCGGTGTCGACGATGACGACGTCGTACTGCTTGCCGCGGGCGTACTCGATGGAGTCCTCGGCGACCTTCACGGGGTCGCCGACGCCGTTGCCCGGCTCGGGCGCGTAGATCCCGACGCCCGCGCGCTCGGCGACGACGGTGAGCTGGTTGACGGCGTTGGGTCGCTGCAGGTCGCAGGCGACCAGCAGCGGGGCGTGGCCCTGCGCCTTGAGCCAGCGCCCCAGCTTCCCCGCGAGTGTGGTCTTGCCCGCGCCCTGCAGACCGGCGAGCATGATCACCGTCGGCGGGTTCTTGGCGAGGCGCAGACGGCGGGTCTCGCCTCCGAGGATGCCGATCAGCTCCTCGTTGACGATCTTGATGACCTGCTGGGCCGGGTTCAGGGCCTTGGAGACCTCGGCGCCCAGGGCGCGTTCCTTGACCTGCTTGATGAAGGCCCGGACCACGGGCAGGGCGACGTCCGCCTCCAGCAGGGCGATACGGATCTCGCGCGCCGTGGCGTCGATGTCCGCCTCGCTCAGACGGCCCTTGCCCCTGAGGTTCTTGAACGTCGCTGTGAGGCGATCGGAGAGAGTGTCGAACACGTCGGTCGCGGATCCTTCGCGTTGGTGGCGGTGTCGGCGGTCGACCTCCAAGAGTATCCGCCCGCCCGCGGTCCGGTCAGCCGCCCAGGGCCCGCTCCAGCTCCGCCGCGAGACCGGCGGCCTCGCGCGGCGGCAGCGGGGCGCCGTCGGGGCCGGTGACGTAGAAGGCGTCCACCGCGTTGGCGCCCAGGGTGCCGACGCGGGCGCTGCGCACGGTGACACCGGCGTCCTCCAGGGCCCGTCCGATGCGGTACAGCAGCCCCGGGGCGTCCTGGGCGCGCACCTCGATGACCGTCGCCAGCCGCGATCCGGCCGGGGCGACGGTCACCTTCGGCGGCGGGGCCCCGGCTCCGTGCCGGCGGGCGCGGCCCAGGTGGGCCCGCTCGCGCTCGGCGAGCCGGGCGTTCAGGTCCAGGGAGCCCGCCAGGGCGCGCACCAGGTCGGCGCGGAGCCGGTCGGCCTGCGGCGGCGTTCCGTACTCGGCGGCCACCCGCCAGCTCAGCAGCAGCACTCTCCCCTCGCCGAGCGGGTCGACGGTGCGCAGGTCGGCGGCGCGCACCGTCAGCCGGTGCAGAGCCAGGACGCCGGCCGCGGCGGGCAGTACGCCGGGCCGGTCGGGCAGGGCGAGAAGCAGTTCGACGCCGACCGGTTCCGGGCCCGCCTCTCCCTCCTCCTCCCCCTCCGCGGAGCCTGCCCGGTCCGCCCGGCCGCTCCGGTCCGCCTCGGCCGGCGTCCCGGCCCGGGTGTGCAGGGAGAGCACCGGCCCGCCGGTACGCCACGCCCGCGCGGCCAGCCGTTCGGCCCCGGCGGTGGGCCGTGGGGCGGGGTGCTCCTGCCGCCCCGTCACCTCCGCGGACGCCTCCCCTTCCAGCCCTTCCAGCCCTTCCAGCACTGCGCAGGTGCGCCTCACCAGATCGGCCACGAGCCCCGCGCGCCAGGCCGACCAGGCCGCCGGCCCGGTGGCCAGGGCGTCGGCCTCGGTGAGCGCGTGCAGCAGCTCCAGGGTGCCGGTGTCGCCGACGGCGTCGGCGACGGTGCGTACGGTGGCCGGGTCGTCCAGGTCGCGCCGGGTGGCGGTCTCGGCCAGCAGCAGATGGTGGCGGACGACGGTGGCCAGGGTCGCGGTGTCGGCGTCGCCGAAGCCCATCCGGGCCGCCAGGCCGCGTACGACGGCCTCGCCCGCCACACTGTGGTCGCCGGGCAGGCCCTTGCCGATGTCGTGCAGCAGCGCGGCGACCAGTAGCAGGTCGGGGCGGCGGACGCGGCGGACGTGCGCCCCCGCCCGTGCGGCGGTCTCGATCAGATGGCGGTCGACGGTCCAGCGGTGCACGGGGTTGCGCTGCGGACGGCAGCGCACCCGTTCCCACTCGGGCAGCCAGGCGGTGACCAGGCCCTCCGCGTCCAGCGCCTCCCACACCCCGACGGCGGCCTCGCCCGCTCCCAGGAGGGTGACGAACTCCTCACGGGCCTCGGCCGGCCAGGGCACCGGAAGCGGCGGCGCCGCGGCGGCCAGCCTCCGCAGGGCGGGGCGCGAGGGCGGCAGCCCGGCCTGGGCGGCCGCCGCGGCGGCACGCAGCGGAAGCACGGGGTCGCGCTCGGGGCGCGCGGTCCGGGCGAGCACCACCTCGCCGTCCTGCACCACGACACCGTCGGCCAGCGGGGTGCGCTCGGCCGGCCGCCGGACGCGCCGCGGCCCCGGGCGGCGGGCGCGCAGCACCCGGTCGACCTCGCGCCAGGTGACGTCGCAGGCGTAGGAGAGGACCCGGGCCGCCTCGTAGACGCGGCGCAGCAGCGCGTCCGCGTCCTCCAGCGCGAGGGCGGCGGCCACCTGGTCCTGGTCCTGGAGGGCGAGCCTGTCGGTGGCACGGCCGGTGGTCAGTTGGAGGGCGTCGCGTACGTCCAGGAGGGTGCGGTGCGCCTCCTCCAGGCCTTCGCGGGGCGCGTCCGCCAGCCAGGAGGCGGCCACCGCGCGCAGGGCGGTGGCGTCGCGCAGGCCGCCGCGGGCCTCCTTCAGGTCGGGTTCGAGGAGGAAGCGCAGCTCGCCGTGGCGGCGGGCCCGCTCCAGGGCCGTCTCGCGCAGTTCGGGCAGCAGCCGGTGGGCGCGGGTGCGCCAGCGGGCGAGCATCCGGGTGCGCAGGGCGGCGGTGAGCTGCGGGTCTCCGGCGATGTGCCGGGCGTCGAGCAGCCCGAGCTGCACCCTGAGGTCGCCGGCCGCGGCCCTCTCCACCTCCTTCGGGGTGCGCACCGAGTGGTCCAGGGCGATCCCGAGGTCCCACACGGGGTACCAGAGGCGGTCGGCGAGGGCGGCGACCTCGTGCGCGTCGCGGCCGGTGTGCAGCAGCAGCAGGTCCAGATCGCTGCGCGGGGAGAGCTCCCCGCGGCCGTAGCCGCCGACGGCCACGAGCGCGATCCCCTCGCCCGTGTCGCCCAGCAGCGAGGCGAGCCAGGCGTCGGTGAGGCCGGACAGGGCCCGGCGGCGCGGCGGCCCGGACCGCGCTCCCTCACCGAGGAGGCGCAGCCGGGCCGCCGCGTAGTCGCCGGGGTCGCCGGATCCCGTGGTCATGTGGTCTCCCGCTCCGGCCGGCTCACAGCGCGTCCGGGCCGCGCTCGCCGGTGCGGACGCGCACCGCCGTCTCGACGGGCACGCTCCAGACCTTGCCGTCGCCGATCTTGCCGGTCCGGGCGGCCTTGACGACCACGTCGAGGAGCTGCTCGGCGTCCTCGTCCTCGACGAGCACCTCCACCCGGATCTTGGGGACGAGGTCGACGGTGTACTCGGCGCCGCGGTACACCTCGGTGTGGCCGCGCTGCCGGCCGTATCCACTGGCCTCGGTGACGGTCAGTCCCTGCACTCCGAACGCCTGCAGGGCGTCCTTGACCTCGTCGAGCCGGTGCGGCTTGATGACTGCGGTGATGAGCTTCACGCGTCCACCTTCTTGTCGGTCTCCTTCGCGGACGGCGGGGCCGTCGCGCTGTCGTTGCGGCCTCCCGCGGCGCCGCGGGAGGCGGGCGAGCCGCCCACCGCGCTGAAGTCGTACGCGGTCTCGGCGTGGTACGCCTGGTCCAGTCCGGCGGTCTCGTCGTCCTCGCTCGCCCGGAAGCCGACGACCGCGTCGACCAGCTTGGCCAGGATCCAGGAGACCGTGAAGGAGAAGGCCATCACCGAGAAGGCCCCGGCGGCCTGCTTGCCGAGCTGGGTGAGGCCGCCCACGCCGTCCGTGGCCAGGGCGCCGACCAGCAGGGTGCCGATGACGCCGCCGACGAGGTGGACTCCGACGACGTCCAGGGAGTCGTCGTAGCCGAGCCGGTACTTCAGGCTGACGGCCCAGGAGCAGACCAGACCGGCCACCAGGCCGATGACGATCGCGCCCACGGCGTTCACGTGCGCTCCGGCGGGGGTGATGGCGACCAGGCCGGCGATGGCTCCGGAGGCGGCCCCCAGGGTGGTGAAGGCGCCGTGCCGGATCCGCTCGTACAGCAGCCAGCCCAGGATGGCGGCGGCGGTGGCGACCTGGGTGTTCAGGGCCATGGTGGCGGCGGTGCCGTTGGCGCCCAGCGCGGAACCGGCGTTGAAGCCGAACCAGCCGAACCACAGCAGGGCGGCGCCCAGCACCACCAGCGGAAGGCTGTGGGGCCGCATGGGCTCCCGCTTGAAACCGATGCGCCTGCCGACGACCAGGACGGCGGCCAGGGCGCCGACTCCGGCGTTGATGTGGACGGCGGTGCCGCCCGCGAAGTCGATGACCTCCAGCTCGAACAGCCAGCCGCCCTCGGCCCACACCCAGTGCGCGACGGGGAAGTAGACGACCGTGGCCCACAGCGTGATGAACAGCGCCCAGGCGCTGAACTTCACGCGGTCGGCCAGGGCGCCGCTCATGAGGGCGGGCGTCAGGGCGGCGAACATCAGCTGGAAGAGGACGAAGGCCAGGACCGGGATGCCCTCGTCGCCGCCGGTCAGCGCCTCGGTGCCGATGCCGCTCAGACCGATGTGCTCAAGGCTGCCGATCAGGCCGCCGGTGTCGGTGCCGAAGGCGAGCGAGTAGCCGTACAGGACCCAGAGGACGCTCACGATGCCCAGGGAGATGAAGGACATCATGAGCATGTTCAGTGCGCTCTTGACCCGGACCATGCCGCCGTAGAAGAGGGCCAGGCCGGGCGTCATCAACATGACCAGCGCCGCGCTGATCAGTACGAAAGCGGTATCCGCGCCGTTCAATGTGGGCGTCTCCTCGCGTACGCGACCCGTGGGGGCGGATCTGGGGATCAGGATGAGCCACAGATTCCAGGAGCTCCGTTTCCGCCGATGCGGCGCGGCGTTTCACCGCCGTGACGAAGGCGCCCCCTCTGTTACGCCCGGGTGAACACGCCCGCGGGCCGGAGCCGCGCCGCCGGCCCGGCCCCCGGCCGCCCGTGCGGCGCACCACCGCGGGCGGGCACGGCGGCCGTGCCGTCCGGGCTCGGTACGGACCGGCCGGCGTGGTCGTATGACAACCCCGGGGCCGTGCGGAGGGCGGCCGGGAAGGGACGGTGGGGTGGGAGCGGCGGTGGGCGTGGCCGGGGCCGGCAACGAGGTCGGCCGCGCGGTTCCGGTCCCGCTCAGCCCGCGAGGGCGGGCGCGGCCTCGGGCAGTTCGCCGGCGAGCCGCTCGGTGAGTTCGGCGACCTCCGCGACGTCCCCGAACTCGCGGGCCGCCGTGGCCACGGTCCTGCGGATGCGGTTGTCGACCCGTTCCGAGCGCAGGCGTTTCGCCACCGCCAGCGCCCGGCCGGCCATCTCGGCGCACTGCTCGGGTTCGCGCTGCAGCAGATGGACACTGGCCATGCCGGCGAGGTTGAGCGCGTAGGAGCGCTGGTGTCCGCTGCCGCCGCCGCACTCGCGGCCGAACAGCTCCACGGCCTTCCGCATCGCCGGCTGTGCGAGCGAGAGGTAGGCGGGGCTGCGGCCCGCCACGTAGGCGAGGTCCCGGTAGGAGTGGGCGTTCTCGGCGTTCAGCTCGGCCTCGGAGAAGAAGCCGATCCAGTCCGGGTCGCCGTCCCCCTCGGTGGCCTCGGCGAAGGTCTCCTCGGCCATCCGCACCGCCCGGTGGCACTTGTCGGGCCGCCCCATGTTGGCGTACGCGCGCGCCTCCACCGCGTGGAGCATGGCCTGGGTGCGGGGAGTGGCCTCCTCCCGGCCGCCGTACTGCGCGAGGTGCACCAGTTCCAGCGCGTCCTCGGGCCGGCCCAGATGGATCATCTGGCGGCCCATGTCGGAGAGCACGTACGAGCCCAGCGGCCGGTCACCGGCCTCCCTGGCCGCGTGCAGGGCGAGGACGAAGTACTTCTGCGCGGTCGGCTGGAGCCCGACGTCGTAGCTCATCCAGCCGGCCAGTTCCGCCAGCTCGGCGGTGACGCGGAACAGCCGTCGCCGCACCGGCTCGGCGTGGTGCTCGTGGAGGAGGTCGGTGACCTCGTGGAGCTGGCCGACGACGGCCTTGCGCCGCAGCCCGCCGCCGCACTGGGCGTCCCACCGGCGGAACATCACGATCGTCTGCTCCAGCAGCTCCAGCTCCGGGCCCGACAGCCCGCGGTCGCCCCGCGCGCCGGGATACCGGGCGGGGGCCGGCGGCGCGCCGGGCAAGTACTCGCCGGGCGCCGGGGCGGCGGGGGCCGGCACCAGCCAGCGCTGCATCGGCTCGATCAGCGCGGGCCCCGCGGCCACGCCCAGGGAGGTGCCGAGGAAGCCCCGGCGGGCCAGCATCAGGTCGCTGCGCGAGAACTCGCTGATCATCGCCACGGTCTGCGGCCCCGTCCAGGGCAGGTCCACACCGCCGTCGGAGGCCGTCGGGCGGGCGGTGCGCAATCCGAGTTCCTCGACGGCGACCACACGGCCGAAGCGTTCGGAGAACAGCTCGGAGAGGATGCGCGGGATCGGCTCGCGGGGCTGCTCGCCGTCGAGCCAGCGGCGCACCCGGGAGGTGTCGGTGCTGATGTGGTGCGCGCCCATCCGGCGTGCGTGGCGGTTCACCTGCCGGGCCAGCTCTCCCTTGGACCAGCCGCTGCGCGCGAACCACGAGGCGAGCTGTCCGTTCGGGCGCTTCCCGGCGGTGCCGACTCCGCCGCTGCTGCCGTTGCCGCCCACTGGAACGCCCCCATCCCGGCCCGTACGCGTCCTGTCCTCGGATGCCCTCTCGGCATGCCTCTGGCATAGGCGCACGTAGGGCGTCTCTCCGTGCCTCTGTGCCACCGTGTGAACCGAAAGTAATCCTACGATCACTGACGCGGCGAGTGAAATTGCAAAACCGCCACCATTCGCCACCCCTTCGGATGAACTCAAGCAGCGTTTCGCGCGGTTCACTTGACCCAGGGCGGCCACAACCGGTTGAAGCGATGCACACCGGGGGCGCGCGAGGACCGGCGCACCCCCTCACAGAGATCCCGTCGCCCCGCTTCGACCCGGACCGCCCGGCGTCGCTCTGTGCGACGGTTTCGTAACCAAGAGCACGCGGGACCCGTTGGAGGGGGCATGGGCTTCACAATCGGCAGCATCCGCGAGATCCGGGAGCTCCGGGAGTCGCGGTCCGGTACCCGGCGCCGGGGTCGCTCCCCGGTGTGCACGGCGGTGGCCGAGTACACCGGTCTGTGGGGCTGGGACGTGGTCCCCGGAGCGCGCGCCACGCGCGTCGGCGGCCGGACCGAGTGCTCCTGCGGTGCCCCGCGGTGCCCCTCCCCCGGCGCCCACCCCCTGGACGAGTCGCTCCTGGTGCCGGCCGGCGCGACGCTGGACGAGGCGACCGCCGCCTGGGAGCGGGTCCCGGGCGCGGCCCTGCTGCTGCCGGTGGGCCGCGCCTTCGACGTCATCGAGGTCTCCGAGTCCGCCGGGCGCCGCGCGCTGGCCCGGCTGGAGCGGATGGGACTGCCGCTCGGGCCGGTCGCCGTCACCCCGCACGGCCGCGCCTGGTTCTTCGTGGCCACCGGCGCCGCCGCCGGCCTGCCCCGTCTGCTGTACCGGATGGGCTGGGACGACGCCGTGCTCGATCTGCACGGCCTCGGCCCGGGCGACCACGTCACCGCCCCGCCCTCCGACCTCGGCGGACTCGGCCCGGTCCGGTGGCTGCGGCCGCCCACGCTGGAGGGAGCCGGCCGCCCCCCGCAGGCCAGGCTGCTGCTGGGCACCCTGGCGTACGTCTGCCACCGCGAACTGCCCGGTTCCTGAACCCTCCGGGCCCGGGCCCCGCCGCGGCCTCGGCCGTGCGCGGCGGCGGGGCGCCCGGTGCCCCCGGTGCGGCAGCGTCAGTCGCCGATCAGGGCGTCGACGAACGCCTCCGGCTCGAACGGCGCCAGGTCGTCCGCCCCCTCGCCCAGGCCCACGAGCTTGACCGGGACGTTCAGCTCGCGCTGGACGGCGATGACGATGCCGCCCTTGGCCGTGCCGTCGAGCTTGGTGAGCACGATGCCGGTGATGTCCACGACCTCGGCGAAGACCCGGGCCTGGATCAGCCCGTTCTGGCCGGTGGTGGCGTCCAGGACCAGCAGGACCTCGTCGACCGGGCCGTGCTTCTCAACCACCCGCTTGACCTTGCCCAGCTCGTCCATCAGGCCGGTCTTGGTGTGCAGCCGTCCCGCGGTGTCGATGAGCACCACGTCCGCGTTCTCGCCGATGCCCTCCTTGACCGCGTCGAAGGCGACCGACGCCGGGTCGCCGCCCTCGGGGCCGCGTACGGTGCGGGCGCCGACGCGCTCGCCCCAGGTCTGGAGCTGGTCGGCGGCGGCGGCGCGGAAGGTGTCGGCGGCACCGAGCACGACCGACCTGCCGTCGGCGACCAGGACGCGGGCGAGCTTGCCGGTGGTGGTGGTCTTGCCGGTGCCGTTGACGCCGACGACCAGCACCACGCCCGGCCGCACCACGCCCTCGGAGGACACGCCGCCCTCGGTGTGGACGGTGCGGTCCAGGTCGGTGCCGATCAGGGCCAGCAGCTCCTCGCGCAGCAGCGTGCGCAGCTCGGAGGGAGTGCGGGTGCCCAGCACCCTCACCCGCTCGCGCAGCCGCTCGACCAGCTCCTGGGTGGGGGCGACGCCGACGTCGGCGGTGAGCAGGGTGTCCTCGATCTCCTCCCAGGTGTCCTCGTCGAGGTGGTCGCGGGAGAGCAGGGTGAGCAGACCGCGGCCCAGGGTGTTCTGGGAGCGCGACAGGCGCTCGCGCAGCCTCACCAGGCGTCCGGCGGTGGGCGCGGGCACCTCGATCCCGGGGGCCTCCGGCTGCGGGGGCGCGGGGGGCGCCGCCGCCTCCGCGTCCGTCGCCCCGACCGGGGGCCGCGGCAGCTCGACCTCTTCGATGGTGCGGCGTTCCTCCGCGCGGGGAGGTCCGGCCTCCTCTCCGACCCGCGGTTCGGTCGGGGGTGCGGTGATGGTCGGGGGCGGTGCGGAGCGGTCCAGCCGTGGTGTCTTCTTCCTGCGGACGCCGGTGACCACCAGTCCGCCGATCGCCACGAGGGCGACCACGGCGATGACGACAACGAGAATGAGGATGTCCATGGTTCCCTAGAGAGTTACCTGCGTCACGGGCAGGGTCTGGCCGTGACGCAGAGCCGTTCGGGCCGGGCGAGAGGCTCCTTCGGAGCCGGAGTCACAACGCGTCCCAGTATCGGTCAAGGACGCGGACGAGCGCCGTTGCGGCCCGCGGGCGGGCCGCAACGGCGCTCGTCGCCGCGAGGACGGGGCCTTGGAGCGGATCAGCCCATCTCCTCCAGGGTCCTGCCCTTGGTCTCCGGCACGAACTTCAGGACGAACGGGATCGACAGGGCCGCGAAGACGGTGTAGATGACGTACGCGCCCGACAGGTTCCAGTCCGACAGACTCGGGAAGGTGACGGTGATCAGCCAGTTCGCCACCCACTGTGCTCCGGCGGCGACGCCGAGGGCGGCGGCGCGGATGCGGTTGGGGAACATCTCGCCGAGCATCACCCAGACCACCACGCCCCAGGAGAGGGCGAAGAAGAGCACGAAGGAGTGCGCGGCGATCAGCGCGACCGTGCCCTGGGCGTCGGGCAGCGTGATGTCGTCGCCGGTACCCCTCTTGAAGGAGAAGGCCCAGGCCGCGGCGCCCAGCGAGAGTGCCATGCCCGCGGAGCCGGTCAGGGCCAGCGGCCTGCGTCCGACCCGGTCCACCAGGAGCATCGCGATCACCGTGCCGACGATGTTGATGATCGAGGTGGTGAAGGAGTAGAAGAACGAGCTGCCGGGGTCGATGCCGACCGACTGCCACAGCGAGGCGCTGTAGTAGAAGATCACGTTGATGCCGACCAGCTGCTGGAACAGCGACAGGCCGATGCCCACCCAGACGATCGGCAGCAGGCCGAAGCGTCCTCCCAGCAGGTCGCGCGGGCTCGGCCTGCGCTCGCCGCGCATGCGCTCGCGGATCTCGGCGATCCGGGCGTCCAGGTCGCTCCCCCGGGCCTCGACGCCCGCGAGGACGGCCCTGGCCTCGTCCGTGCGCCCCTGGGCGACGAGGTGGCGCGGGGACTCGGGTATGCGCAGGGTCAGCAGTCCGTACAGCAGGGCGGGGACGAGCTCGATGCCGAGCATGAGCTGCCAGGCCTCCACGCCCAGCAGGCTGCCGCGCTGCTCGCCGTCGGCGAGGTTGAGCACTCCCCAGTTGATCAGCTGGGACACGGCGATGCCCAGCACGATCGCGGCCTGCTGGAAGGAGGCGAGCCGGCCGCGGTACTCGGCCGGGGCTACCTCGGCGATGTAGGCGGGCGCGATCACCGAGGCCATGCCGATGGCGACGCCGCCCAGGGTCCGCCAGAAGGCAAGGTCCCACATGGTGAAGGGGAGCATGGAGCCGACGGCGCTGAGGCCGAAGAGCACCGCGGCGATCTGCATCACCCGGATGCGGCCCAGCCGGTCGGCGAGCCGGCCCGCGGTGGCGGCGCCGATCGCGGCACCGATCAGGGCGGCGGCGATGATCTGCGCGAGCACTCCGGAGGCGACGTCGAATCTGCCCCGGATGCCCTCGACCGCACCGTTGATGACGGAGCTGTCGTAGCCGAAGAGGAAGCCTCCCATCGCCGCCGCGGCAGCGATGAAGACGACGTGTCTGAGGTGCTGCTGCCGTCCGTCCGGGGCGCCCGGTCCGTCCGGCCTCACCTGCGCGGTGCTGGTCACGTTGTGTACTCCTGCGATCCCCGGCGGCGGTGCCGGGTGGGCTGCCAAGTGGTTGCCGCCTTTTACCCGGCACGCGCAACCGCATGCCGCCGTTTGAAGGCATGGCCGACCATGCAGAGACTATTCCTTCAAAAGTTGAAGTCAATAGAGGAGAGGGATCCGGAACAGGCTCAGGCTGTGACGTTTTCTGTTCGGGAAGTGAAGCAGGGGTGAAGGGTCAGAGGTGTCCCGACCCGCACCGCCGCTCACCGGGGAAGCTCAGCGGAGCCGCTGGCTGATGACCTTGGACACCCCGTCGCCCTGCATCGAGACGCCGTAGAGGGCGTCGGCGACCTCCATGGTCCGCTTCTGGTGGGTGATCACGATGAGCTGGGAACTCTCCTGGAGCTCCCTCATGATCCCGATCAGCCGCTGGAGGTTGGTGTCGTCCAGCGCCGCCTCGACCTCGTCCATGACGTAGAACGGGCTGGGCCGCGCCTTGAAGATCGACACCAGCAGCGCCACGGCCGTCAGCGAGCGTTCGCCTCCCGACAGCAGCGACAGCCGCTTGACCTTCTTCCCCGGCGGCCGGGCCTCGACGTCCACCCCCGTGGTGAGCATGTTCTCCGGGTCGGTGAGGACCAGCCGCCCCTCGCCGCCGGGGAACAGCCGCGAGAAGACGCCCTCGAACTCCCGGGCGGTGTCGCGGTACGCCTCGGTGAAGACCTGCTCGACCCGCTCGTCGACCTCCCTGACCACCTGCAGCAGGTCCGCGCGGGTCTTCTTCAGGTCCTCCAGTTGCTCGCTGAGGAAACGGTGCCGCTCCTCCAGGGCCGCGAACTCCTCCAGCGCCAGCGGGTTCACCTTGCCCAGCTGCCGGTACGCCCGCTCGGCCGCCTGCAGCCGCTTCTCCTGCTCGGCACGGACGAAGGGGACCGGGCGGTTGCGCGGGTGATCGGGGTCCTCGGGCAGTTCCTCCCCCTCGGCGGGCGGCGACGGCGGCACCGGCTGGTCGGGGCCGTACTCGCGGACCAGTACGGTCGGCTCCACGCCCAGCTCCTCCAGGGAGCGGGTCTCCAGCTGCTCGATCCGCAGCCGCTTCTCGGCGCCCAGCACCTCGCCGCGGTGCACGGAGTCGGTGAGCTTGTCCAGCTCCTCCTTCAGCTGCCGGCCCCGGTCGCGCTCGGCGGCCAGCTCGCGTTCCCGTCCGGCCTTGGCGCTCCGGGCGGCCTCCCGCTCCTCCCCCGCCCGCGCCAGCGACACCTCCACATGCGCCAGCAGCTGCCGGGCGCCGGAGGCGACGGCCGAGGCCACCTCCCGCTCGTGCCGCAGCCGGGCACGACGCCGCTCCGCGCGCGCCCGCGCCTCCCGTTCGGCACGTGCCGCCCGGTCCAGGGAGTCCGCTCGTCCGGCGAGCCCCTTGACCCTCTCCTCGTGGGTGCGCACCTGGAGGCGGGCCTCCATCTCCGTCTGCCGGGCGTTGGCGCCGTCGGCCGCCAGCCGGTCGCGCACCGAGGTGTCCGGCTCCTCCTCGCCCGGCCGCTCCTCGGCCGCCACCAGCCGCCCGGCCAGCTCCTCGGCCTCCTCGCGGGCCCGCGCCAGCGCCTCCTCGGCCCTGGTCACGGCCGCCGCCGCGCGCTCGGCCTCCCCCGCCGCGGCCCGCGCCTGTCCGCCCAGCCGCCCGAGGCGGCCCGCGACCTGCGACCTCTCCCTGTCGGCCGCGCTGCGCCGCGCCCCCAGCTCCTCGACCCGGGCGGCGCACTCGCGCCGCCGCTCCCGGGCCCTCTCCCGTTCCTCGGCCAGTGCCTCGCAGCGGCCGTCCAGCTCGGCCAGCTCCGCGGCGGCCTCGTCCACCGAAGCCCGCACCTCCAACAACGACGGCGCCCCGGCGGCACCGCCCTGCGCGAAGTGGGCACCGAGCAGATCGCCCTCGGTGGTGACGGCGGTCAGCTCCGGGCGGGCGGTCACCAGCTCCACCGCGTCCCGGAGGGAGCCGACCACCACCACGCCGCGCAGCAGCCGCCGCACGGCGGACAGCAGGTCATCCGGCCCCGACACCAGCTCCGCGGCCCACCGCGCACCGGGTGCGTCCAGGGCCCCGGGGAGCCCCTGTGAAGGCGCGCCGCCGAGCAGCAGCGCCGCACGGCCGGCGTCCTGTCCGCGCAGCAGGCGCAGGGCTTCGGCGGCCGCGGTCGGGCCGTCCACGGCCACGGCGTCCGCGGCCGGACCGAGAGCGGCGGCGACGGGCACCTCGAAACCGGGTGTGACGGTGAGGAGTTCGGCGGCCGGGCCGAGCAGCCCGGCGAGTTCCCCGCCGGCGCCGAGCAGGGCGCCGGTGCCGTCCTTGCGGCGCAGCCCCAGGGCCAGTGCGTCACGGCGGGCGGCGGTCGCCGCGCGTTCCCGCTCGGCGGCCGACAGCGCCTCGCGGGCCGCGCTCAGCTCCGTCTCGGCCTCGGCCAGCTCCCGTCCGGCCGCCTCGTGGCCCTCGGCCAGCTCGGCGTCGTCCGCGTCCAGCCCGTCCACCTCGGCCCGCAGTGCCTCGTACTCCTCCTGGGCCGCCGCCGCGCGCTCGGCCGCCTCGTCCCGGGCGGTGGCCAGCCGGTCGATCTCGGCCTGCGCGGAGGCGGCCCGGCCGCGGGCGGCGGTGACCTGGCCGTGCAGCCGGGCCAGCCCCTCGCGGCGGTCGGCGATGGCGCGGGCGGCGTCCTTCAGCCGTCGCTCCTCGTCCGCCAGGGCGCGCTCCAGCTCCGCGCGGTGGACGACGGTGTCCTCCAGCGCCCGGCTCGCCGCCTCCAGCGCGGCCGTCAGCTCCGCCTCCTGCTCGCGGACCCGGGCCGCCTCGCGTTCCATGTCCTCCGGATCGCGCCCCCGGCGCTCCTCGACGGGCTCGGCGGACGCGCTTCGGACCCGGGCGTCGGCCAGGCTCACGGTGCCGCGCACCCGCTCGGCGAGCTGCGACAGCTCGTACCAGGTCTGCTGCGCCTGCTCCAGCCGCGGGGACAGCTCCCTGACCTGCTGCTCCAGCGCCGCCTCCCGTCGCAACGCCTCCCCGAGCGCGGCCTCCACCGACTCCCTGCGCTCCTTGAGCGCGGCCTCGTCGGCGAGTTCGGCCCTCAGCGCCGCGCGCAGGGCCACCAGATCGTCGGCCAGCAACCGCAGCCGGGCGTCGCGCAGGTCCGCCTGGATCACCGCGGCCCGGCGGGCGACGGCCGCCTGCCGCCCAAGCGGCTTGAGCCGACGGCGCAGTTCGTCGGTGAGGTCCTGGACGCGGGCGAGGTTGGCCTGCATCGCGTCCAGTTTCCGCAGCGCCTTCTCCTTGCGCCTGCGGTGCTTGA
Source organism: Streptomyces sp. SS8 (assembly GCF_054072955.1). Classification (NCBI taxonomy): domain Bacteria; kingdom Bacillati; phylum Actinomycetota; class Actinomycetes; order Kitasatosporales; family Streptomycetaceae; genus Streptomyces; species Streptomyces sp. SS8. The sequence goes on from NZ_JBSVCZ010000017.1 coordinate 128,231, forward strand.
GGACGCCGGCGGCCTCCTCGATGAAGGCCCGGCGGCCGGCCGGGTCCGCGTGCAGGACGGAGTCGAGCTGGCCCTGGCCGACGATGACGTGCATCTCACGGCCGATGCCGGAGTCCGACAGCAGTTCCTGGATGTCCAGCAGCCGGCAGGTGTCGCCGTTGATCTGGTACTCGCTGCCGCCGTTGCGGAACATGATCCGCGTGATGGTGACCTCGGTGTACTCGATGGGCAGGGCGCCGTCGGAGTTGTCGATGGTCAGGGAGACCTCGGCCCGGCCGAGCGGGGAGCGGCCGGATGGACCCGCCGTCCCCGCGAAGATGACGTCCTCCATCTTGCCGCCGCGCAGCGACTTGGCGCCCTGCTCGCCCATCACCCACGACAGGGCGTCCACGACGTTGGACTTGCCCGAGCCGTTGGGACCCACCACGCAGGTGATGCCCGGCTCGAAGCGCAGCGTCGTGGCCGAGGCGAAGGACTTGAACCCGCGCAGGGTCAGGCTCTTGAGGTGCACGTACCCGGACTTTACTCCCAGGTGCCCGTTTCACGGCCGAAGCGAGTTTCGCCGCCGAACGGGTGGGGCACATCACACGGTAAGCGCCACGGCCCCGGCCGGAAACGACGAAGGGACGCCGAAGCGTCCCTTGCAGTTTTCTCCAGCGGCTTGGCGCTGCGTTCCCCGGACCGGGAGGTCAGGTGAGCGCAGGCTCCGCCTTCGATACGTCGATGCTCTCCAGCAACGAGTCGCCGTGCCGTGCAGCGGCGGCCGACAGCGCGTCGTTCTCCGCCTGGATCCGTACCAGCTCGGATTCCAGGTCCTGAACACGCTGCTGCAGCCGTCGCATCTCGGCGAGGACTCGGGGGTCGGAACCGCCGACGTAACCGAGAAGCGCCTTTGCCATGATGGATGGTCCTCCACACTGAGTGACCGACCGGAACGGTGGTGGGTCGTGAGGGAATCGCACCCGCGGTTGCCGTCCGGCCTTCATTCCCAAGGCAGAACAGCTGCGGTGCGCGGGGCTTCCAGAGTCTCACCAAAAGTTTTGGCGGTCAACACGATCACGCCACGAGCCCCGGCGGCCTTGACTCGACGGCACTCAATCTGCCGGAGGGCTCGCGGGGTTCCACGGGGGTGACGCTGGCCGCAGCCTTGCACGTCACGCGGGGAAAGGCAACCACTTTGGATCATCGGATCGCGAAGCCCTCGTAGCCGCCGCGCGGCGGACCCCAGATCTCGGTCACCCCTTCGACCCGGCCCGGCGTATCACCCGTTCGGAGCCATTCCAGCAGCAGCTCGCAGCGATCGCGCGGCCCTTCGGCGACCACCTGGACCCGGCCGTCACCGAGATTGAGCGCGAAACCCTCCAGGCCACCGATCCGCAGCGCGTTGGCCCGGGTGAACCAGCGGAAACCGACACCCTGCACCCGTCCGCGCACCCAGGCCGTCATCCGCACCGCCTCCCCGGCCGCGCCCGCGCCGGCGCCCTCCTCGTTCGTACTCATGGGCGCACGTTATCCGGACGCGCGCCGCCCCTGCGTGCCCGCCCGCCGCCCTCTCCCGCGTTTCCGCCGTCCGCTCCTGCGCCTCCCGGGGATGCCGTACAGTCACGCCGCAACGGGACTCACTCTTTCGAGTGACACAAGTGACGCCGATCACGTGAGGACTGCAGCAGATGGGACGCCACCGCCGCGCCGAACCGGTTCCAGCACCGGCCCCCGTCGCCCCCGACCACCACACGGCGGGCGGGCGCCACCGCGGTCCGCACCGCAGGCGGAGCGCCGTCCCCGTCCGCACCGGCCTCCTCGGAGCCTCGGCCGCGATGGCGATGGGCGCCGTGGCGGTGGCCTCGGGACTGCTGCCCGGCCCGAACGGCGACTACACCGTCGGCGGGTTCGCCTCTCCCTCCGGCGTGGCCCCGGACGATCTGCGGGACCTGCGGACCCGGGGCGCGGCGACCCCGGCCCCGGACGACCGCGGAGAGGGCTCCACCCCGGGCCCCGGCGACGGCCGCACCGCCTCTACCGACGCCGGGCCCTCCCGCGACCGGAAGCCGGACAAGCCGGAGGCCACACCGTCGAAGAAGCCGGCCGAGCCCACCCCGTCGCGTGGCGGTACGCCCCCGGCGGGGAAGGACGGCGCGGGCGGCGACGCCGTCCGCGAGTCCTCCGAGAGCCCCGGCGAGCCCTCCGCCTCCTCCTTCAAGTCCACCGCGCCCGGCCTCCCCTCCCTCGACGAGGAGACGGCCGCCGAGGCGGAGGTGCTGAGACTGGTCAACCTGGAACGGGCCGAGGCCGGCTGTCGGCCGGTCACCGCCGACCCCGAACTGGCCCGGTTGGCCGAGGAGTTCAGCCAGGACATGGCCGCCCGGGGATTCTTCTCCCATACCGGCCCCGACGGCGACACCCCCTGGGACCGCGCCGAGGCGGCGGGCATCGACAACCTCGGCGGCGAGAACATAGCCCGCGGCCAGGCCGACGCGCAGGCGGTGATGGACGCCTGGATGGACAGCCCCGGTCACCGCGCCAACATCCTCAACTGCGACTACCGGACCCTGGGCGTGGGCGCGCACTTCGCCGAGGGCGGCCCCTGGTGGACGCAGAACTTCGGCTTCTGAGAATCCCCCGGGTCAGAGCCCTGATCCGGTCCCTGGGCCGTCTCCGGGCGGTGTTCGGCGCGCCGGGCGGGGCGGGCGCTGGCAGCGCGGGCAGAAGTAGCTGGAGCGGTTCATCCAGGGGCTGCGGCGCATCGGGGCGGCGCAGCGGCGGCAGGGCAGGCCCTCCCGGCCGTAGGCGTCCAGGGAGCGTTCGAAGTAGCCCGACTCCCCGTTGACGTTGACGTAGAGGCTGTCGAAGCTGGTGCCGCCGACGGCTAGGGCCGCGTTCATCACGTCGCGGACGTGGCCGAGGAGTTCGGCGGTGCGCGGGCGGGTGAGGGTGGCGGTGGGCCGGTCGTAGTGCAGCCGGGAGCGCCACAGCGCCTCGTCCGCGTAGATGTTGCCGACCCCGCTGATCAGGGACTGGTCGAGCAGTGCCCGCTTGAGCGTGCTGCGGCGGCGGCGCAGGGCGATGTGGAAGGCCGCCTCGTCGAAGGCCGGGTCCAGCGGGTCGCGGGCGATGTGGGCTATGACGTCGGGCAGGCCGTCTCCCGTGGTGGCGTGCAGCGACAGTCCGCCGAAGGTGCGCTGGTCGACGAAGCGCAGTTCGGTGCCCGCGTCGTCGGCGAAGCGGATGCGGACGCGCAGGTGCTTCTCGTCGGGGGCCTCCCGGGGCTGGACGAGCAGCTGCCCGCTCATGCCGAGGTGGGCCAGGACGCACTGGCCGGTGTCCTGGAGCGGCAGCCACAGGTACTTGCCGCGGCGCCGGGGCGCGCCGACACGCGCCCCGCGCAGCCGGCCGGTGAAGTCCTCCGCCCCGGGGAGGTGGCGGCGGACCGCCCGGGGGTGAAGCACCTCGGCCCCGGCGATGGTGCGGCCGCCCACCCAGCGCTCGAGTCCGCGCCGGACGACCTCGACCTCGGGCAGCTCTGGCAACGACGGCTCCTCATCGATGGAGATCCCGCGTCGGCGGGAGGCGGTGTGGGTGGTCACTGGTGGAACGACGCGCCCACCCGTCCGGATTCCGGGCGGGTGGGCGTAAGGCGCGGCGGGGTGGGATCCGGGCCGGTCAGGAGACCTTCTCGGCCCTTGGGCCCTCCCGTTGGTCGGCAGCGGCCCGGATGGCACGCCAGGCGGCCTCCGCCGCCTGCTGCTCGGCCTCCTTCTTGCTGCGGCCGGTGCCGGTGCCGTACGCGACACCACCGACGCGGGCGGCAGCCGTGAAGGTCTTCTCGTGGTCGGGGCCGGTCTCGGTGACCAGATACTCCGGAACCCCCAGCCCTTCGGCCGCGGTCAGTTCCTGGAGGCTGGTCTTCCAGTCCAGCCCGGCGCCGAGGTTGGAGGACTCCTCGATCAGGGGGTCGAAGAGCCGGTGCACCAGTTCGCTGGCCGCCTCCAGTCCCCGGTCGAGGTAGACCGCGCCGATCACGGCCTCCAGGGTGTCGGCGAGGATCGACGCCTTGTCCCGGCCGCCGGTGCCCTCCTCGCCCCGGCCGAGCCGGATGAAGGCGCCCAGATCGAGACCGCGGGCGACCCCGGCCAGCGCGCGGGAGTTGACCACCGCCGCGCGCAGCTTGGCGAGCTGGCCCTCGGGCAGGTCGGGGTGGGTGCGGTAGAGGGTGTCGGTGACCACCAGGCCCAGCACGGAGTCCCCCAGGAACTCCAGGCGCTCGTTGGTGGGCAGGCCGCCGTTCTCGTACGCGTAGCTGCGGTGCGTCAGCGCACGCGTCAGAAGGGCGGACTCGAGCTGGTACCCGAGCCGCCCTTCCAGAAGCGTGTGGGACGATGCCGCGTCCACCAGACCCGCCCTCTGCGCCGTCCCACCCCCGTCGTTGCGGGGGAGGTCTCCGGGCGTAGTGGCGTCTGACATGGAGCCCGTCACCAGCCGATCAGACCTCGAGGACCTGGCGGCGGTTGTAGGTGCCGCAGTTCGGGCAGGCGATGTGCTGCTGACGGGGCTCCTGGCAGCGCTCGCACTTCACCAGGGTCGGGACCGCAGCCTTCCACTGCGACCGGCGGTGGCGCGTGTTGCTGCGCGACATCTTCCGCTTCGGAACAGCCACGGCTATTTCTCCTGTGGATCGTCCCCGGCAGTGCGGGGTGCGTTGTCTTCGTCCTTCTCGCCGTCCCGCATGGAGCCGGCGAGTCCTTCGAGAGCCGCCCACCGGATGTCGACGGCCTCGTTGTGGTCGTGCCCGGGGTCGTCCGCGAGCCTCGCCCCGCAGCGGGGGCAGAGTCCGGGGCAGTCCTCCTGGCACACCGGCTGCAGCGGCAGTGACAGCACCACCGCGTCGCGCAGCACGGGCTCGAGGTCGAGCAGGTCGCCCTCGAGTTGGAACGTCTCCTCGTCCTCGGCGTCGTCGCCGGTGTCCGCGAAGCGGCTCCGGTCGTCGGCGTCGGGGTAGGAGAACATCTCCTGGAAGTCCGCCTCGCATTCCTGCTCCAGCGGCTCCAGACACCTTACGCACTCCCCCTTCAGCCGCGCACGGGCGGTGCCCGTGACGAGCACCCCTTCCATGACCGACTCCAGGCGGAGGTCGAGCTCCATGGGCGAGCCCTCCGGCACCCCGATGACCTCGATGCCGAGATCCCCGGGAGCCGGGACCGTCCGGGAGAACTCCTTGAGCGCACCCGGACGGCGCCCCAGCTCGCGCGTGTCCAGCACGAGGGGGGAACGGGGGTCGAGGGGGGCGTTCAGGGCTTCCTGCTTTCTACGGTCTGACACCGGCTGGCTCCGATTCCTGCGTTCTGGGCAGCCGAACGTCGCGGGCGGACCACGACCGAAGGGCCAGGATACTGGACCGGCCGCCCCGGACCCAATCCGGTCCGGCGGGGCACCGGACCGACGGGGCGCCGGACCGGTGGAGCGCCCGGGCCGGGGGGCTAGCGGCCCTGTTCGTACTGCCGCAACTGCTCCATGTCGATCATGCTGGTGTCGAAGAAGCTGGTCTCGTCGAGCGCCGCGGGCTGCTGCGGCTGCTGGGGCTGGTAGGCGGGCTGCGGCGGGGACTGCTGCTGATACGCGTACGGATCCTGCTGCGGCTGCCCGTACTCCTGCGGATAGCCGTAACCGCCCTGCTGCGGCTGCTGGGGCTGGTAGGCGGGCTGCGGCGGGGACTGCTGCTGATACGCGTACGGATCCTGCTGCGGCTGCCCGTACTCCTGCGGATAGCCCTCCTGCGGATAGCCGTAACCGCCCTGCTGGTAGGCGTACGGATCCTGCTGCGGCTGCTGCGGCTCGTACACGGGCTGCTGCGGCGGCTGCGCGGGGACCCGCGGCGTCTGCCGGGGCGGCTGAGACGGCTGCGGCTCGTGTGAGACCGCGGCGAGGTCCGCGAGGTAGTCGGCGTCGCTCTGCTGCCCGTGCTCGTCCTGGGCGGCCAGATGGGCGCCCAGCTCGTCGATGGGCCGGTGGCCGGTGAGCTTCTGCCGGCCGCGCCCGACCGCCTCCAGGGTCTTGGACAGCACCGCCTCGAAGGCCCGGAACTGTGCCTCCACATAGGCGTCGGCGCGCCCCCGCAGCTCGGCGGGGTCGGCGGAGCGCTCCGGGATGTCCTCGCCGCCCTCCTCGCCGTAGGGGTCGGTGCCCGGGGCCCGGCCCAGCAGCTTCTCCCGCCCGCGGTCGACCGAGCCTATGGTCTTGCTGAGGACGACCTCGAAGTTGGCGAGCTTGCTGTCGACGTAGTCGTCGGCCTCGGCCCGGATCCCCTCGGCCTCCTGACGCGCCTGGGCGAGGATGCGGTCGGCCTCCTCCTGCGCACGGCGGGCGATCTCGGTGCCGGAGACCAGCGATCCGCGTTCGGCCTGTGCGGAGTCGATGATCCGCTGGGCCTCCTGCCGGGCCTCGGCGATCATCTGCTCCCGGTCGCCGATCAGCTCCTGGGCCTGGGCGAGCGAGCCCGGCAGCGCCTGCCGCACCTCCTCCAGCATCCCCAGCAGCTCCGCGCGGTTGACCACGCAGGAGGCCGACATGGGCATGGAGCGGGCGCCTTCGACCGCCGCGACGATGTCGTCGAGTTTCTGCTGTACGTCCACGGGAGCGACTGTACGGGCAGCGGCCGCCGGTGCGACAGCGGATGCGGGAACCGGTCCGGGCACGGGCGCGTCCGCTCCCCTGAACCGGCCGGGGGCCGGCGGCGGGCGGCCGGACGCGTCAGGGGCGGGACAGCCGCTCGCGCAGGGCCTGGAGCACCTGGGGCGGCACCAGGTGGGAGACGTCGCCGCCCCAGGCCGCGACCTCCTTGACCAGGCTGGAGGAGAGGAAGCTGTAGGTCGGGTTGGTGGGCACGAACAGCGTCTCCACCCCGGACAGCCCGTTGTTCATCTGGGCCATCTGCAGCTCGTAGTCGAAGTCGCTGACCGCACGCAGGCCCTTGACGATGGCCGGGATGTCGCGCTGCTTGCAGAAGTCCACCAGCAGTCCGTGGAAGGCCTCCACACGCACGTTGCCGTACTCGGCGGTGACCTGGTGGATCAGGTCGATGCGCTCCTCGACGGCGAAGAGGCCCTGCTTGGACTTGTTGATCATCACCGCGACGTACACCTCGTCGTAGAGCCTGGAGGCGCGGGAGATGATGTCGAGGTGTCCGTTGGTGATGGGGTCGAAGGACCCCGGACAGACGGCGCGGCGCACTGGCGTTTCCTCGCTCTCCGTACGGGTCATGACGCGTCGGTGACCTCTTCGGCTTCTTCGGCGGCGCGACCGTACCAGAGCGTCCCCTCGCCGTAGCGGCGCGACCGCAGCCCCTCGAAACCGGCGGGCCAGCGGAATTCGCCGCCCCTGGTGCTCCGTTCCACGGTGGCGAGGGCGCCGCCCGCGAGCCACCCCCGGGCACGGAGTGTGAGAAGGATCTCGCGCAACTCCTCGTCCCCGACGGCGTAGGGCGGGTCGAGGAACACCACGTCGTACGGTTCCGCGGGGGCCTGCGCGCGCACTGTCTGCTCCGCGCGGCCGGCCTGTACCTCGGCGCCGGGCAGGCCGAGGCCGCGGACGTTCTGGCGGATGGTGCGCACGGCCCGGGCGTCGGACTCGACCAGCAGGACGTGGGCCGCGCCGCGCGAGAGGGCCTCCAGGCCGACCGCGCCCGAGCCCCCGTACAGGTCGAGCACCCGCAGGCCCGCCAGCGGGCCGAGCAGCGACTCCCAGGTGGAGAACAGCCCCTCGCGCGCCCGGTCGGAGGTCGGGCGGGTGCCCTGGCCCGGCGGTACCGCCAGGCGTCGTCCGCCGGCCGCTCCGGCGATCACGCGGGTCATCGCTTCACCGTCTCCAGGGTGCTGGGGCAGGGTTGGTGGGGCGGGGGGGCCGCGGGGGGCCCCCCCCCCCCCCCCGGGGCGGCGGGGGGGGGGGGGCCCCCCCCCCCCCGGGGGGGGGGGCCGCGGCCCCCCGGGGGGGGGGGGGGGCCCCG